>CANQEH010000006.1 GCA_947594835.1 uncultured Acetatifactor sp. | reverse complement strand
GCAGCCACCGAAAGGACAATGAGAGGTTCTATGCCACCCACAGGTTCTATTCTTTTGAGGATTTCAGCCGTCAGCTGGAACGATACAACCAGAGAGACTACAACCGTTTCCCTATGCGTCCTCTTGGCTGGCATACTCCCAAACAAGTGCTAATGGATTATCTGCAGACAGTGTAACAAATGTTTGACAAACCTACAAATGCATGAAAAAAGACCGCCATACAGGAATTGGCAATATGCCTGTATTTCGGCCTTTTCCTCTCAGTCGTCGCCCTGCTGCTTTTGCATATATTTCTCCTTCGTGGCCAGGCCTCCCCGGATATGGCGCTCTGACTTGTTCACGTCAAGCACCTGCCTGGCCTGTTTGGCCAGGGCGGGGTTGATCTGCATCAGGCGGTCGGTTACATCCTTATGTATGGTTGTAACAATTTAGAATGTTTTCTCTAACCCCAGATCTCCAAACAAACGCAGGAAGATTTCCACATTTCCCTCTTTGTCCACCTCGATCTTTTGAATGATACGTTTTAGCTGGGCATTCGTCATTTCACAAATATCTGTGATGTCCTCTATCTCTTTGAAGGTACGATTTAAAACACTTTCAAGCTGCTCTCCCTTTGTCAGATGAGAAGACACCATTTTCAGTTCGCCCTCCAGACGCTCGATCTCTTTTCGGTAATTGCCGATCCTGTCATTCAGCTCCTGTCTGGTGATCAGGTCATCCGCATACATATCCATATATTTGTCGCGGGCTTTTGTCAGTTTATTTAACTGGTTTTTCAGTTCTCTTTCATATTCCAGATTTTCATCCTTCGCCTTGTAAACACGCTGAAACTCATCCACCACATACTTCACTACTTTTTTCCGCTGGCTGAGGATATGATTAAAATACTCCTGCAGCACATCCATCAACTCGTCCTCATTTATCGTGACCGCATTGGGGCAGCTGTGCGCCCCTTTTCCGTTATGTCCTGAGCATACCCAGCGGACATAAGTATTCTTATAGGTGCGCACCATCCTGCGAAAAGACCAGCCACATTCCTTACATCGGATCAATGTGGAGAAAAGATACTGATTGCTCTGTCGTTCTCTGTTCATATTAAAAGAAGCGTGTCTGCCGTGAAGGATCTGCTGCACCTTTTCAAAGTCTTCCGGCTCTATGATTTTTAAATCGGGCCGTTCTGTGACCAGCCACTCCGTTTCAGCCTTCTCTTTTCGCTTTCCGGTCAGGAAATCCTCCACTTCCTGTTTGCCATTGATTACTTTTCCTGTGTAGAGTTCGTTGGTCAAAATGCGGCAGACCGCGTTCTGGCTCCAGTTGCAGCTGCGCTTTGTCTTAAGTCCTCTTTCATTCAGCATATTTGCTATTTTAGCCGCACCGCAGCCCTCCTGTAGATACCATTGATAGATCTGCCGGATGACTTCCGCTTCCTGCCTGTTGATTTCCAAGTGAAAATAATCGCCGATGGTCTTGTCATAGCCGTAGACAATGTTGGGGACACGTCCTTTTTCTGCGTTCATCCGTTTCCCAAATTTCACACGCTTGGAGGTGTTGGCGCTTTCTTCCTGTGCCAGTGCGCCGAAGATCGTCAGCACAAATTCACTGTTCCCCATGCTGGTCATATTGGCGGTCAAAAACTGCGTTTCAATGCCAAGCGCTTTTAACTTGCGGATATTTTGAAGCAAGTCCACCGTATTGCGGGCAAAGCGGGAAATGTCCTTTACCACCACCATGTCAAACAGGCCGTGCTCCGCATCGGACATCATACGCAAAAACTCCTTGCGATTCTTGATCTTCGTGCCGGAGATCCCCTCATCGGCATAGAGACGCACAAGGTTATCCCCTGTGCGGTTGGTGTACTCGGTGAAAAAATTTTTTTGTGCTTCCAGGCTGTTTAGTTGGTCGGCTTTATCGGTGGAGACACGGCAGTAGGCGGCGATGTTCATGAAGATGGCCTTTCTATTCGATTTTTCTCAAATTACCTTCCAATGCCGGGATATCCTCCAGCAACGTATTCCATACAATCTCCAGATCAACATTTTCATAATCATGTGCATGAAGATTTCTCATCCCTCTGATTGCACGCCACGGAATCTCTTTATTCGCTTCCTTGATTTCATCAGATAATCTGTTGGCCAGTTCTCCAATCTGAATAATACACATATTACAAGCATATTGAAAAGAAATATCCTTTTTGTACTGTTCAAAATCTCTGTCAAACCGATCCATAAGAGTATGAATATCATTACAGTATTTAATCATTTTCTTAAGGATCACAATATCCTCATTCTTCATACAAAAGTACTCCCTCCCGCATAATTCCCGCCAAGAACTGCTTGTCCTCAATCCCTGTCGTAACCACATCCACATGGCACTCTAAAGCATCTTCCAATTCATCGACAAAAGCAAAGTACTGTATCAGACTTTTCATTTTACCGCGCTCTATATACAGATCCACATCGCTGTCATCATTCGCTTCCCCTCTGGCATAAGATCCAAAGAGACACATCCGGCCAATCCCATATGCCTTTGCGATAGGTGTCGTTCTATTTTTTATCTCATCAATGCTATAGCACATATTCTGTTTTCCCTTTCCAATCTTCATGAGCCTGTTATACAACCCAGCTCTATGACATTATTCTACCCTAAGTTCCGATACGATACAATCAGAAATTTATTATGCTACCCTGCCATCTTTATTATGCTACTCTGCCATCTTCCGCAGCTTTCTCTCCACCTTCTTCTCATTTGCCTGTATCAATATATCCAGCAGTATCTGGGCAGTCTTCTCCGCTGTGTTTGGATTATGTATGATATAATTCAGTTTTCTCTTTTTTTCCGAATATATTTTTTCGAAAAAAATTTCCACAGCGAAACACACCTCCCTCTAATAACCTTTGTCCATTCTATGAAAATCGATCTGAAAATATCATCAGAAATGTCTCCCATTGCTCAATCTATTTAAAATGTGCTCATGCCGCAAATAAAAAGGAGCATCCAATAAACCTGCTTCCGCAAGTTTATCAATGCCCTATCGCCGTATGATATGCAATTATCACCCCCTGACCGCTATATTCGGTCCAGAGAATCCGCTCCCCCGTATCGCTCCATATCCATAAAACCTTTTTCCCGCATGAGTGCCTTTGTTCACAGTACGCAGTTCCATAGGTGCGCCGCATTTAGAACATAGCACTTGTTTTTCGCCGTGAAAATCCACTGATACCGTCTTGGTTTCAACATCCTTTTCAAAATATGCCTTTTTTAAGAACACGGTTTTCAATAGTTTCAATGTGTTTTTGCATTACCTGATCATCGACCTGCGTATTAAGATATAATCTTTCATAAAGCCGATCAATCCTGTGTTCATCCAACGCCAAAGGCACTCTCGCATTCATTTCAGTTACTGTCCGATACAGGCGATCTATCTTGAGCACGATGGCATCAGCGCCAGACACATCAATCTTTTTCAAAGTACACCTTTCAGAAAACACTACAATAGAATAAATCGGCACTGTTTCATCCTTAAGGTATTGCTTCAGCCATTTAATATGCAGCTGATTTTGTTTAATAGGATTTAAGAAGTATTCCTTATGAGATTTACGTCCCCGCGGCAGGGTCTGTGTCCAGTTTTTCCCTTTTGCATCGCCGAATATCCATCCGCTGTAGTTTTTACTCTCAAACACATGGATTCCGGTCTTACTTATCATCATCACGTCTATTTCTGTTGTTTCTCCGTTTTCGCGCGGCAGATAGCAGTTAAAAAGAAATCTTGCGCCTTGTTTTTCATATGCACGGAGAAAGCGATAGATCAGATATTCTCCATATCTTCCCTTATCAAACAAAACAGCCAAAAATGAATTACCGGTAACTTGCCGGTATGACGAATGATTATATTGCCATAGCACAAATGTCCACGCCGCCAGCATAAAAAGTATTACAAAAAGCGCAGTGCCATACAATGCGTACATAATTTAATCCTCATTTCAATTTTATCACGGCCAAGCCTGCTATCTTCAATTATATTGTTTCACAATAAAAAATTCTCCCCTTCACCACCTTCCCTCCCAGCCGTTCTATTTTGTTACGTCCTTATGTACCGTACTCTTGCTTACTCCAAATGTCTTCGCCGTCTGCCGGACTGTGGCATTGCAGTCGATGATGTAATTGGCAATGTTTACGGCGCGCTCCTCGATATATTCCTTCATGATGTGCCTTTGAGAATGTTTTTTACATCTTATGAAGGGGTTTTCAGAGATATGCGTGGGAAAGCGGCCCAGAGAGAGTTTCCGCGTCCTATTTCACGTCCTATTTCAGATTGCCCGGCTCCTCTGGGAAGCCATCCGATACATTTTTAAACAGCCGCTTTGCCGCTCCGTCCTGCCCATTGGGGCCGATGCCCTCGGCGGCCACGGGAGCGGAAGAGCAGAATCTGGTTTTCATACGCCCTCTTCTCGTTTCGTTTTCCGTAGTTTCGGAAACTGTACCCGCAGGCAGAAAGCTTTCCTGGTGTGGATATGTGCGTATTCCCAGATACCGCATATGGACATCACCAGAATCACCGGCAAGAACACAAACAGATACCTGGCTCTCGCCTCAAACAGCATTTGATAGAGAAAAATCCCCAGAAAGGCGATGACAAAAATATTGTTTTCTTCCCGTCTGATCCCGCCCATACATATACCCGGGATTCCGATCAGACTAAATAACCAGACCAATTGGCAAAATGTGTTATATCCCCCCACATCGTACCCCTGTTCATTGGACCAGAAAATGCTTCGGAGCCGTTCTGTCAGCGGTGTTTTACTGGATAGATCCACGGGGTATTCCTGATCCCCCATATATTCCGTTTTCCAATTGAAAGTGCCGTCGTTAAACACCATGGCCATTTTCCGGAGATAAAAGGAAAGGCTCCCGATGGCCCCCCTGTCTTTCAGCCTTCCGACGGCTCTTTCCAATTCCGCATGGATGCGGTCATCTCTGCTGCTCTGAAACTCGCCGAACATTGCCGCATCCTCTGCATTATAACCGCCGGTCGTCGCCTCGTTCAGCCCCATCAGAAAATAATGCTGCCATCCGGCCTCTATCTCCTCATTAAAATTCAGCCCCAGTTCAGAAATCATATGATCCATGCAAAGCCGGTTGCCGTACAGCAGACTTCCTGCAAGCACAAGCTCTGCCAGCAGAAAACGCCACCGCGCCTTATATTGTTTCAGAAAACCGATCCCTTCCGCTCCCAAAATTGCAATCACGACAATATAGATGCTGGGCTTGACCAGACCGCCAGCCATCCCAGCGATGAGAGACGCCGACAGATACGCCCACTTGCCCCATTCCCGCCTGGCCTGTCTGTAACAGACATAGCAATAGAGACTAATGATCGGAAAGACCATTCCGTATGTATCCGTGTAAGGCGCGATTTTCCTGGGCGATATACCCACAACAGCAACATAGAGGAGAAAGGAAGCAGCCACAGGCAGAAGCCTTTTCGTCATACGCTTTACAGTGAGACAGCAAAAAAATCCTGCTATGGAAAAAAGAATACAATTCACCTGTATCCAGATAAACTCGTGGATGGGATAGGGATACTGCTGCATATTCACTGCCACCCGCAAAAGCCGTCCCAAGAGATAACCGATGGGAATATTATTGGAATACATGGACAGATAATAAAAATCTCCCAGCTTCCGCTCATGGACATACTCGTAAGCCACGCCGCTCACCACCATGGAATCTGCATTCAGGAGAAAACAGATTTCTTTTGCAATCCACAGGTTTAAAAAATACAGACCAAAGAAGAGAAGCCCCAGCACCCCGTTTGTTATCCAGTTGCCGCGCCGTGTGAGTTCCCCGCCTGCGAATTTCCGAAAGAGAAAAATACAGACGCCCACTCCTGCCAATGCCATCAAAAAGAGGATCTGATCCGGCAGCCTGGTCACCAGCTTCATGGATCCCCAGTACGGCATGGCATTCCCTATAAAGCAGACGCAAAATAGAACAGGAAGAAACAGTCCCAGTAAAAGAATGCACAAAATTTTTTGTATGATATCTGCCGCTTTCATTCTACAAACCCTTTCCGCGAACATCCCTTTGGGCTGTTTCAGCGCTTTTAGCTCTATGTTATGTCCGAGTGTACGATCTCTTTAAATCTTTCATCTTTTCTGCCGGCTTTCCCCACCGCTTTGCCCCGCGGTATAAAACCCCTTCCCATGTGGCATACTATTCCCATCAAAACAAAACGGAGGATTTGCCATGACAAACAACGACACCATTTACCTGCTCAAGGAATGTGACTCCGGCTCCAAGATGGCCGTTTCCACTATCGACGAAGTGATGGAAAAGATCCAGGACAGCAGCATGAAACAGCTGCTGAGAGAGAGCCGGGAACACCACGAAAAACTGGGCAACGAAATCCACTCCCAGCTCATCGGGCACCACAGCGAAGAAAAAGACCCCAGCGCCATGGCCAAGGGGATGTCCTGGATGAAGACCAATCTGAAGATCGGCATGGACAACAGCGACGCCACCATCGCCAGCCTGATGACCGACGGCTGCAACATGGGCATCAAGTCCCTGCACAAATACTTAAATCAGTACAAGGCGGCGGACGAACCCTCCAAGGGGCTCTGCAAAGACCTCATCTCCATCGAGGAAGAACTCTGCAAGGATCTGCAGAAATACCTGTAACCTGCCGTTTGGCCTGCCGTGTCCCGCACTTCCTGGCGAAAACGCCAGAGGGCAGCGCTTACAATGCGCCCGCCGGGAGGCGGCAGGCAGTCTCAGAGGGCGAAGCGTCTGCCGCTTTACCCTGCCATTTCCCTCAGCATCGCAATTTCCGCCTGATATCCGTCCAGCTCGTTTGGCGTCTCCAGATAAAAGGGCAGATCCCGCAGCATGGGATGCGTCACAATCCTTCGGAAAGCCTCTGCCCCGATGTGCCCCTGGCCGATCTTCTCATGCCGGTCCTTATGGCTGCCTCTTGGATTCATGGAATCGTTCAGATGGATGGCCTTCAGCCGCGCCCGTCCCACCGTCTGGTCAAACGCCGCAAGCACTCCGTCCAGATCCTCCACGATATCGTATCCCCCGTCCCACACATGGCAGGTGTCCAGACACACTCCCATCTTCTGGGACAGCTCAACCCTGTCCAAAATCTCCCGCAGCTGCTCAAAGTTTCGGCCCACTTCGCTGCCCTTCCCCGCCATGGTCTCCAAAAGCACCGTAGTGTGCATCCCTTCCCAGAGCACCCGGTTTAAGGTATCCGCGATCTGCTGGATCCCCTGTTCGTCCCCCTGGCCCACATGGCTGCCCGGATGGAAATTATAGAGGGCGCCCGGGATCTGCTCCAGACGCTTTAAGTCGTCCGCCATGGTCTCCAAGGCAAACTGGCGCACCCGCTCCTGCGCCCCGCAGGCGTTTAAGGTATAGGGGGCATGGGCCAGGGGACAGGCAATCCCGGCCTTCTCGAAATATCCAAACATCTCCTGTATATCCCTCGGATCCCAGTCCTTTGCCGCCCCGCCCCGGGGATTTCTGGTAAAAAACTGAAACGTATTGGCTCCAATGGACTCCGCCGTTTTCGCCATGGCGAGAAATCCCTTGGAGGAAGACAAATGACATCCTATCCTTAACATCCTATCCACAAAACCTTTCTGTCAGTTAAACAATCCGCCGGACCGCCAGCACCGTCCTGTACTGGGCGTTGCTCACCTTGATGCCTCCTCTGGGGTAAGGGCTGCTGTTGCTGGCATGAACCACCAGGCCCCCTCCGATATACAGCGCCACATGGCCGTCGTAGCAGACCAGATCCCCAGGCTGGGCCTCCTCAAGGCTGACCCCCGTGCCTGCGCTGCGCTGCTGGGTGGAAGTTCTGGGGATACTGTACCCGAAGCTTAAATACACCGCATAGGTAAACCCGGAGCAGTCCGCCCCGTTGGTCAGGCTGGTCCCCCCCGCCACATAGGGGTTCCCGATATACTGCACCGCAAACTTTGCTACCTTTTTCCCCAGGTCGCTGCCCGCCGCGCCGTCTATGACAGAGGTATAGCTGGTGTTGGCATAGGTGGCGTTTGCCGCATTCTGGGCCGCCTGCATCTGCTGCAGTTTCTTTTTGTCCTGCTGCAGCAGCTTCTGGACTGCCGCCGCCGCCTGCTTAGCCCTGCTGATGGCCGCGTCGTAGTTGGCGGACTGGGCCTTTAACTGGGCCAGCATCCCGTCCAGTTCCCCCTTCTGCTCCTGAAGAAGCGCCTGGTCGGCTTCCAGCTGGGCCTGATCCGCCTGCAGGGAGGCCTTTTCCTCCTCCAGCAGGTTCCACAGCGCCTGAAGCTGGTCTTTTGTCTCCACATAGCTGTCCAGCTTCGCCTTGCTGTACTCGTAGACCTTCTCCACGTAGTCCAGGTGGTTTAAGACATCCGCCAGCCCCTGTCCGTTCAACAGGGCGGTCATATAGGTGGTGTCGCCCTGCTCGTAAAGCATTCTGGTGCGGATGGCCATATCCAGCCGCTGGGCTTCCTCCTGTGCCTTGGCGGCGTCGTATTCCCGGGCAGTCTGATCAATCTCGACCTCCTTGCCCGCGATCTCTTCCTCCTTCTGCGCGATTTCCTCCTCCTTGACCCCGATACTGGCCATGGTATTGATGATTTCCGCGTTCAGGTCTTCCATTTTTTCCAGAAGCAGATCCTGCTCATCCTCCAGGGCTGTGACCTCGTTCTGTCTTTGCCCCAGCTCCTCCTCATGGGCCTGGATCTGCTGCTGGATTTCCCCTATGGTGGTGGCCTTTGCAGGCAGCGTCTGCTGTGCGCCAACGCGCAGCATAGCCGCCGTCAGCGCAGACACCAATATGAAATTCACAGATCGGATGACTCTTTTGTTCTTCATGCCAAAATCTTATCACACTTTTGTCGAATTTTCACCTGCAAAACAAGCCGGAACGCCTTAAGAATTTCTAAACCGCCGCCCAGATCAGAGTTCGCAGTTGTTCACCGTCCTGGGGAAAGGCACCACATCGCGGATATTGCCCATGCCGGTCAGATACATCACACAGCGCTCAAAGCCCAGGCCAAACCCCGCATGGCGCACCGAACCGTAGCGGCGCAGATCCAGATAAAAATCATAGTCCTCCTCTTTGAGGCCCATCTCCTGCATCCGCGCCTTCAGCACCTCCAGCTTGTCCTCACGCTGGCTGCCGCCGATGATCTCGCCAATGCCGGGCACCAGGCAGTCCATGGCTGCCACAGTCTTCCCGTCCTCGTTTAACTTCATATAAAAGGCTTTGATCTCCTTGGGATAATCCGTCACAAACACCGGACGCTTGAACACTTCCTCCGTGAGATACCGCTCGTGCTCCGTCTGCAGGTCGCAGCCCCAGGCGACCTTGTAGTCGAACTTCTCATTGTTTTTTGCCAGGATTTCCACAGCCTCCGTATAGGTCACATGGGCAAAATCGGAGTTTGCCACGTGCTCCAGCCGCTCGATCAGCCCCTTGTCCACGAACTGGTTAAAGAAGGCCATCTCCTCCGGCGCGTTGTCCAGCACATACCGGATCACATATTTCAACATCCCTTCGGCCAGCATCATATCGTCCTTTAAGTCCGCAAAGGCCATCTCCGGCTCGATCATCCAGAACTCCGCCGCATGGCGGGTGGTATTGGAGTTTTCCGCACGGAAGGTAGGGCCGAACGTATACACATTTTTAAACGCAAAAGCGTAAGTCTCCACATTCAGCTGGCCGCTCACCGTCAGGTTGGTGGGCTTGCCAAAGAAGTCCTGGCTGTAGTCCACCTGTCCCTTGTCTGTCCTGGGCACATTTTCCAGATCCAGCGTAGTCACCTGGAACATCTCGCCTGCTCCCTCGCAGTCGCTTCCCGTGATCAGGGGCGTGTGCACATAGACAAAGCCCCGCTCCATAAAAAAGCTGTGGATGGCGTACGCGATCAGGGAGCGCACCCGAAAGACCGCCTGGAAGGTGTTGGTTCTGGGGCGCAGGTGGGGGATGGTGCGCAGGTATTCAAAGCTGTGCCGCTTTTTCTGCAGGGGATAATCCGCCGTGGAGGGGCCTTCTACCAGCACCTCGGCGGCCTGCATCTCAAAGGGCTGCTTGGCGTCCGGCGTCTCCACGATGGTTCCCCGCACCACCAGCGCCGCGCCCACATTGATCTTGCAGAGCTCCTGGAAGTTTGAAAGGCCCTCGCCGTACACCACCTGAAGGGGTTCAAAGAAAGTCCCGTCATTGATGACCAGAAAGCCAAAGTTCTTGGAGTCCCGGTTGCTTCTGACCCAGCCTCCCACGGTCACCTCCTGCCCCGCATATTTTTCTCTGCTTCGATATAATTCCCGAATGTCTGTCAGATCCATCTTTCCCTCTTTTCCGCCGCCGCTGCGGCTGCCGTTTTGCCCTGCTTTACTTTGCCTGATGCTGCGCCATCAAAAAGTCCAGCACCTTTTCCGTCATAAAATAATCCCGGTAATCCTCTTTGGAGATCTCTCCCACAAATTCCTCCACAGTGTCATAGCCCGCGCTGTCTGCATAGGCCTTCAGCTGTTCCTCCAGCTCCTCGTCGGAGACCCTTAACCCCTCTCTGTTGGCGATGGCCTGCATGGCCAGCATCTGCCTCACGTTCTCAACGGCCCGGGCCTCCGCAAAGGTATCCGCCGACATTCCGAAATAAGTATTGCAGAAAGTGTCCGTCTCCATACCATAGGCCCCGGCCAGGCTTTGAAGCTCCGATGAAAAAACAGTTTTGCTGCTCTCCAGCATATCGCCGGGCAGTTCTGCGTAGGTGCACTGCCCCACCAGCGCATCCAGAAGCTCCGTCTCCATCTGCGCGCCGTATTCCGCCTCCAGGTTGGCGTACAGGTAATCATACACCTCCTGCCGCAGGGCCTCCACCGTAGCGACGCCCTCTATCTCCAGCTCCTCCACCAGGGAATCCTTCATCCCCTCCTCCCCGGGCAGGATATAGTTCACAGTGACGGTAAACACCACCGGCTGGCCCGCCAGTTCCGCATTCCCGTAATTTTCCGGGAAAGAGAGGTCTAAGTCCACCGTCTCGCCGGGCATGACGCCCACCAGGCCTTCCTCAAAGCCTTGGATAAACTTCCCGCTGCCGATGTTTAAAAAGGCGCCCTTGGCAGTGCCGCCGTCAAAGGCCACGCCGTCCTTTTTCCCCTCATAGTCGATGTCCACGGAATCCCCCAGCTCCACAGCCCGGTCCGTGATCCCGTCCTGCGCCGTCATGGCGCCGTGATAGATCTCCTGAAGATTTTGCAGCACTTCCGCCTGGCTTAACTCCGGCTCCTCCACAGTAACGCCCAGGTTGTGGTAATCCCCCAGCGTCACATACTGATCCACATCCATCTCGTCCAAAGGCGTCTGTTCCCCCGCAGATACGGCGTCTGCCTGTGTGCCTCCGCCCTGTCCCGGATCGGGCTGCCCTTTGGACGAAGCGCATCCCGCAAGAAGCGCCGCCGTCAATAAAAATGCGGCGCCGCCGATCCTTCTTTCCCGCTTTTTCATGTCTCTTCCCATTTCTGCCGCCCATGGCGGCGTTTCCTTTCTGCCCTCCCCTCTTCGCTTCGGGGAGGCCGATCCGCACCGCAGAGAGTGCTATATTTAGTTATACCACAGAAAAAGCCTTTTTAAAAGACTTTTCTTGTTGCCTACCGGCGGCCATCTGTGATAGAATACTGTCATGGCAATTGCCAGGCCGCACAGGCCAGACAGTCAATAGGAGGTACCACTTATGCCGACATGGGCAATCGTTTTAATCATAGTGGCCGTAGTACTTGCAGCCGCCATCGTTGCGCTGTACTTTCTGGGAAAAAAGATCCAGAAAAGGCAGGAACAACAAAAGGAGATGATGGAGGCAAACAAGCAGACCGTCTCCATGCTCATCATCGACAAGAAACGGATGAAGCTTAAGGACGCAGGCCTGCCCCAGGCGGTCATCAGCCAGACCCCGAAAGCCATGAGAGGGTCAAAGCTTCCCATCATCAAGGCCAAGGTAGGCCCGCAGATCCTTTCCCTGATCTGTGACGAAAAGATTTTTGACTCCGTTCCCGTAAAAAAGGAAGTAAAGGCAGTCGTCAGCGGCATCTACGTGCTGGACGTAAAGGGCCTGCACGGCAGGACGGAGGTTCAGCCCGCCAAGAAAAAGGGCCGTTTCCGCAAGGCTCTTGAAGCGGCCCAGGAAAAAGCCGGGGCAAAACCTGTCAAATAATCAGACAAAAATAAGGAAATCAGACCAGAGCTTCCTCTGCCCCATGCCGGGCGGGGAAGCTCTGTCATACGAGGAGCGATATGGATACCTGCCGCATCAAAGCATATGCCAAAATCAACCTTGGACTGGACGTTTTGGGAAAACTGCCCAACGGTTACCACGAAGTAAAGATGATCATGCAGAGCATCGGTCTCTGCGACGAGCTGACCCTGGAAAAAGCAGAGGACGGCATCACCCTCACCACAGACGCCCCGGGGCTTGGCACCGGCCAGGATAATCTGGTGTACAGGGCCGCCAGACTGATGTTTGACACCTACCGCCTCCCGGGCGGCATCCGCATCCACCTGAAAAAAAACATTCCCATCGCCGCCGGCATGGCGGGCGGTAGCACGGACGCCGCCGCTGCGATGAAGGGGATCAGCCGGCTCTACGATCTGGAAGTCCCCCTGGCCGAGCTGATGCGGCTTGGCGTGTCGCTGGGCGCCGACGTGCCCTACTGCGTTTTAGGGGGCACCGCCCTGGCGGAGGGCATCGGGGAAAAGCTGACTCCCCTGACGCCGGCGCCGGATTTCTACCTTCTGGTGGCAAAGCCGGACATCAGCGTTTCCACCAGGACGGTCTATGAAAATCTGGATCTGGAGGCCGTCCAAAAGCATCCCGATATCCCCGGGATGGTACGGGCCATAGAATCCAGCAGCCTGCAGGGCGTTTTAGACCGCATGGGGAATGTGCTGGAAACCGTGACCATCGGCGCTTATCCCGTCATCGGGGCCCTCAAGCGCCGGATGCGGGAGCTGGGCGCCGTAAACAGTCTGATGAGCGGCAGCGGGCCCACCGTATTCGGTATTTTCCTCACCGAGCAGGCCGCCTCCTTTGCCTATGGGCAGCTAAAAAACGAAGGCGTGGCCAGCCAGCTGTTCCTGACCACCCCCACCTAGCGGAAGCAGAAAGGAAGACCCATGCACAACGCTTTCCCAGTGAATACGGATGAACCTTTACCGCTGCGGGATGAGGTGTTTCACACCCTCCGGCAGAAGATCCTGCTCGGCGAGCTCAAGCCCGGCGAGCGGCTGCTGGAGATCCATCTGGCGGACAGGCTGGGCGTAAGCCGCACCCCCATCCGCGAAGCAATCCACAAGCTGGCCCAGGAGGGCCTTGTCACTATCATCCCCCGGCGGGGGGCGGAGGTGGCCCAGATCACGGAAAAAAGCATGAACGATGTGCTGGAGGTCAGGCGGGCGCTGGACGCACTCTGCGCAGAGCTTGCCTGCGACCGGATCACCCAGGAGGAACTGGAGAGCCTGAAAGCGGCCTGCGAGCACTTTGAGCAGTGCGTCCGGGCAGGGGACAAAAAGCAGATCGCCCAGGCGGATGTGGCGCTCCACGACATCATTGTACGCGCCACCGGCAACCAGCGCCTGATCCAGCTGGTCAACAACCTCTCCGAGCAGATGTACCGCTACCGCTTTGAATACATCAAGGACAGCAGCCAGCATGAAATGTTGGTGGAAGAGCATAAAATAATCTATCAGAGCATCGTAAACAAGGACAAGGAGACGGCCTGCGCCGCCGCCCGCACCCACATTGACAATCAGAAGAAGGCTATCATCCGCCAGATCCGGCTGGAACAGTCCCTGGAATAAAACGGAAGATCCCGGCAATACTCCTACTATCCATTTGAGAAAGGGGAGGATTGCATGAAAAAGAGATGGTTGGGGATCCGGTTGGCCGCCGGTATCTGCGCAGCGCTTGGCTGGTGGGGACTGCTCTACCCGGAACTGGCCCTGACGCCGGATACGGTATCCATCCAGACAGAAACGCAGGACGGCAGCCTAAGAAAACAGCAGACAGAGTGGACGTTTGACGGCGGGCTGTACCAGGCCCTCTTAAACGCTGCACCCGGCAGTATCCGGCTCCGCAGCCGGCTTCTCACAGATTTTGCCTTATTTTGGGAGGCGCTTTAACGGCTCCGCCTTGCAAGCGCTTCGGAATGGAGAATATCATGGAAAGAAACAGCGGGCAGCTAAAAAACGCCCCCATCGGCGTGTTTGACTCCGGGGTAGGCGGGCTTACCGTTTTTCGGGAGATCATGCGGCAGATCCCCAACGAAAGGATCATTTACTTCGGCGACACCGCCCGGGTTCCCTACGGCAGCAAGTCCCAGGAGACGGTCACCCGTTTTTCGGAGCAGATCGTGCGGTTTTTAAAGACCTTTCAGGTGAAAACCATCGTGGTTGCCTGCAACACTGCCAGCGCATACGCCCTGGAGGCGCTGGAGGAGGACTGTGACGTCCCCATCCTGGGCGTGGTAAAGCCCGGGGCCAAGGCGGCGGCGGAGGTGACCAAAAACGGGCGCATCGGCGTCATCGCCACAGAGGCCACCATCGGAAGCCAGATTTACACCCAGTACATAAAAGAACTGAACCGAAACGTGACCATCTACGGAAAGGCCTGCCCGCTGTTCGTCCCCCTGGTGGAGGAAGGGCTTCTCCAGGATCCCGTCACCGACGAAATCGCCAGGAGGTATCTGGCGGAGCTGATCGACCTGGAGATCGACACCCTGATCCTTGGCTGCACCCACTATCCCCTGATCCGCTCCACCCTGGGACGCATCATGGGGGAGAAGGTGGCCCTGGTCAACCCCGCCTATGAGACAGCCCTGGAGTTAAAGGGAATGCTGGCGGACAAAGGCCTGCTGAACCAGACGCCCCCCGCCCTGGGCAGCGACCAGTACCGCTTTTTTGTCAGCGACAAGGCGGAAAAATTCGTCCGCTTTGCCAACTCGATCATCAAGTATGGAATCCTTTCCGCCAAGACAGTAAACATTGAGGAATATTGAGGGAGTATGGAGAGAGACGTTTTTCTCACGCTGAACGGACGGCGCTGGGAGGAGGACGGCGTGGAGACCGTCACCAGTCTGTCCGCCCCGGCGCAGTATTTTGAACAGGACGGCTGCCGCTATCTGTTTTACAAGGAGGCAGGGGAGGGGGCAGGCGCCCCGGTCAAATGCCGTATCAGATTACAGGGAAACATCCTGGAGGTGAACCGCAAGGGCAGCGTATCCACCCGTCTGGTCTTCGAGGCGGGGGCCCGTCACAGGGCCGACTATGCCACTCCCTTCGGCCTGCTGTCCTTTGACATCTGCACCAGCTGCATCCGCTCCCTGTTCGGGGAGGATGTAGGGGAGATCGAGGCGGCCTACACCCTGGAGGATGGAAACCAGCTCATTGCCCGCTGTGAACTTTCCATAAAAATCCATAAAAAGGGTAAAGTTTTGCAGGAAAATAGCCGATAAGAGTAGTAGAATCATGGATGATACGCCCAAATGGGCCCACAGAACGGCGCAAAGCGCCAGAAAAGAGGGATTGCTATGAGTGTAAACGGAGTTACATCACAGGTTACGGCTGCCTACAGCTATTCCACCCAGGAGAGCAGGAAAGCCGACGAGACCGCGAAAGCGGCCGAGACCCAGGAAACCAAAAAGGACAGCGCCGACACCGGCGTTGTATATGAGCCTTCCACAGAGACAAAGGCTTCTTCCGTCAAAAAGACTTACACCCCCAACACCGAACTGGTGAATAAGCTGAAAGCGGATGCAGATGCCCGCGCCCAGCAGCTGCGCAGCCTGGTAGAAAAGATGATGACCGGGCAGGCTTCCACCTACGGGAAAGCCAACGACATATGGCAGTTCCTGCGCTCCGGCAACTATACCGTGGACGCAGCCACCAAGCTGCAGGCCCAGGCGGATATTGCAGAGGACGGCTACTGGGGTGTGGAGCAGACTTCCGACAGGATCATTGACTTTGCCAATGCGCTGACCGGCGGGGATCCCGACAAGATCGAGGATATGCGCGCTGCCTTTGAGAAGGGTTACAAGCAGGCGGAAAAGACCTGGGGCGGTTCCCTTCCCGACATTTCCAAGCGTACCTACGACGCAGTGATGAAGAAATTTGACGATATGGCCGCAGCCGCAGCGAAAACGACTGCCGGAACCGAAGCGACAGAGCAATAACGAAACATGGGAAACGGCTTCCGCCCTCAGGGCAGAAGCCGTTTTTGCTGCCAGATCCGTCTGCCCCGGTCAGCCGCCCTTTACGACCAGCAGCTTCTGTCCCGGCGTCAGTTCATCGCCCTCCAGGGAATTCAACTCCCTGATCGCATCTACGGGCACATAGTATTTCTTCCCGATGTTCCACAGGTTATCCCCTTCCTTTACCACATACATCACCATCCCCGGAAGGTCGCTCATCTTGGCGCTGTCCAGCTGGGCCACGTCTACCTGGCGGATCAGTTCTACGGGAATCTTCTGAAAGACCACCGTGGAAAAGCACAGCACCGCCTTTACGTCCATCTCCTCCCCGTCCAGCATGGTCACCTGAAGCTGTTCCACTTCCGCGTGCACCTTGCCCAGATCCTCCGGGGCGATGCCCGGCACCTCCAGGGTGTACTGGCAGGGGATCTGGGCCCGGGCACAGCCATAGGGCGTCTCGTCCTCTCCTGTGATATACAGCACCTTCACCGAGATGCTTCCCTGGAGCAGAATCCCGTTTTCCACTGTGCCCTGCTGCTCCAGCGTCACCGCTCCTTCGCTGTGCAGCAGCTGCAGGACGCTTCCCTCCGTCACATGGATCCGGTCCGTGACCTTGGTCTTACCCGTCACCCGGGCTAACAGTCTGCGCAGATGGGTTTTGGCAGAGGCGGCGTATACCTCGTTGGAAACCCCGTAGAGATCGGAGATGAGTTCCAGCTTTTCTTCCTCATAGATGCGGATGCCGATATCCAGCACCAGCTCCAGCCCGATGTTTCGCTCCTCCCCGTCGAAATCCGGCCGCACGCTCAGCTCCTGCTGGCCCAGGCGGCAGCGGATGTCGGGGATCATCCCCTCCTTGCAGCCGTGGCATTCCAGGGTGCCGCCAAAGGGCAGGCTGGCCTCATAGGAGCGGACGGGATGTTCCTCCCCTTCCCCCTCGTACAGCACAAACAAATGCACCTCCCCCGAAAGGGACAGTTTTTCTTCCATGGCCTTAAATTCCACATCCCCCAGGGACAGGCTGCTCCAGAGGATCTGGAAGATGTTGGGAGAATTGGAGGGCAGGGACACCTCCTCCTTGATCCGGAAGATATCGTTTTTGCAGATGGCGATCTGTGCCAGCTGGAAGGGCATCCGCCGGTACTCCACCCTCTCCTCCCCGTGGATGGCAATGGGCGCCTCCTCGTCATAGAGCTCCTCCACCCGGGCGGACAGCGTGACCAGGGACTGGACATTCAGCTTGCGGGAGTTGATCATGCTGACCGTCAGATCCTCCACCTCCCCCTCCACTTCCACTGTGTCGGAGGGCGCTGCGCCCTGCAGGTGGATCTTTTCCTCAAAGGGAAGCTTCCCGTCCATCGACGCAAGGCTGCTGCCGTCCTCCGAGGTGTGGTACAGCACCACATAGGCAAGCCGCCCCTTCACCGTGCAGGTGTCCGTGCCGGGTCTGATCTCGTCGATGACAAGCTCCGCCTTCTCCAGGGTCAGCGTGCCCACATCCGGCTTGTTCTCCGGCAGATTCACGTCGTCCTCCAGTGTAAACTGTGTGACCGCCTCCGCCCTGGTTCGATCCATATGTATGTTTCTCTTGATCAGTTCCACAAAAATACCTCCATATCCATACTGATATTAGTATCTATATGAAGGTATTTCTGATTTTATGTTTTTTGCCGCTTATTTTTATTCCAGAACCGCCCCCACCAGGTCGTCCACCCGTTCCACATGGAAGCGCTCCATATACTGCTCGATCCCCTGGATCACCTTTTCCGTCGTGCCGGGATCCACAAAGTTCATGGCGCCCACGCTGACGGCGCTGGCTCCCGCCAGCAGGAATTCCACGGCGTCCTCCCCCGTGGCAATCCCGCCCATGCCGATGATGGGAATCTTCACCGCCTGGGCCGCCTGATACACCATGCGCACCGCAACCGGCTTGATCGCCGGGCCGCTCAGCCCGCCGGTCTTGTTGGCAAGGGCAAACTTTCTCTTGTAGATATCGATTTTCATGCCGGTGATGGTGTTGATCAAAGACAGCGCGTCCGCTCCTGCCGCTTCCGCCGCCCTGGCCATCTCCCCTATGTCGGTGACGTTTGGACTCAGCTTCATGATCACAGGCTGTCTGGCATGGCGCTTGATCTCCCGGGTGATCTGGTACAGGGCGTCGGCCTTCTGTCCAAAGGCAATGGCGCCCTCTTTCACATTGGGACAGGAGACATTGATCTCCAGCATGGAGACTGCCGCTTCCTCTCCCAGCCGCTCTACCACCGCCACATAGTCTTCCACGGTCTTGCCGCAGACATTGACAATGATCCTGGTGTCATACTGCTTTAAGAAGGGGATATCCCTCTCCAAAAAGACGTCAATCCCCGGATTCTGCAGCCCGATGGCATTCAGCATACCGCCGTAGACCTCTGCCACCCGCGGTGTGGGATTGCCGGGCCAGGGCTCCTTTGCCACTCCCTTGGTGACCACCGCCCCCAGCCGGTTTAAATCCACATACTCCGCATACTCCATGCCGGAACCGAACGTTCCGGATGCCGTCATCACCGGATTTTGAAACGTGACGCCCGCTATGGTGATCTGTGTGTTCATATGGATACCTCCCCCGCTTCAAACACGGGCCCGTCGGTACAGATGCGGGCATTGCCCACATTGGTGTGGTGATGCACCATTTCCGTCTTCACCACGCAGCCCAGGCAGGCCCCCACGCCGCAGGCCATCCGCTCCTCCAGGGAGAGATACGCCGGTATCCCCCTCTGGGCCGCCAGTTCCTTCACCGCCCGCAGCATGGGCATGGGGCCGCAGGCGTATATCACGTCCGCCTCCAGGCCGTTTCTGAAAATGGCGTCCATCACATTTCCCTTTGTCCCGCTGCTGCCGTCCTCGGTGGCCAGGAAAAGCTCGCCCCAGGCCGCCAGATCCCTGTCCAGAAAGAACTGCCCGCTGCCCCGGTACCCCACCGCAATCTGTTTTTTGGCGTCCAGCCGCTTTGCCAGCTCCACCAGGGGCGGGATGCCGATGCCGCCGCCCACCAGCAGCGCCCGTTTCCCCTCCCCTGCCTCCAGGGGGAATCCATTGCCCAGAGGCCCCAGGATCTCCACGCTGCTTTGAGGAAGGCACTGGGAGACGGCGTAGGTGCCCGTGCCCGGCTCTCCCCGCCGGTAGACAATGCGCAGGGCCGTCCCGTCCTCCTTTACCTCACAGATGCTGATCGGCCGTAAGAGCAGCATACTCTTGTCCCCCGTGAAGACGCCGATAAACTGTCCCGGCTTTGCCCGGCCTGCCGCTTCCGTCTCCAGCCACATCTCAAAGATGTCCGCCGCGATTTCTACATGGGAGAGGATCTTCGCCCTTTCTCGTTTTTTCATCCCGCTATCCTTTCTTCTTTGCCGTATATACCTCTTTGCCGCCGGCGATGGTGCGCACCACCCTGCCCTTTAAGTTCCAGCCCGTAAAGGGGGAATTGGAGGACTTTGAGGCGTAATCCCCCGGCACCGCCTCCCCATAAGTGTCGATGAGGATCAGGTCCGCCGGGCCGCCTTCCTCCAGATACCCGGCGTCCAGGTGATACAGGGCAGCCGGGTTGGTGCTCATCAGCCGCAGCAGCTGGCACATGGTCAGATACCCTTTGTCCACCAGCTCCGTGATCCCGAGGGAGAGCGCCGTCTCCAGGCCGATGATGCCGCTGGGGGCTTCCGTGATAGGCCTTCCCTTCTCCTCGGCCGTGTGGGGCGCATGATCCGTGGCGATCAGGTCTAAGGTGCCGTCCACCAGCCCGCGGATGATCTCCATCCGATCCTCCTCCGTCCTCAGGGGAGGGTTCATCTTGGCCAGGGAGCCGTATTGTTCCACCGCCTTCTCGGTCAGCGTGAAGTGATGAGGCGTGGCCTCCGCGTGGATGTTCGTCCCCTTTGCCTTTGCCCGGCGCACCAGCTCCACGGTCTCCGCCGCGCTGACGTGCTGGATGTTGACGCTTGCGCCGGTCTCCAGGGCAAGCAGTAAGTCCCGCTCCACCATGACGGTCTCCGCCTCCCTGGGCGCACCGCTGATGCCCAGTCTTTTGCTGGCCTCTCCCCGGTTGATGCCGCTCTCCCCAATGAGCGCCGGATCCTCCTCGTGGAAGCTGATGGGCACATCCAGGGCCGCCGAGACCTCCATGGCCTTCCGCACCAGGGAGGCGTCCGACAGCGCGACGCCGTCGTCCGTAAAGCCCACCGCCCCGGCCTCCGCCAGTTCCTTCATGGGCGTCAGTTCCTTCCCTCCCATACCCAGCGTCACGTTGGCGCAGGAGTACACATGGATCCCTGTTTCCCGCCCCCTGGCAAGCACCTGCTCCAGGGTCTCCCGGTTGTCCACGGGGGGCCTGGTATTGGCCATCAGCACCACAGACGTAAAGCCTCCTTTGGCGGCGGCCGCCGCCCCGGTGGCAATATCCTCTTTGTGGGTGAACCCGGGTTCCCTGAAATGCACGTGCACATCCACTAAGCCCGGCGCCACCAAAAGCCCCTCCGCGTCGATCACCCTGCAGCGGCCCCCGGGAGCCGTCAGCCCCTTCCCGATCTGCAGGATCCTGTCTTCCTTCGTCAAAATATCGTATTTTCCGTCCCTGCCGGATTTGGGATCTATCATGTATCCGTTTTTGATCAGCAGCATCTGTCTTCTCCTTCCTGATATCTGTTTTAGTGTACCATGGATTTCCAAAAAAGAAAAGAGCTGCATCCGGCTTCCTGTTCAAACGGGCTTCCTATTCAAAGAGGACTGTCTGTTCCAGAAGTTCTGTCTTCAGCACGATGTAGGGATAGGACGGCGTCTTGTTCCCCTTTTCGGAGAGCTCAGGCCCCAGAAGGCTGGTGTTGACGCAGATATTTGTGTCCGTGAGATACAGCTCGTTCACCGCAATGCTGTACCCTCCGGTCTCCTGGGCGCCGTAGCCAACGCATAAGTACAGATACTCGTTGTCGCTGTAAGTCAGCTGGAAGGGGGCGTTCTTTTTTCCCTCCAGGATTTCCAGCAGCTCGGCGGGGATCTTCTCCTGACTGAGCACCGTAAAATCAAGGTCGCGCAGTTTTATCCTCTCCTCGCGCAAAAATGTACAGCCGGACAAAAGGAGGATACAGCCCGCCAGGATCCAGCAAAACAGCCCTTTCGTCAGCTTTCCTTTTCGTTTCATCTTTTTCAATGCTTCCCTGCAGAAACCTTTCCTGTTTTGCTCTATTCTATGTACAGGGGGAGATTTTTATGATACGATATTCCTGTGCGGCGCACAGGCGCCTGAAAGGAAAAAACATGATTCGTTTTATTGTGATCGTCCTCTATCTGCTGCTCTACCTGATTCTGTCCATCCCGGTGCTGTTTGTGGAGTGGATCATCGGAAAATGCAATCCGGCCCTTAAGGACAAAAGCTCCAAGGCCATTGTAGGCTGGGGGTTTCGCTGCATCACCCGTCTTGCGGGCACCCGCCTGATCGTGCGGGGCACGGAGCGCATCCCAAGGGACACTGCCGTCCTCTATGTGGGGAACCACCGCAGTTACTTCGACATCGTGCTCACCCTCTCCGCCTTTCCCCGGGTGACCGGCTATGTGGCAAAGCGCGAGATGCTCAGATGGCCGCTTTTGAATTTGTGGATGAAAAATATCCACTGCCTGTTCCTGGATCGGGAAAACATCAAGGAAGGGTTAAAAACCATTCTGAAGGGCGTGGAGGAGGTAAAGGCCGGTATCTCCCTCTGCATCTTTCCCGAGGGCACCCGCAACAAGGTAAACGATACCTTCCTCCCCTTTCACGACGGCAGCTTTAAGATCGCCGAAAAGGGCCGGGTTCCTGTGGTGCCCATGGTCATCGTCAATTCCGCCGGTGTCTTTGAGGATCACTTCCCCAGGATCCGGAAGGCCACCGTGGTCATCGAATTCCAGGAGCCGGTCTATCTGGACAAACTGGACAAGGAGACGAAAAAATCGCCCGGCACCTATGTGTGCGGCATCCTCTCCAAGCGCTATTTTGAGTTAAAGAAAGAATTTTTTTCATGACCGCCTGCGAGGCGCTCCACCACCCGCTCAAACCCCATGGCGTGGGAGGCCTTGACCAGGACGGTGCAGCCCTGCGGCACATAGGCTTCCCGCTCGTCCTTCAGCGCCTCAAGCAGCCCGTCCAGGGTGGGAAAATGGGTGATGGAACACTTCCCCTCCGCCCTGCGGCAGGCCTCCTGGAACAGATACTGGCTCTGTTCCCCCACACAGACGATGCGGTCTATGGCTTTTTCCGCGGCGTATGCGCCCACCTGCTCGTGCAGCGCCCGGACATTTTCCTCCCCCAGCCCGAACATATCCCCCAGAATCGCCACCTTTTCCGTGTCCGCCATGGCCAGGAGGTCTATCGCCGCCCGCATGGAAGCCGGGTTTGCGTTGTAGCAGTCGTCGATGACTGTGTACTCCGAAAGCTGTACCAGACGGTTCCTGCCGCTGACGGGCGCTGTCTTTTCAATTCCCGCGGCGATCTGCTTCGGGGTCAGGCCCAAAACTTTGCCCACACAGGCTGCCGCCGCCGCGTTGATCACCATATGGACGCCGGGCAGGGGCACGCGAACCGACACCGTCTCCTGTCCTATCTGCAGGAGCACATCGCTGCCGGATAAGCCTTTTCCCTTCACCTCCCGGGCGTACACCTCCTGGCCGGGCGTTCCGCCCAGACCGAAAAACCGGGGTCTGCGGCCTTTCACTTCCCCCAGCCCGGACAGCTTGTCGTCCTCCCCGTTTAAGCAGACTTCCCCGTCCTGGGCCAGATAATCGAAAATTTCCGATTTTGCCCGCAGGATGCCGTCCCGGGTCTTCAGATTGTCCAGATGGCTCTGTCCGATATTTGTTATGACACATATGTCAGGTTTTGCCATCCAGCTTAAGCGGTGCATTTCCCCGAAATCGCTGATGCCCATCTCCACCACGGCCACCTGATGCCGGGGCCGGATGCGCAGCAGGGTGAGGGGCACTCCCACCTCATTGTTCAGATTTCCTTCCGTCTTGAGCACTTCATATTTCTGCGACAGCACAGAGGCGGTCAGTTCCTTGGTGCTGGTCTTTCCCGCGCTGCCGGTGATGCCCACCACCTTTACGGGCAGCTTTTGACGGTAGTATGCCGCGATCTGTCGGAGCGCCAAAAAGACGTCTTCCACCAGGAGATAACTGCCCCAGCCTGCACTGGAACACCCCGTCTCCTGTTCAAACTGCTCCGGCGTTTTGCTGACCACAGCCAGCACCACACCCTGTTCAAAGGCCGACGCCACAAAGCGGTGGCCGTCCACCCGCTCTCCGGGAGTGGCCAGAAACACGCCGCCCTGCACTGCTTTTCTGGAGTCCAGTTCAACAGACGTGACACTTATGTCACTTTTTGTCTCCCCCGACAGTACAAGCCTTCCCTGGCAGGCCTGGGCAATTTCCGCAATCGTCAGATCCATGCTTCTCTCATCCTCTCCTTCTCATCTTCTTTCTCCTTCCAGATCGGAAAAAGCCCGATCCAGGATCCGCTGGCACAGCTGGGAAAAATCGATGCCTGCTGCCATGGCCTCCTGGGGCAGCAGCGAAGTGGCCGTCATCCCGGGCAGCGTGTTGGCTTCCAGACAGTAAATCGCTCCCCCGTCGTCCATGACAAAATCCATCCGGGCATAGCTTTTCAGCCGCAGGGCCTCAAACACCTGCTCCGCCGTCTCCTGCAGCCGCTTTGTCTTTTCTTCGGACAGCTCTGCCGGGCAGATTTCCATGGCGCTGCCTGCCTGATACTTTGCCTTGTAGTCGTAAAAGGCCGTTCTGGGCACCATCTCGATCACCGGGAGAGCCTTCCCGTCTAAGACGCCTACGGAAAATTCCCGCCCTTTTATGTATTCCTCCACAAGCACCTCGTCCCCGTAGCGGAACGCTTCCTGCTTGGCCGGCTCGTATTCCTGCTCCTTTTGCACAATGCTTACGCCCACGCTGGAACCCCCGCAGCTGGCCTTCACCACACAGGGAAAGGGAATCCGCTCCTTCTCCTTCTGTCCCCTTTTCAGCCGGATCCCCCAGGGCGTCGGGATCCCGTAGGCCCGGAAGATGTCTTTGCTGATCCCTTTGTCCATGGCCATGGCGGAGCTGACAAAGTCCGTCCCCGTATAGGGGATCCCCAAAAGCTCCAGGCAGGCCTGCACCCTGCCGTCCTCGCCGCCTGCGCCGTGAAGCGCCAGAAAAACGCCGTCCGCCTGCCCGCAAAGCTCCAGCACCCCCGGGCCGAAGAACCGTTTCCCGCCGTCCTTGCGCATGGCCTTTACCGCCTCCAGATCCGGGTTTTCCTCCCCGATGGCGCCGATCTGGGCAGCCCAGTCCGTCTGCCTTTCAAAAATCCCTTCCAGATCCCCCTCATATCCCAGGTACACGTCCAGGAGGATGGCCTGATGGCCCCTGCCCTTCAGCGCCCGATAGATCATACTGCCCGAAGATAACGACACATCCCGCTCCGGGCTGAGCCCTCCGGCCAATACCACAACCTTCATGTCAACTGCCCTCTCCTATTCCTGCTGCGGTATCGTGGCAGCCAGCTGCGTAAACAGCAGCAGATAGTCTGCCCGCTCCCCATCCTGCTCATAAAAATTGACGGATTCCCGGTTCCGTCCCATGAGGTAATGAAGAAACTCCTCCACAACACCGGTATATTGATAATTATTCATGACATAGTTGACACATGACACTTCCAGCGCGTGCTTCATCAAATCTTCCGCGCCGTTGTTCCTGGCAGTCACAGGATGGATCATCTCGCTGCAGTGATCGGAAATTTCCTCCGCCCGCTCCATCAGATCCCCCATAAAGCCGTCGCACATCCCCACATCCACTTTCTGCCGGGTGACCATGTATGTCATGGCGCCAAGCAGGTAGGCCGTCTCCTCCAGATAACTGCTGTTGTTTTCAAAAAATCCCTTGTAGTCCAGAATCTGGTTCCCGTAGGAGGCAAGACCGGTGGCCCGGTAAAGCTCCGTCAGCGCCAGAAAATGATCCGCGTCCCTGTAGTGCAGCGGCGGCACCTGGCCGAATACAGTGGCCGCCCGCCGGACGCAGTCCGTGGCGTACTGCCTGTCAAAGTTTTGGTAGTTATAGCTGAATTTTGCCAGAAACGCCGCGTAAATCGCGGTATCTTCCTCCTGGACGCCGTCGTTTTCCCGAAGCGCCACCCATCCTTTCAGCTCCTCCAGGATGTCCGGGATCTGGTTTTCGTCTCCATCGGGGAAGATCTGCCCGTACCACTCGTAAGCCAGAAGCAGCACCAGCGCCTCCGGCGCCTCCAACGTGCCGTCCTGGCACTTATCGGCAATCTGCTGGCAGTTTTCTGCAAACAGCTGCTCAAAAAACTGCCCCTCTATGGCAAAGGGGTAGGATTGTCCGATGATGTCGCACTCCAGATAATACTCCCCTTCCCCCGAAAAATCGCTGAAATCCGCATAGCCCAGGGAAATCCCCAGTTCTTCGCTGTACTGGATCTGCCCGATTGAGCCGGTGTAGACTGTCTCCCCGGTTGCAGCATCCACCAGCCGGAAGTCCTCCGGCAGGCTTCTGCCTTTCACGGCGGCTTCCTTTTTTCCCTCCGCCGGATAACCGCACAGATCCACAAGCACATTGGCGGACATCTGGGGCACCGTATAGTCTACCACGGGAGTGGTCTCCATGCTGGCAGCCGCTGCATATGGACTTGTGTTTTCCTGGGGCTCGGCCTGCTGCCCGCAGCCTGCCAGAAAGCAGGCCAGGGCCAGTGCGCCGAGCCCCGGAAGGTATCTGTTGTCACCGCTCAAAGGGCGCCTCCGAAAAAAGTTTTGCTTTTATTTTATCATATTTTGTCCAGAAAGCAATGGGTTCACTGCGCCTCGCTGTCATATACCACCTGCCCGTCGATGACGGTATAGAGCGTCCTTGTGAAGATTTCCATGGGATTTCCGTCAAAGATGGCAATATCCGCATCCTTGCCTGGCTCCAGGCTGCCCATCCGTTCCTCCACGCCGCAGATTTTGGCGGCGTAGATCGTCATGGCGCGGTATCCCTCCTCCATGGGAAGCCCCGCCTTCACCGCCATCCCCACGCAAAGGGGCAGGGACTGGATCAGGGAGACGGGGTGATCCGTGGTGACCGCCGTCATCACGCCCGCCCGGTTCATGACGCCCACCGTCTTAAAGGCCATATTCTGTACCTCGATCTTGTTGCGGCTGGCAAGATCCGGCCCCACGATGGCGGGAAACCCTTCCTCCGCCAGCTCCTGGGCGATCAGATGCCCCTCCGAGCAGTGGTCAAGGGTCATCCTTAAGTCAAATTCCCGGGCGATCCGGATGGCGGTAAAAATGTCGTCCACCCGGTGGACATGGGCCTTTAAGGGGATTTCCCGGTTCAGCACGGGAAGCCAGCACTCCAGGGTGAAATCCTCCTGGAAAGCTTTGCCCTGTTCAAGCGCCTCCTGCTTATCCCGCGCGTACTGTCTGGCCCGGTACAGTTCTTTCCGCAGCATCCCCGCAATGGCCATCCGGGTGGAAGGGCTTTTGCCCTGGCCGGAATAATTGACCTTCGGGTTTTCCCCAAAAGCCACCTTCATCGCCGCCGGGGCCTTGACCACCAGATCGTCCACCCGCCTGCCCTTGGTCTTCAGCACCGCGAACTGCCCGCCTACCACATTGGAGCTGCCCGGCCCGATCATGGCGGCGGTAATGCCCGCCCGCACCGCGTCGTCAAAGGCGGCGTCCATGGTATTGATGGCGTCAATGGCCCTCAGGTAGGGTGTGATGGGATTGACCGTCTCGTTGCAGTCGTCCCCCTCCATCCCCTTTTTTTCTTCCGTAATGCCCATATGGCAATGCGCCTCTATCAGGCCCGGCAGGATCAGCCCGCCTTTTACCTCCAGAACCCGTTCATGGGCGGCGGGATGGAAGGGCACCTCGCCCCGCCGCCCGATCTGCTCTATTTTCCCGTCCACAACGTGAATACAGCCGTCTTCGATGTCCTGCCCCGCCATGGTCTTTATGGTTCCGCCAACGATATACATCCTTCTCTCCATTTCCGCGCCGCTTTTGCGCATCAAACGTTTTCCCGGTATATCCGGCCTATCGAAACAGCGGTTCCGGGTTCACAGGCGTGCCCTCTGCCTCCAGCTTGAGGTACAGGTTGCTGCCCTCTCTGGAATAGTATCTCGTGGGCGCCGCCACTGCCGCGATCACATCGCCTGCGTTGACATAGCTCCCCACTGCCGTCTGGATGTCGCGCAGCTGCCCGTAGGTGATCCGATAGCCGTCTCCCAGATCCATGACCAGCACATGGCCAAGCTCTGCGTCCTGATAAATGTCTTCCACGATCCCCGGCGCACAGGCCACCACCGCAGTGCCCTCCGAAGCGCCGATCACCGTGGAATAGCTGCGCTTATAATGATCCAGGGTCGCAAAATAGACGCTTTTGTCGGCGCTGAAGGGAATCACCGTCTCCCCGCTCACAGGCTTTAACAGCCCGTCACTCTCGGCAAAATGCAGCCCTTGTACCGCAACCATCTCCTCCCCTGCAGTCTCCTGGCCCGCTTCTGCAGAAAGCGTCTCCTGTCCGGCCTCTGGGGAAAGCGCCTCCTGCCCGGCAGCCTCCTGCTGCTGCGCTCCATTTTCCGGCAAGGGCTCATCGGAGGGCGCCGGAGTATCGTCCGTCTTGTCCTGGCCCTCCTGGGTGCGGCCCGGCAGTTCCACCAGGCTGGAGCCTGCCTCCAGGGGCATATAATCCAGGTCGTCTTCCAGATACGGCGTCTGGTTTTCCCTGCCGCCCGCCGAATTGCCCAGCCTGTTTTGTGCGATTTCCTGATCCTTTTCCTCCACGGTGTCCTCTAAGGCCGTAAAGTCTATGGTGTACCCGTCATCCCTGGCCTTCTGCTCCTTAGACTGCATATAGACCCCTGTCATGGTCAGCGCAGCCAGCACAAATGCGGAGGATGCGATCATGATGACGCGCTCCTTTTTGGCATGATTCCTTCTATCTTTCCTCATCTTGTTTTCCCTTTCTTTTCACGCAATTTTTTCGCAAGCCTACCTTACAAGCTGTTATTTTGTTACCAGTTTGCCCGAATTGAAAGGAATTATTCAAATTGCCGCCCACGCAAAAACTGCTTCCGTATCTGGTACAGAAGCAGTTTGCTTTTACATCTATGTTTTTGTCCGCTATGCCGAATAAGATCGCTTCGCAAGATCCATGTGCTGCAGCGTCCCCGCGCTGCCGTTCTCATAGAGGAATACGCCGGTACTGCGGACGACGCCCTTGACGTTCCCGTCCTGTCCCCTCTGGGTAAACTCTGTCCCCACGTTCTGCAGGCAGATGGCGCCCACGCCGCGGTCCGCCAGCTTATAGAGGACGTCCTGACCGTTTTCGTCCTTGCACCAGATCTTGAGTTTCTCCCAGATCGCGTCGTTCTCGTCGATCCAGCCGTTTCCGTCCTCGTCGTATCTGGCAAGATCGCGGAAACCGTTGCCGCTTGTGGTTCCGAACAGCTCGCTGCCGTCGTTGATGGTTCCGTCCCCGTTTTTGTCCAGCGCCAGAAACCCGCTCCCGGCCCCCAGCTGGTTCACTTCGTCCAGCACGCCGTCTGCGTCCAGGTCAAAGTAGAACGTCTGATCCGAAACCTCCGCCACATCGCCGTCCAGATTGATGACCAGCGGGTCGGTCAGCTGAAGCTGCGTCTGCAGATCCTGCTCGTAGTACTGCTGAAATTCCCGGCTCATGCCCACATTGATTTGAAAGTCGATCTCCCTGCCATCGGAAGTGCGCACCTTCCCCTGGGTGTGAAACTGGGTGTCCTCCGCCTCATACAGCATATTCCCCTGGGAGACCTTCATCTCCTGCAGCTGGGCAGGCTGTGCCGCCGACAGGGTCAGGCTGTAGGAAGAACGGGAGTATCCGCCCCTGGACCAGCTTCCGAAAAACAGATCCAGAATATAATTGATCGTCTGGTTGCGGATGCTGTCAAAGGCCTGGCTGGGCGTACTGCGCACCTGCACATGGATGCCGAATCTCTCAAGACGGGTTTTCAGCTCCTCCAGCCTTTGCTGCTGGGTGGACTGATTGGTCTTTTCCCCGCCGCTCTGCCCGTCATTCCCGATGGCAGTGTTCAGGGCATTGCCGCCCTGCGCCAGGCCCCCCTGATAATCCGTTATGGAAAAGCGCGTGACGTTTGCCGAAGCAGACCGATAGCTTCTGGCGGATCCCATTGCTACTGTACTGGAATCTATTCTCAAATCCTCTTTTCTCTCCTTCCGGACCACCCCTCCTGCACGCCTCCGGCCGCGGCCCCTTCCCTGGCGCCGCCTGCTTCAACATACAGGATTTTTGAGTTCCTCCTTGTCCCTCCGCCTCTCTGGCGCAAAAAAGGATGGTACTTTTGGGGGATTTCCGTTTCCCGAAAAAATACCATCCGTGGTGTCCATTCTATACTTGTCGGGCGGCTGGCCTGGCCGCCCTCCTGTAATAGATATATCGGCACAAATTCAGTTTCCTTTAGCGCCCGCCGTGCAAAAGACGAAAAAGGCTCTTACACCGGCGTCCCGGGATCCGCCTGGCCCTCCCCTGCTTTTGGAGACGTCTGGGCCCCCTGCGGCACCGTCAGCCGGATGCCCTGCTGCGCTCCTGCCCCCGCCTGCTGCTTTGCGTAAGCCAGCCTGGCCGCCATGATCCCGGCCGCCATCTCCTTGGAGACAATGATGTTCTCCCCCATGGGATTGATCACAAAGCCCACCGCCGGGCTCTCCACGCCCTGCGGGGTCCTGCGCAGCATCATCCCGGCATAGTCGTCAAATTTCAGCGCAAAGAAGGGAAGGTCTTTGTTTTTCTCCTGCCACTTCCTGTATTCCCCCATATCCGTAAAGCCCATGAAAAATTTCCTTCCGTCGGGGGCCGCCAGCATGGGGAACTGCACCTTGCTGCCGGGGGCAATGGACAGCCCGCCGTCGCCCTTTTCCACAGGCTCCGGCTCAATCACTGCCGGGGCCATCAGGGAGGCTTTCTGGAGCTCCGCCACAAACATATTCCGATGCTCCGGGGTATCCTCCGCTTTCAGCAGTTCAATGGTGCCCATCAGCATGGGATTGGATACCGTCTTGTTAAATTCCATATTGCATATTCCTTTCACTCATTCCGATTGTAATTGATCAGGCATCCCTTTAAGATGATCTGACGCTCCTCGTCTGTGAGTTCTCCCAGCCGCAGTTCAAAGGGGATAAGGCCTCCCTCTTTTACCACATAGGCTGTGATTTTCTCCGCTTTCTCCGTCACCGCTTTGCGGATCCCGGGGAAGAACAGATAGTCCAGATTCTGAAAAGGCAGCTCTCCCTCCTGGATCAGGAAGGGCAGCATTCCCCAGTTGATCAGGTTGGAGCGGTAGCGCTTGGTGGCGTACTCGTTGGCGATGTTGGCCCAGCCCCCCAGCACCTTCTGGCAGGAAGCCGCCTGTTCCCTGGCGGAACCGTCCCCCGGCTTTACCGCAAAGATGGTGGAGCCAAAGCCGGTGTTTTCGTGGCCCGCCTGAGGGTATTCTGTCTTGATGACTCCCATCACTTCTTTTAACACAGGAAGGACATGGCAGGGGTGGCCGCCTTTCATGCGCTCGGTCTCCGCCTTCTGGATCTCCTTCGCCCTGGCCACATACTGCGGATCCTTGCGGCTTAAGGTAAACTCCGCCAGTCCCAGTGGATTGGAGCGGTAGGAGGATGTCTCGCCGGAGGGGATCAGCTCGTCCGTGGTGGTGACGGGATCGTGGATCTCGCTGACTACCTGCAGTACCAGATTTTCCGGCAGTTCTCCCATCACTGGCCAGTCTTTGATGTTGGGGCCTAACTGGATCTCCACGCTCTCATCCGCCACCCCGTGGGAATCAAACACACGGTTTGCATAAATCTTACTGTCAAAATGATAGCGATACTTTCCAATTTCGCCGTCAAAATCCGTAGCTGGCGTCAGCACGCCCTGGTTTGCCGCCGTCGCCGCAATGGAGCGGGCGTCCATCAGGGCGACCGAAGAAATCTGGCCGCTCTGCAGCTTGCTGCCCTCCCGGTTGGGGAAATTGCGGGTGGAGTGGCGGATGCTGAAGGCATTGTTGGCCGGGGTGTCGCCTGCGCCGAAGCAGGGGCCGCAGAAGGCCGTCTTCATCACCGCGCCCGTCTCTAAAATTGTGGCGGCGCAGCCGTTTCGGATCAGTTCCATATAGATGGGCATGGAGGCAGGGTACACGCTTAAGGTAAACCCGCCGGAGCCGATGCAGCGGCCTTTCAAGATGTCCGCGGCGGCGCAGATGTTCTCAAAGCCGCCGCCTGCGCAGCCCGCAATGATCCCCTGATCCACCAGGAATTTCCCATCCTTTACCTTGTCCTTTAAGTGGTACTCCACCGACCCGCCCAGGCTCACCAGAGCCCGTTTCTCGGTTTCGTCCAGAATGTCCATCAGATTCTGGTTCACTTCTTCAATGGTGTAGGCGTTGCTGGGGTGGAAGGGCATGGCGATCATGGGGCGCACTTTGGACAAGTCCACCTGGATCAGCCCGTCATAGTAAGCCACCTGGCCGGGATTTAACTCCCGGTACTCCTCTTTCCTGCCGTGGATCTCATAAAACTCCTCAATCTCCCCGTCCGTCTTCCAGATGGAGGACAGACAGGTGGTCTCGGTGGTCATCACATCCACGCCGATGCGGAAGTCCGCGCTTAAGGAAGCCACGCCGGGGCCCACAAACTCCATCACCTTATTTTTCACATAGCCGCGCTCAAACACCGCGCCGATGATGGCTAACGCCACATCCTGGGGGCCCACCCCTTTCACCGGCTCCCCGGTCAGGTACACTGCCACCACGCCGGGCATATTGATGTCGTAAGTCTGGTTCAAAAGCTGTTTTACCAGTTCCGGCCCGCCCTCGCCCATGGCCATGGTGCCCAGGGCGCCATAGCGGGTATGGGAGTCGGATCCTAAAATCATCTTCCCGCCCCCGGCCAGCATTTCCCGGGCATACTGATGGATCACCGCCTGGTGGGGAGGCACATAGACGCCGCCGTAGCGCTGGGCGCAGGTCAGGCCAAACATATGGTCGTCCTCGTTGATGGTGCCGCCCACTGCGCAGAGGGAATTGTGACAGTTGGTGAGCACATAGGGCATGGGGAATTTCCGAAGCCCGGACGCCCTTGCGGTCTGGATAATGCCCACAAAGGTGATGTCATGGGAAGTGAGCTTGTCAAAACGGATCTTCAGCCGTTTCATATCGCCGGAGGTGTTGTGGCTCTCCAGAATGCCGTAGGCAATGGTTTGTTTTGCCGCTTCCTCCTTTGAAAGGGTTTTTCCCGTCTTCGCCTCGATGCAGGCGGAGGCTTCCGGCGTATCCGGCACGATCTCCGTGCCGTTTACCAGATAAGCGCCGCCTTCCAAACATTTCACCATGTGATCTCCTCCCGTCTTCTTGCCGTCTTCTTACTTCAGCTCCACTTTGTCCAGATGCCAGATTTCATCCACATACTGCTGAATGGTTCTGTCGGAGGTAAACTTGCCGGAGCCTGCCACGTTTAAGATGGCGCTCTTTGCCCATCCGGCCCTGTCGCGGTAAGCCGCCTCCACTTTCTGCTGGGCCTCCGCATAAGACCTGAAATCCTTTAAGATAAAATAGGTGTCCGCCTTGGCAGTGGAAAGGGTATTTAACAGCGAGTTGTACAGCGAGCGGAACAGCTCCTGGTTGGGGGAGTAGGTTCCGTCCACCAGCTGATCCAGCACCCTGTGCAGTTCCCCGTCGCTGTTGTAGATCTCCACAGGGTTGTAGCCGCCGTACTGCTCATAGTGGATGACCTCGTCGGAGCTTAAGCCGAAGATGAATGCGTTCTCCGCGCCCACTTCCTCCACAATCTCCACATTGGCGCCGTCCATGGTTCCCAGAGTCAGCGCGCCGTTTAACATGAATTTCATGTTGCCGGTGCCGGACGCCTCCTTGCTGGCCGTGGAAATCTGCTCGGACACGTCCGCCGCCGCAAAGATGATCTCCGCGTTGGATACATTGTAGTTTTCAATGAACACCACCTTGATCTTTCCGCCGATGGATGCGTCGTTGTTCACCACGTCCGCCACCGAGTTGATCAGCTTGATGGTGAGCTTTGCGTTCCGATAGCCAGCCGCCGCCTTGGCCCCAAAGATAAAGGTTCTGGGGAAAAATTCCTTGTCCGGGTGCGCCTTTAAATCGTTATACAGGTACATCACATGAAGGATGTTGAGCAGCTGCCTCTTGTATTCATGGAGCCGCTTTACCTGTACGTCAAAGATGGAATTGGGATCTACCTCAATGCCGTTGTGCTCTAAAATATACTTGGCCAGGCGCAGCTTGTTCTGGTATTTGATGTCCATAAATTCCTTCTGGGCCTTGGCGTTGTCCGCCACCTCCCTCAATTTTGCGATCTGGGGCAGATCCGTGATCCAGCCCTCGCCCACCCGGGAAGTCACCCAGTCTGCCAGCAGGGGATTGCCGTGCAGAAGGAACCGTCTCTGGGTAATGCCGTTTGTCTTATTGTTGAAGCGCTCCGGGAACATCTCGTAAAAATCTTTCAGCTCCTGATGCTTTAAGATTTCCGTGTGCAGCCTTGCCACACCGTTTACAGAATATCCGGCCACAATGGCCATATGGGCCATCTTCACCTGCCCGTCGTACAGGATCGCCATCTTGCGGATCTTTTCCTGCACGTCCACGCCGTAAATTCCCGCATACTTCTGCTCGATCTCCCGGACAAACCTGCGGTTGATCTCCTCCACGATCTGATAGATCCTGGGCAGCAGCCGGGAAAACAGGTCAATGGGCCATTTCTCCAGCGCCTCCGCCATAATGGTGTGGTTGGTGTAGGCGCAGGTGCGGGTGGTAATCTGCCATGCCTCGTCCCAGGAAAGGTTGTATTCGTCCAGAAGGATCCGCATCAGCTCCGGCACAGCCACCGTGGGGTGGGTGTCGTTTAACTGGAAGGTCACCTTCTCGTGGAAGCGGTGGATGTCCCCGTGCTTCCTCATATACTTCTCCACGGCCTCCTGCACAGAGGCAGAGATAAAGAAATACTGCTGCTTTAAGCGCAGCTCTTTTCCCGCATAGTGGTTGTCGTTGGGATAGAGCACCTCCACAATGTTCCTGGCCAGGTTTTCCTGCTCCACGGCTTTCCTGTAATCGCCCTGGTCAAAAGAATCCAGCTGGAACACTTCCATGGGCTCCGCGTCCCAGATGCGCAGAGTGTTCACAATGCCGTTTCCGTATCCCACGATGGGCAGGTCAAAGGGAACCGCCCGCACGGACTGGTATCCCTCCTGCACAAAATGGTTGCGGCCATTCTCATCGGTATACATGGACACATAGCCGCCGAACTTCACGGTCTTTGCGTACTCGGGCCTGCGCAGTTCAAAGGGATTGCCGTCCGCCAGCCAGTTGTCGGGCACTTCCACCTGATAGCCGTCCCGGATCTCCTGCCTGAACATCCCGTAGCGGTAGCGGATGCCGCAGCCGTAGGCCGCATAGCCCAGCGTCGCCAGAGAGTCCAGAAAGCAGGCTGCCAGACGGCCCAGGCCGCCGTTTCCAAGCGCCGCATCCGGCTCCTGGTCTTCCACCATATTTAAGTCAAAGCCCAGTTCCTCCAGGGCTTCCTTGACTGGCTTGCAAGCCTGCAGGTTGATGATATTGTTGCCCAGTGCCCTGCCCATCAAAAACTCCATGGACATATAGTACACCATTTTGGGGTCTTCCTTGTCATAGGCCTTCTGGGTGTTGATCCAGTTCTGGATGATCTGATCCTTGATGGCGTGGGACACTGCCTGGAACAGCTGCTGGGGCGTAGCCTCCTCCAGATCCTTGCGGTACATGGTCCGCACGTTGTAAAGGACGCTTCTCTTAAAAAGTTCTTTGTCGAATTTTATCTTCTCCGCTTTTTTCGGTGTCACATTTACATTTTTCATTTTGGTGTTCTCCTTTATCACCCTTTTCCGATTATTATACCAAATTGCCGGGCCGATTCCAACCCATATTTTCCGCAGCGGTTTTTGCCCGTTAAACTCTCTCCAGGGAAAGGGTAACCCGCTCGCCGTTTACATTGTCCCACTCCCTGGAAACAGCAAATTCCTTTTCGGAGGTCAGTTCGTCCGCCAGCACCTTGCCGGAGATACTCTTTTTGTTTTTCTCCGCCAGGGCGGCCAGCTTTTCGTTGCCGTTCACAGAGACACGGATGTGATCCGTCACCTCAAAATCGGCCTCCTTGCGCATGGTCTGGATCTTGCTGATCAGCTCCAGAACAAAGCCCTCCTCGATCAGTTCCTCCGTCAGGTTGGCATCCAGCACCACCGTCATGGAGCCGTTTTCGGAAGCCACAAACCCAGGCTTCTGCACCCGGTCGATGAGCAGATCCTCCGCCGACAGTTCCACGGAAACGCCGTCTGCCTCAAAGGCCAGCTTCCCGTTCTCATTCAGCTCGTCCATGGCCGCGTTGCCGTCCAAAGACGCCAGGATTTTCTGGATCGCGCCCAGATGCTTTCCGTACTTCGGACCCACGGTGCGAAGCTGCGGCTTAAAGGTATAGGAGGTAAACTCCCGCACGTCGTCGGTAAACACCACTTCCTTTACGTTCAGCTCGTCCTTGATGATGTCCGTGTAAAAGCTGCTTAAGACAGCGTCCGCTTTCAGATACATCCGGCTTAAGGGCTGACGGGTCTTTAATGCCGCATCCTCTCTGCAGGAATGGCCGATGGTAACGGCGCTTTGCACTTCTTCCATGACCGCTTCCAGCTCCCCGTCGATATAGCGCGCCTCCACCTTGGGGAAATCGCAGAGGTGCACGCTCTCCGGCGCGTCCTTGTCCACGCTGCACACCAGATTCCGGTAAATGTCCTCGGTCATAAACGGGATCATGGGCGCCGCCGCCTTGCTGATCGTCACCAGGGCGGTGTACAGGGTCATATAGGCGTTGATCTTGTCCTGCTCCATCCCTTTGGCCCAGAACCGCTCCCTGTTGCGCCGCACATACCAGTTGCTCATCTCCTCCACAAAATCCTGGAGCGCTTTGGCCGCCTCGGGGATGCGGTATTTGTCCAGATTGCCGTCCACTTCCCCCACCACGGTATTGAGCCGGGACAGAAGCCACTTGTCCAATACGGTCAGACTGTCATATTCCAGCTGATACTGGGAGGCGTCAAACCCGTCGATGTTTGCGTAAAGCACAAAGAACGCATAGGTGTTCCAGAGCTTGCCCATAAATTTGCGCTGGCCCTCCTGCACGATTTTGCCGGAAAAGCGGTTGGGCAGCCAGGGCGCTGAGTTGCTGTAAAAATACCAGCGGATCGCGTCTGCGCCGTAGGTTTCCAGAGCCTGGAAAGGATCCACCGCATTGCCCTTGGATTTGCTCATCTTCTGGCCGTTTTCGTCCTGCACATGGCCCAGCACGATGACATTCTCATAGGGCGCCTTGTTGAACAGAAGCGTGGACTCCGCCATCAGGGAGTGGAACCAACCCCGGGTCTGATCCACCGCCTCGGAGATAAACTGGGCGGGGAACTGCTGTTCAAACAGCTCCTTGTTTTCAAACGGATAATGGTGCTGGGCAAAGGGCATCGCCCCGGAGTCAAACCAGCAGTCAATCACCTCGGGCACCCGGCGCATCTGTCCGCCGCACTTGGGACAGGCAAAGGTCACCTCGTCGATGTAGGGCCTGTGCAGCTCCACCTTAGCGCTCTCAGGATTGCCGCTTAATTCCGCCAGCTCCTGCCTGCTGCCCACGCATTTCTGGTATCCGCACCCGCACTCCCAGATATTTAAGGGCGTGCCCCAGTAGCGGTTCCGGGAGATGGCCCAGTCCTGAATGTTCTCCAGCCAGTTGCCGAAACGTCCCCTGCCGATGGACTCGGGGATCCAGTTTACCGTATTGTTGTTGCGGATCAGGTCGTCCCGCACCGCGGTCTCCTTGATGTACCAGGACTCCCTCGCATAGTAGATGAGCGGCGTGTCGCAGCGCCAGCAGTGGGGATAGCTGTGCTCGAACTTAGGCGCCTCAAAGAGCAGCCCCTTTGCGTCCAGATCCTTTAAGATCATGGGATCTGCGTCCTTCACAAAGACGCCCGCATAGTCCGTCTCCGCTGTCATCTCGCCCTTGCTGTCCACCAGCTGCACAAAGGGCAGGTCATAGTTTCTGCCCACCTTGGCGTCGTCTTCACCGAAGGCAGGAGCAATGTGTACCACGCCGGTGCCGTCCGTCAAAGTGACATATGTGTCACATACTACATAATGGGCCTTTTTGCCCTGCCGCCTGCAGATCTCCAGCGCACAGTCAAAGAGCGGCTCGTACTCTTTGTACTCCAGTTCCTTGCCGGTATAGGTCTCAAGCACCCGGTAAGCGTCTTTCCCCTCTTTCGCATCCCCAAGCTTTCCCAGCACTGTGTCAAGCAGCGCCTGGGCCATATAATAGGTATAGCCGTCCGCCGCCTCCACCTTGGCGTAGATTTCATTGGGATTCACACAGAGCGCCACGTTGGAGGGAAGCGTCCAGGGCGTGGTCGTCCAGGCCAGGATATAGGCGTCCTCCCCCTTTACCTTGAAGCGGGCGATGGCGGAGCGTTCCTTTACATCCTTATATCCCTGCGCCACTTCCGCCGTGGAGAGCGGCGTGCCGCAGCGGGGGCAGTAGGGCACGATCTTAAAGCCCTTGTACAAAAGCCCTTTGTCCCAGATGGTCTTTAAGGCCCACCACTCGGACTCGATGTAATCGTCGTGATAGGTGACGTAAGGGTGATCCATATCCGCCCAAAATCCTACGGTGCCGGAAAAGTCCTCCCACATCCCCTTGTATTTCCAGACGCTCTCCTTGCACTGCTCGATAAAAGGTTCCAGCCCGTACTCCTCGATCTGATCCTTGCCGTTTAGGCCTAACTGCTTCTCCACCTCGATTTCCACAGGCAGGCCGTGGGTGTCCCATCCGGCTTTCCGGGGCACCATATAGCCCTTCATGGTGCGGTATCTGGGGATCATGTCCTTGATGACCCTTGTGAGCACATGGCCGATGTGGGGCTTGCCGTTTGCGGTGGGCGGGCCGTCGTAAAAAGTGTAGACAGGCCCTTCTTTGCGGTTCTCAATGCTCTTTTGGAAAATGTCGTTCTCCCGCCAGAACCGCTCCACGCTTTTTTCCCGTTCCACGAAATCCAGTTCCTTCGATACTTTGTTGTACATGGCTTCCTCCTCTTTCCTGCTCCTTGTACCGATAAAAAAAGGCCGCGTCCGTAAAAGGACGCGGCACACAGCCTGCGCTACCACCTGTTACAGCATACAATCCGCCGGGCTTTGCGCCCGCAGATAATATGGCCTCCCGTAACGGGGGAACCCGTCCGAAACTACCGGGCCGATCAACCTGCCTTTGGTTTCGGCTGCTCTGGAGTGATCTTCCCTGTCCCCTTACTCGCACCGGCCTTTCACCTCCGCCGGCTCGCTTTGGCTTTCTTGAGGCAGCTACTCTCTCCGTCACTGCATTTATCCACCATTTTTATGTATCACCCATTATAGCCCCATGCAAATTTAGTTGTCAAGGCTTTTCCAGGAAAACCGAAAAAACTGTGAAATGTGAAAAGATGATTGATTTATTGCGATTCAGACAGTATACTGGAATTAACGTAATCCCGACAGACAGGGATGCCGGGAAGCGGGAAGCAGAGGTGCATATGGCAAATCACGGGAAAGGAAAAATCTCATACATTCTGCAGGCCATCAACACAATACCTCTCATATTTTTTGGCGTACTCATCCTGGCCATTGGCACCAACTGGTTTACCAAGGCCATCTACGCCGAGGTGGAGGAGGAGCTCCGCAATATGGCCGAAGGCATTTCCATCACTTTGGATCTGCTCTATCCGGGCGACTACCGCCTGACGGAAGATACTCCCCGCCGGCTGTACAAGGGCAGCCACGACCTGACCTTTGACTACACTCTCATCGACCCGCTCAAGGAAAAAACCGGGTTGGACATCACCCTGTTCTACCAGGATACCCGGATCCTCACCACTTACTCAAACAACGGCCAGCGCATCATCGGCACAGGCGCCCCCCCGCAGATCGTGGAGGATGTGCTGCAGGCAAAAGAGGCCTGTTTCTATAACAATATGCTGGTGTACGGCACCAGTTATTTTGCCTATTACGCGCCGCTGTACAACGGGGACGGCTCCGCTGCGGGCATGATCTTTGTGGGCAAGCCCAGCGACGACGTGAACGCATCGGTAAAGGCCTCCGTTTATCCCCTGCTTCTGGCGGACGTACTCCTGATCCTGGCAGTGTCTGTCTTCATGTTCCTCTACACCAGAAAATTTGCCGGATGCCTGCTGCAGATACGAAGCTTCCTCAAAGAAGTCTCCGCCGGCAACTTAAACGCCAAACTGGACTCCCAGATTGTGGGCCGCTCTGACGAGCTTGGGGAGATCGCCCACTCCGCGCTGAATATGCAGCTCTCCCTGCGCACGCTGATCGACCAGGACGCGCTGACCGCCCTCTACAACCGCCGCTCCGGGAATGCCAAGCTCCAAAAGGCCATCTCGGACTTCACTTCCCGGCACACCCCTTTTTGCGTGGCGCTGGGCGATATCGACTTATTCAAGCGGATCAACGATACTCACGGGCACGAGTGCGGCGACCTGGTGTTAAAGGCCATAGCGGATACGCTGCGTCAGCATATGAAAGACCGCGGCTTTGCAGCCCGGTGGGGCGGCGAAGAATTTCTTCTGGTGTTTGAGCAGATGGAGCTGGAGCAGGCCAAAAGTTCCCTGACACATCTGTCACAAGATATCCAGGCCCTGGAGGTGCCTTACCGGGACGACGTCATCCGGGTGACTATGACGTTCGGCCTGACGGCGGGCAATGGGGACGGCGTGAAAGAACTGCTGTGCCTGGCCGACCAGAAGCTCTATGAGGGCAAGGTAAACGGCAGAAACCAGATCGTCTGCTAAGCCTCCATGTCTTGCTTTTTTTGATGGCCTGGTATATGATAAGCATAGAATCATTTGACAGAGTATGCGGCAGGCTTTTCTTCACCGGCAGAAAGAGGGAACCATGGACAGGCAAAATCTCACGTTGTTGACCGATCTGTACGAGCTTACCATGATGCAGGGGTATTTTAAACACAAAGACCGCAACGAGACCGTGATCTTTGACGCTTTTTACCGCAACAACCCCTGCGGCGGCGGCTATGCCATCTCCGCCGGACTGGAACAGGTCATCCAGTACATCAAAGAACTGCGCTTTGAAAAGGAAGATATCAGCTATCTGGCTTCGCTGGGCATTTTTGAACAGGATTTTCTGGAGTATCTGGAAGCCTTTCACTTTTCCGGCGATATCTATGCCATCCCCGAGGGGACTGTCATGTTTCCCAGGGAACCCGTCGTGAAGGTCATTGCCCCCATCATGGAGGCACAGCTGATCGAGACGGCTGTCTTAAATATCATCAACCACCAGAGTCTCATTGCCACCAAGGCCGCCCGGGTCTGCTATGCGGCACGGGGAGACGGCATTATGGAGTTTGGCCTGCGCAGGGCCCAGGGGCCGGATGCCGGCATCTACGGCGCACGGGCGGCCATGATCGGCGGCTGCATCGGCACCAGCAATGTGCTCTGCGGCCAGCTTTTTGACGTCCCGGTGAAGGGGACGCACGCCCACAGCTGGATCATGAGTTTCCCGGATGAGTACACCGCCTTTTGGACCTACGCCCAGATGTACCCGTCTGCCTGCATCCTGCTGGTAGATACCTACGACACCTTAAAATCCGGTGTTCCCAACGCCATCAAGGTTTTCCAAAAAATGCGGGAGACCGGGATACCCCTGACGTTCTACGGCATCCGGCTGGACAGCGGAGACCTGGCATATCTGTCCAAGAAAGCCCGCAGGATGCTGGATGAAGCAGGCTTCCCCGATGCGGTGATCTCCGCTTCCAACGATCTGGACGAGTTTCTTATCGACAGCTTAAAGGCCCAGGGTGCCGCTATCACCTCCTGGGGTGTGGGAACCAATCTGATCACCTCCAAGGACAATCCCTCCTTCGGCGGGGTCTACAAACTGGCGGCCGTCAGGGATGCGGACGGGTATTTTATCCCCAAGATCAAGCTCTCGGAAAATACCGAAAAGATCACCAATCCCGGCGACAAAAAAATCTACCGCGTTTACGACAGGGCCAGCGGCAAGATCAAGGCGGATCTGATCTGCCTGGTGGAGGAGGAATATGAGGAAAGCCGGGATCTTCTGCTCTTCGATCCTCTGGAGCCCTGGAAGAAGACAAAGTTAAAGGGCGGCACATACACCCTCCGCCCCATCATGGAGAAAATATTTGAGGGCGGCAGATGCTGTTATACCTCTCCCAAGGTCATGGACATCCGCGCCTACTGCCAGAGAGAGCTGGACACCCTTTGGGACGAGACCAAGCGGCTGGTGAATCCCCATCAGGTCTATGTGGATCTGTCCCAGCAGCTGTATGACATCAAAATCCATCTGCTCCAGCAGATGGGCGAAAAGTAGGAACACCCATTGATTGAAAAAAAGGCTGTCCCTGGCGCGGAAGCTTTCCGCCCGGACAGCCTTTTTTTACTGTTCCATCTGCCTTCCCAGAAACCCCGCCGCCGACTGCAGCAGCTTCTGTTCCACCTCGCCCATCCGGGCTTTGTTGTCATTTTGCAGAAGCACCACGCTCCCGATGATATCCCCCTCGCAGAGGATGGGGGCGATGGCCTCGTGCTGGTACTCCTCCCCGCCTTCGTCGCAGACATTGATAAAGCTCCGGTCTCCCCGGGTGGCCATCAGCGTCTCCCGATTGTGCACCTTCTCGTCCAGCTGCCTGCTGACGGACTTATTCACCAGCTGTTTGTATCCGCCTGCGGCGGCGATAAACTGATCCCTGTCCGCAATCAGCGCCGCGTGTCCCGACACCTGGGCCAGACTCTCCGCATACTGCTTTGCAAAAGTACTCATCTCCCCGATGGGGGAATATTTTTTTAAGATGATCTGACCTTCCCGGTCTGTAAAGATTTCCAGCGGATCCGATTCCCGGATGTGGAGCGTCCGGCGGATTTCCTTTGGGATCACGATACGGCCTAAGTCGTCTATCCTTCTCACGATTCCTGTGGCTTTCATTTCTTTTTCTCCTTCATACAAATCTTAGTGCCACAGTAGTATTTGTAAAAAAGGAGAGAATATACCAAAGAACTGTCAAAAGGATTCCAGTCTCTCTCCGGAGCGGTTCAGGCCATAACCTTTTTCAAATAAAATGCGGTCTGCATTTCCTTCGTTAAATTTTTCTGCGATATCCGCCGGTGTTTTCACCCAGGTATATTGCAGCCTGCCGGTAAAATCATACTCCCCGAACAATACGTCCGCTACGCCTTCCCCTTCCGTGCCCGGGAGCCATGCCATGATCAGGGCGTCAAAATCCTCCAGGTAAGCTTCCACAGGGATCGGCCTGCCTGCCACGATGATCCCGATCACGGGAATGTCCTGCTTTCCCTGCCCGGCAAGCGACTCCTTTAAATGTTCCAGCATCTGTCGATCCCCTTCGGCCATTGCCAGGGACGCTTCCGTCCTGTCCCCGCCGCTCTCCACATAGGGCGTCTCCCCGAACACCACGATGACCGCGTCGTTTTCCGGCAGTACTTCCCCCTGCACGTCATGGGTGAGCGTTTTTTCGGGCATCACCTGATTGGCAATCCCCTCTATAATTGTAGTTCCCCTGGTGACCGCCCCGGTTCTCCCTTCCCAGGTAATGGTCCAGCCGCCGCACTGGCTGCCCAGATCATAAGCCTTCTGCCCGCATACGCGGATGTTTTCTGCCTCCCGCAGCGCCTCCAGGGCGGTTTTTTCTCCCACGGAATCGTTTTTCAAAAGCACCAGGGATTCCCGCACCGCCTGCCTTGCCAGCTCCCGGTGTTCCTCGCTGCCCACGTTTGAGAGCATCTCCTGCTCTGCGCTTCCGCCGATTTCCTCCTCAAACAGCCCTGCCTCAAACTTTACGCGCAGGATCCGCCGCACCGCGTCGTCGATCAGCGCCTCGTCCAGACTGCCCTCTTCCACCAGTTCCCTGGCGCAGCGCAGGAAATCCTGCCACACATACACCTCCATGAACAGGTCGATGCCCGCCTCAATCCCCTGGCGCACCTGCTCCTTATAGGTGGCCCCGGACAGCTGCTGGATGGCGTTGTAATCGCTGACCACCAGCCCGGTAAAGCCCAGCTTGCCTTTTAAGAGATCCCGGATCAGATGTCTGTTTTCGTGGCATTTGACGCCGTCCACGCTGTGGAAGGATACCATCACGGTGCGCACGCCCTCGTTCAGGGCCGCCGTGTAAGGGTCAATGACGCCGCTTTCCAAAAGCGCGTCAAACTCCTCCGGGGTCATCGCCACATCCCCCTGGTTGACCCCGTCTGCCGTATAACCCTCGCCGATAAAATGCTTTGCACAGGCCAGAATATGGCGCTCGTCCAGATACTGCTCCGTTCCCGGTTCTCCCTGGAACCCGCGGATGTACGCCGCCCCGAAGCGGGCCACCTCTTCCGGATCCTCGCTGAAACATTCATAGGTTCTGCCCCAGCGCTCGTTCTGCGGATTGCCCAGGGTAGGGGCAAACGTCCACTGGATGCCCATGGCCCGCACTTCTTCGGCTGCTGCAGCCCCGATGCGCTCCACCAGCTTAGTGTCGCCGGTGGCCCCCAGGGCGATATTGTGCGGATAAATCACCGTCCCGTACACATTGTTGTTCCCATGCACCGCATCGACGCCATACAGAAGGGGAATCCCAAGCCTGGTCTCAAGGGCGGCTGCCTTCAGCTCATTGACCCTCTCCTGCCAGTCCTCAGGGCTGTTTCCCTTTGCAGGCGCGGAACCGCCGCCGCTTAACACAGACCCGAACCCATACGCCCTCACGTCGTCGGAGGTGATCCCCGCCTGCTCCGGCTGTACCATCTGGGCAAGCTTCTCCTCCAGCGTCATCTGGGCCAGCAGCGCCTCCACCCTGGCTTCCACATCCTGTCCGGCGTCCATATAGACGCTCTTGTCAGCCGCCTGGCTCTGCACGTCTCCCGCCTGGCTCTGCGTATCCTCCGCCGGGTTTTCCTGCTGATCCTGCACTGCCCCGGACGAACCCTCCTGCGGTGCACCCTGCTGCGGGGCGCTCCCGCAGCCCACAAGCGCCAGAACGAGCAAAAGTGCGATCATTTTATCCAGCCGTTTCATTCCAATCTCCCTTCCGAAGCGTTCCCGGGACAGGCGGCACAGCTCTCAAGGCCTCGTCCGCCGCAGGGAACTGATGATGCTCCAACGATTCCTGCTTTCTTTATACATCATTCGGAAGGGGAAATCTACGGTTTCTAAAATAATCGCACTTTCCTGTAAAAACGATACTCCTTACCTGTCCATCTCCGCCACCCGGCCGGTGGAGCCGTGCTCTCTGATAATGCCCTCGATCTCTTTCCGATCCGTGGAGAGCAGGTCGCCGGGGATGGTGTTCTTTAACGCCCCGGTGGCGTTTCCGTACTGAAGCGCCTTCTGATAGTCTCCCTCGTGGCACAGCAGACCATACAGCACGCCGGATATGTAAGCGTCGCCGCTTCCGATCCGGTCCACCACCTCGATGTCCGCATAGGGCGGCTCCTGAAAATAGGTATCCTCCCTGGCGCTGTAAATGATAGAGCCAAAGGTGTGCCTCTTGGGGCTGTGCACTATCCTCTGTGTGGACGCCACAATGGAGATGGGGAATTCCTGGGTAAAGCTCTTCATCATGCTCTTCACATCCCCCTCCTTTTGGAAGGTGAGCCGTGCGGTCTCCTCCGAGCAAAAGAAAACATCCACATAGGGCAGGATGCCCTCGATGCAGGCCTTTGCCTCCGCCCCCGACCACAGATTTCCCCGGAAATTGACGTCAAAAGAGATCAGGGCGCCCTCCTTCTTAAACCGCTTGATCATCTCCACTGCCGTCTCCCTGGACTGCTGGCCAAGCGCCAGCGTGATGCCGCTGGTGTGGAAACAGCGGGTAGAGCAAAACAGCCCGTCGTCGTAATCGCTCACCGAAATTTTGCCAAAGGAAGTGTTTTTCCTGTCATATACGATACGGGGCTTGCGGGGATAAGCGCCGCTCTCATAGTAATAGACTCCAAGCCTTGCGTCCCTGTCGCTGTCGTAGACCAGATAGTCGTCGCTGACGCCGCAGAGCCGGACCCGGTTCTTGATGTAGATGCCCAGGTCGTTGTCCGGCAGCTTGGAAATGATGCCGCAGCGCAGCCCCAGCATGGCCGCGCCGGTAATGGCGTTTAGCTCTGCCCCGCCTGCCTGTTTGCTGAACGTGTCGCCCCTGGTAATCCGCTCGTTGTCCGGCGGGGAAAGCCGCAGCATGATTTCCCCCAGTGAAAGCAGATCAAATTCCTTCCTTCCCTCCATGTTCCCTCGCTTTCCGCCGCAGACAGCGGCTGTGCCTTAACGGCCAAAGTTTGTTTTATGCTACCCCTTCCAGATACTCCCTGTAATCTTCCTCACTGGCAAAGAGCATATAGCCGCCCTCCACCAGACCCATATATCCGCTCGCCGTGTTATAGCCCTTCATACATAACCTCCTATCCAGACGGATTTCCTTGTTCTAAATAGAAGGTATCATTTTTTAAGGCCTATAAAACTCTCTCAAAACAGGCTGGCAGATGTCTGGCCGCCCGTGGAAGCGGACAAATAGGCCTGCATATCCTTTAACAGCCCTTCCACCGTCTCCAGCAAAAGCTCCTCGTCCTTCTCCACGAGCCCGGTCTTTTTATAGCGGTAGGTGAAAAAGGGCGGGCCGTAGGCGGTAAAGGACAGGTTTGGCCCATGGGCTTTTAAGAGCGGCGGGATTCCCGCGGGCTCCACCGCCGCGTCCGGCCGGAAGGTGAAGGTGATGCACTGGTTCTTGCCCTTCACCTCCGTCATATACAGCCTGTGGGCCGCCACCCGGATCAGGGCGATCCGCAGTAGGTTGTCCACGGATTTTGGAATTTCGCCAAAGCGATCCAGCAGCTCGTCCCGCATATCGTCCCGCTCTTTGGCGTCCTCTATGCCGGCGATCCGTTTGTAAATGTCCAGCTTCTGCACCTCGTTGACAATGTATGTCCCCGGGATAAAGGCGTCCACGTCCAGATCGATGACCGTTGCGAAATCCTGTATGACGGACACGCCTTTTTGTACCTGCACCGCCTCATTCAGCATTTTACAGTACAGGTCATACCCCACGGCCTCCATGTGGCCGTGCTGCCTCATCCCCAGCAGATTGCCTGCGCCGCGGATCTCCAGATCCCGCATGGCGATCTTAAACCCGCTTCCCAGCTCCGTGAACTCCCGGATAGCCGACAGCCTCTTTTCCGCCACTTCCTTCAACAGCTTATCCCGCTTGTACATGAGGAAAGCGTAAGCCGTGCGGTTGGAGCGGCCCACCCGCCCCCGCAGCTGGTAGAGCTGGGAAAGCCCCATATTGTCAGAGTCATGGATAATCATGGTGTTCACATTGGAGATGTCCAGCCCGGTTTCAATGATGGTGGTGGACACCAGAACGTCAATCTCTCCGCCCACGAAATCATACATGATCCGCTCCAGTTCGCTCTCCTTCATCTGGCCATGGGCGAAGGCCACCGACGCCTCCGGAACCAGCGCCTGGAGCCGGGCGGCCACATCCGCAATTGTGTTGACGCGGTTGTAAACATAGTACACCTGTCCGCCCCGTGCCAGCTCCCTGGAGACTGCCTCCCGCACCATCTCCTCATTGTACTCGCACACAAAGGTCTGGATCGGCAGCCTGTCCTCCGGCGCCTCCTCCAGCACGCTCATGTCCCGTATGCCCACCAGGCTCATGTGCAGCGTCCGGGGGATGGGGGTAGCCGTCAGGGTCAGCACGTCCACATTCCCTTTCAGCTTTTTGATCTTTTCCTTGTGGGCCACGCCAAAGCGCTGCTCCTCGTCGATCACCAAAAGCCCCAGGTCTTTGAACTTCACGTCGTCGGACAAAACCCTGTGGGTGCCGATCACAATGTCCACCAGCCCCTTTTCCAGATCCTTCAAGGTCTTTCTGATCTCGGCGGGTGTCCGGAAGCGGCTCAGCAGATCCACCCGGATGGGAAAGTCCTTCATCCGCTGTACAAACGTGTTGTAATGCTGCTGGGCCAGGATGGTGGTGGGCACCAGATACACCACCTGCTTGTTCTCCTGCACCGCCTTGAAGGCGGCACGGATGGCAATCTCCGTCTTACCGTAGCCCACATCCCCGCAGATCAGCCGGTCCATGATCCGGGGGCTCTCCATATCCGCCTTGGTGTCCGCGATGGCCGCCAGCTGATCCTCCGTCTCCTCAAAGGGAAACATCTCCTCAAACTCCCGCTGCCACACGGTGTCCTTTTGAAATTGATATCCGGCGCTTTGCCTGCGCAGGGCGTACAGCTCCACCAGATCCCTGGCCACCTCGTCCACTGCGCTCCGGACTTTTGATTTGGTCTTCTCCCACTCCTTGCTGCCCAGCTTATTGAGCTTCGGCTTCTTTGCCTCGGAGGAGGCGTACTTCTGGATCACATCCAGCCCGGTGGCCAGCACATAGAGGTTCCCCCCGTCCCGGTACTCTATCTTGATGTAGTCCTTGACTACATTCTCCATCTCCACCTGCTCGATGCCCCGGTAGATGCCCAGGCCGTGGCTTTCATGCACCACATAGTCCCCCACCTTCAGCTCGTCAAAATCCTTGATCTTCTGCCCCTGGTAGAGCTTCCTGGACTTTTTCTTTTTCTTTTCCGCACCAAAGATGTCCGTCTCGGACAACACCACAAATTTAATCAGCGGGTACTCAAATCCCCGGTTGACATGGCCGTAATAGGTGACCACTTCCCCGGGCTGCACAGTGCGGGAAGGATCCTGCGTGTAGACGGCTGCCAGTTCCCGATCCCTTAAATCCTCCGCCAGGCGCTTTGCCCTGGTGCGGGAGCCGGACAAAAGCAGCACGCGGTAACCGCCCTTGCGGAACTGCTTTAAGTCTTTCACCAGCTGCTCAAAACTGTTGTTGTAAGGCGCAACATTTCTGGCGGACACATCCATGCGGTGTTCCGTCTTAAAATATCCCTTGCCCTCCATGGTGGAAAGAGTGGCCACGCTGCACTGCAGCAATCTGGCCGCCACCTGCTCGCCGCTGTATAAGATATCCATCTGGGAGGGCAGGATATATCCCTTTTCCACCCGGTTTGCCATGCTCTCCCTGAATTCCTGTTCCACCGCCTCCGCCTGTTCCTTCAGGCGGACAGGCTCATCCAGGAAAAACGCAGGCTTTTCCCCCTGCCTGGCCAGATGCGCCAGAAGCTCCGGCATCGTCACCATATCCCGGCAAAAATATTTGATATATCCCTCCAGGTTTGCCTGGCTTTTTAACTCTAAGAGCTGTTCCCTCAGCTCCTTCACCTGGGAGGCAATGCGGTGGGCCTCCTCCGGCCGGTGGGCCTCCCGGAAATACGCCTCCTGCTTCGCCGCCTCCTTCTCCAGCTTTTCCAGCCCATTTCTGACGTCTGTGTCACTTAGCAGAAACTCCATGGCGGGATAGATGGAAACGCTTTCCAGCTTTTCAATCGAGCGCTGGCTTAAGATGTCAAAGCTGCGGATGGACTCCACCTCGTCCCCCCACAGCTCGATGCGGTAAGGATTTTCCTCCGTCAAATCGAACACGTCGATAATGCCGCCGCGGACACAGAACTGCCCGGGCCCCTCTACCTGATAGGTGCGCTCATACCCCAGCGACACCAGCCGCTCCAGAAAAGCGCTCTCCTGAAGGCTTTCCCCCCGGCTGATCTCGATCACCGCCCGCTCCCTGTCCCAGAGCGCCTGGGGCGTCATCAGGGCCGCATAGGTGGTGACGATGGTCACCGGCTTGTGCTCCATCAGGCGCCGCAGCACTTTCACCCGCTGCTTTACCAGCTGGTTGCCGTGGATATCGGCCTGGAAAAAGATCAGGTCCTTGGCCGGATATAACATGACATTTCTGTCATAAAATTGGTACTCGTCGAAAATCTCCCTGGCCTTTAAATCGCTGTATGTCACAATGACCTTCATGTGGAAGCTCTGGCCAAGGCCGTAGATCAGGTGCAGCTTCTGAGAGTCTACGCACCCGGACAGGGCCACGGGCGCCTTGCCTTTTTGCAGTTGTTCCCGGATGGGCTTATACTCCGCCAGTTCCTCCAGCGGCGAAAGCAATGCCTGCATATCTCCCCTTTCCCGCAATCTTCCGATCGCGGAACGTCACATTTTCTGGTTAAACTCGTTCATGGCGGCGTCCGCCCCCCGGGTCAGGATGACCTCCACCGCCTCTGCCGCCCGCTCAGCGGCGTCGTCCATTGCCGTGCGCTCCTCTTTTGAGAAATGCCCCAGCACATAGTCCGCCAGGTCATAACCTGCAGGCTTCTCCCCCACGCCCATCCTGACGCGCAGGAAAGTATCGTGCCCGAGATGGGCGATAATATCCTTCAGCCCGTTGTGCCCGCCGGCGCTGCCCTTCTTTCGGATGCGCAGCTGCCCCACAGCCAGGCTCACATCGTCGGAAATCACAATCAGCTCTGCGGTTTCGTCCACCTTGTAAAAATCCAGAAGCTGGCGCACGCTTTGGCCACTGAGATTCATGTAGGTCTGGGGCTTGGCCAGAATACACTTCTGCCCTGCGATCAGGCCCTTTCCCACAACCGCACCGTGCTTTTTTTCCGTCAGGCCGATCCCCGCCTTTTTCGCCAGCCTGTCCACTGCGTCAAAGCCTATGTTATGTCTCGTGTTTTCATATTGCCTGCCGGGGTTTCCCAGCCCTACGATAATATACATCCCGCATCCATTCCGCGCACCGCGCCGTTTCCTTGTAAGCTGCTTTTTATTGTCTCATTTTTCCCCCGAAAAAACAAGAGAAAAGATTGCACAAAAAACCGCAGGAGGTTGTCCCCTGCGGCTTCCCATGTTGTTACTCTGCGACTGCAAACATTTCCTCTTCCGGCGCCTGCTCATACTCCTGAAGGACGATCTCCTGGATCTCCTCCCTGGTCTCTGAGTTGATGGGATGGGCGATATCCCGGTATTTCCCATCTGTGGCCTTCTTGCTCGGCATGGCGATGAACAGTCCCTTGTCGCCTTCGATGACCTTAATGTCATGTACCACGAACACGCTGTCCAGCGTGATGGACACGACTGCCCTCATCTTGCCCGCATTGGCAATTTTGCGCACACGTACATCAGTAACTTCCATATTCATTTACCCCTTTCTTTTTGCGGCTGACAGACGGCTCCCCTCCGTCACGTCAGCTCATTGTGTACCTCTCATTCCTTTCTACAACAATCCGGATTTTACCGTCATCCCCTACATAACGGGAGTTAGCCCGGATGGTGTCACGACTTTCTACGATGCAGTTCTCAATGTATGAATTATCCCCGATGTAAACATCGTTCAGGATAATGGAATTCTTAATGACACAGTTGTTGCCGATATAGCTCTTTTTAAAGACCACCGAATCTTCCAACGTGCCGTTTACGATACAGCCGCTGGAGACCAGGCTGTTCTTCACGCAGGCCCCCGGATTGTACTTCGCAGGCGGAAGGTCGTCCACCTTGGAATAGATATCCGGGTACTGCTTAAAGAAATAGTCTCTTACATCCGCTCTCAAAAAATCCATGTTGGCGCCGAAATAGTCCTCCACCGAGGCGATATTGCGCCAGTAATCTTTCATCTTATACCCAAAGATCCGCTTTACGTCCTTGTACCGGATCAGGATATCCCGCACAAAATCATATCTGTCTTCCTCCGCACATTTCTCGATCATCTCGATCAGCTGGCGGCGGCGCAGGACATAGATACCGCAGGAAATGGTATTGGTCTTGGCCTGAAGCGGCTTCTCCTCAAACTCCTCGATGCGGAACTCCTCGTTCATGCGCACCGTGCCAAACCGCTCTACGTTCGTGCCGGGTTCCATGTCCCGGCATACCACCGTGATGTCCGCCTTTTTCTCGATATGGTATTCCAGGACTTTGTTGTAATCCATCTTATACACGCCGTCGCCGGAAGCGATCACCACATAGGGCTCATGGCTGTTTTTCAGAAAAGACAGGTTCTGGTAGATGGCGTCCGCCGTCCCCCTGTACCAGTTGCTGTTCTCCGCCGTCACCGCCGGGGTCAGCACGTACAGCCCGCCCTGCTTTCGCCCAAAATCCCACCACTTGGAGGAACTTAAGTGTTCGTTCAGGCTTTTCGCATTGTACTGCGTGAACACCGCCACCCTCTGGATATGGGAATTGGACATATTGCTCAATGTAAAATCTATGCTGCGGTAACTTCCTGCGATAGGCATGGCACAGATGGCTCTTTTCTGCGACAGGGCCTTCATCCTGTTGTTGTTGCCGCCCGCTAATACGATTCCGATCGCTCTCACTGCTATTCACCTGCCTTAATCAAAGATTTGCCGCTGGCCAGCCGGGCATTTTCGTAATCCGAGTCCTCTGTTTCGCCAAACACAACCGTATTCTTGCCGATGGAAACGCCCGTGGGGATCACACTCTTCTCCCCGATGGTGACCAGCCCGTGGTTGTAGATATGGGGCGCCGTTTCGTTGGGCGCCTCCTCGCCCTCTCCCAGCGTGACGTTGTCACCGATGGACACATCCTCCGCCACAATGGCTTTGTTGATGACGCATCCGCTGCCAATGCTGGTCTGGTTCATGATGATCGAATCCCGTACCACCGTCCCCTTTCCAATGGTAACGCCGCAGCCGATCACGGAATTGTAAACCTCGCCGTAGATATCCGTCCCCTCGCCGATAATGCACTTTTCCACCACGCTGTCGTTTGACAGATACTGGGGCGGCTGGATCTCGCTTCTGGTATAGATCTTCCAGTATTCCTCGTACAGGTTGAAGTCGGGCACAACATCGATCAGCTCCATATTGGCCTCCCAGTAGGAGCTTAAGGTTCCAACGTCCTTCCAATACCCCGTAAACTCATAGGCGTACAGCGGGGCCCCCTTCTCATGGCAGTAGGGAATCACGTGCTTGCCAAAGTCTAACGCCGGGCGGTCCGCCATGGCGATCAGCGCCTCCCGCAGTGTCTTCCAGTTGAAGATATAAATTCCCATGCTGGCCAGGTTGCTCCTGGGATGCTCCGGCTTCTCCTCAAATTCAGTGATCCGGCGGTTCTCGTCAGCGATCATGATGCCAAACCGGCTGGCTTCCTCCAGAGGCACCGGCATCACCGCAATGGTCACCTCCGCGCCGTTGGCCTTGTGAAAGTCCAGCATGACCTCATAGTCCATCTTATAGATATGGTCGCCGGAGAGGATCAGCACATACTCGGGGTTGAAGCTCTCCATGTACTCCAGATTCTGGTAAATGGCGTTGGCTGTACCGGTGTACCACTCGCTGTTGCTGCTTTTTTCATAGGGCGGCAGTACCGTCACGCCGCCGATGTTGCGATCCAGATCCCATGGAATCCCGATCCCGATGTGGGCGTTTAGCCGCAGCGGGCGGTACTGGGTCAGCACGCCTACCGTGTCCACACCTGAATTGATGCAGTTTGACAGCGGGAAGTCAATGATTCGGTATTTTCCCCCAAAAGCCACAGCAGGCTTTGCTACCCTGGACGTGAGAACGCCCAGACGACTGCCCTGCCCTCCTGCCAACAACATGGCAATCATTTCCTTTTTTATCATATCTTCACCTCGGTTTAGCTAGTTTGCCATTTACTGGTATGGAAATTATATCACATCATATTGGTAAAGTGAATATAAATTGTTAAAAAAAATTATTTTTTTCGGAATTTTGTATCAATAATAAATATATATTTCAAAAATATCACTTTGTTTTTGTGTAATATTTCTTTCTATCTCCCCTGTTTTCCGCCCTCCATAGGTATTTTTTCCTATTTTAGATTTTATTTGTTTTTTGACTCCCGCCCGTATATAATAGTAAGAGATTGCAGAGGCAGTCAGGCCGCCTGCGGCGGCAGAATGTGAGGAGATATGTATCAGATTGATTTTCGCCACCCCGGTTCCGTCTATTTTGTAGGGATCGGCGGTATCAGCATGAGCGGCCTGGCAGAAATCCTGGCGGACGCCGGTTTTACCGTTTCCGGCTCCGACCGCCAGCGCAGCCCGCTCACCGAGGCCCTGGAGCAGAAAGGCATCAACGTATTGTATGGACAAAGGGCGGAAAATATTACAGAGGATATCGACTGCGCCGTCTTTACCAGCGCCATCCGCCAGGATAACCCCGAGTATATCGCCGTACAGGAAAAGAACATCCCCAGCCTCACCCGGGCACAGCTTCTGGGACAGCTGATGAAAAACTACGATATCCCCATCGCCGTCAGCGGCACCCACGGCAAGACCACCACTACCTCCATGATCAGCGAGATCCTGCTCAGGGCGGACACAGATCCCACCCTGTCCATCGGCGGCATCTTAAAGACCATCGGGGGCAATATCCGGGTGGGGGGCAAGCATTATTTCGTCACGGAGGCCTGCGAATACACCAACAGCTTTTTGAGCTTTGCCCCCAGAATTGGGATCATATTAAATATAGAAGAAGACCACATGGACTTTTTCAAGGATCTGGAAGACATCCGCCGCTCCTTCCGCCGTTTTGCACTCCTGCTGCCCGCAGATGGCTGCCTGATCTTCAACCGCTCCATCCCCCGGGCGGAGGAGTTCCTCCAGGGGCTGCCCTGCCGGGTGGTCACCTACGATTCCAAGCCTGGGGCGGACTATTACTTTGACGGCTATTCCTGCGACGAAAAAGGGCATACCTCCTTTACCCTGCACAGCCCCTCCGGCCAGCAGCAGATTTCCCTCCAGGTGCCCGGCGTCCACAACGCCTCCAACGCCACAGCGGCTATCGCCCTCTCCGACCTGCTCTCCATCCCCCGGGAAACTGCGGCCGCGGCCCTCTTGTCCTACACCGGCGCTGACCGGCGCTTTGAATACAAGGGCACCATCGGGGGCGTCACCGTGATCGACGATTATGCCCACCATCCCACCGAAATCGCCGCTACCTTAAAGGCGGCGGCGGACTATCCCCACAAAACCCTCTGGTGCGTGTTCCAGCCCCACACCTATTCCCGCACAAAAGCCTTCTTAAAGGACTTTGCAAAGGCGCTGGCGCTGGCGGACCGGGTGGTTTTGGCCGATATTTATGCCGCCAGGGAGACGGACACCCTGGGCGTCAGCTCTCTGACCCTGCAGGAGGAAATCCAGGCCCTGGGACGGGATTGTGCCTATTTTCCTACGTTTGATGAAATTGAAAATTTCCTTCTGGAAAATTGCATAAACGGCGACTTGTTGATAACTATGGGAGCGGGCGACGTGCATAAAATCGGCGAAAACCTTTTAGGAATCTGATTTTCCACATTATCCACAGGGGAGGGAGGCGGATGCTTTTCCAAACCTGTGGATATTTTGTGTATTCTTGTGCAAACTTTCCCCGTTCGCAGGTGTGGGAAGCCGCCATTTTCTAATGCCTGTCCGTCGGGCAGAATCTTTTCCACACGATCCACATTGTCCACATTTTTTCGGATTTTTGGGCCCGGTTTTCTTTCGGAAAAATGCCTATTTCCTTTTCAAATCCCTTGTGCTATACTTTGGCTACTGTGATTTCCACAGGCAGATTCTGTTATGAGAGGGATGTGTTTCCAATGGCCGGACTGAAGGTTTACAGGGATGAGGCTGCGGATTCCACCGCAGTTTCCAATCTCTTTATCGACGAATATATGAAAGAGGCAAACGACGCGCAGATCAAGGTCTATCTGTATCTGCTCCGCATGATGGGCGCCAAGCAGGCTACCAGTGTCGCCGATATCGCGGACAAGTTTAACCACACGGAAAAAGACGTCATCCGGGCTTTGAAATACTGGGAGAAGCAGCATCTGCTGGATCTGGATTTTGACGAGAACAAGACCCTGGTCGGCATCCATATCCGGGATCTGGACAACCTCTCCCAAAGCAGCAGAAGGCCGTCCCCTTCCACCTTTGTACCCCTGCCGGCCTGCGCCCCTGCATCCGGCAGATTCCAGGAGAGGGACGCCGTGATCGCACACCCCGCCGCCCAGGCCGCAGCGGAAAGTCCCTCCGGGTATGAAAAACCCGCCTATTCCGCAGACCAGCTGAGGGCTTTCAAAAATCAGGAGGAGACCGCGCAGCTTCTCTTTATCGCGGAGTCCTATATCGGCAGGCCCCTGACCCCGGCGGAGATGAAGACCATCCTGTACTTTACGGACGTTTTGCACTTTTCCGACGATCTGATCGACTATCTGCTCCAGTACTGCGTTGACCGGGGCAAAAAGGATTTTAAGTACATCGAAAAGGTGGCGGTGAATTGGGCGCAGGAAGGCATCACCACGCCAAAGCAGGCGCAGAAAGTCTCCTCCCGCTACGACAAGGACGTCTATGCCATTATGAACGAGCTGGGGAAAAACACTTCCCCCACCGGCAAAGAGCTGGAATATATCAACCGCTGGCTCAAGGAATACTGCTTTGGGACAGACGTCATCTTCGAGGCCTGCCAGCGGACGGTGATGGCCACCGACAGGCACCGCTTCGAGTATGCGGAAGGGATTCTGAGTAGCTGGAAAAACCAGAATGTCCATTCAAAGTCCGACATCCGCAGGATAGACGACCTGCACCGGCAGCGCAGGCAGGGCACAGAGCCTGCGGAACGCTCCCAGCAGTCAGGGAAACGCTTTCATCAGTTTACCCAGAACAACTATGACTTTGAGTCCCTGGAAAAAGAGCTCTTGAGCAACTGACGCCGCTTGGGGGCAGAGGAGGACAGGCGTGTCACTCAGCAACACACAATACGAAGAAATCATAAGGGAATACGAACGGGCCCGGGACGATAACCGCAGGCTTTTGGAGAGCCGCAGGGAGCAGATCTACCGGGAACTTCCCGGCTGCCGGGAGCTGGATGAGTCCGTGGGACGCCTTTCCACCGCCGCCGCCAGGCTGATGCTTGCCGGGGACGATTCCGCTGTAACCACACTGCAGGCCCAGCTGGCGGACATCTCCCGCAGGCGGGCCGCCCTTTTGACGGGCGCCGGGTATCCTGCCGACTATCTGAATCCTGTGTACACCTGTGCCCTCTGCCAGGACACCGGCTATGTCTCTGTGGAAAACGGCCTGCGGGAAAAATGCCGCTGCTTCCGCCAGCGGGAGCTGACCATTCGGTATGCCCAGTCCAATATCCAGGAGATGCTGAGCCGGGAAAATTTTTCCACCCTCTCCTACGAATACTATCAGGGAGAGGATCTGAAGCATTTCAAGGCCGCCGTTTCGCTCAGCAGGGAATTTACAAAAAACTTCAAACAAGACTATCAAAATCTTTTCTTTTATGGTACAGTAGGAACTGGAAAGAGCTTTTTATCGGGGTGCGTCGCAGAGGAACTGCTCCGGGCCGGATATTCCGTCATCTACTTTAGCGCATCGGTCTTATTTGAACGGCTGGCGCGCTACACTTTTGGGGAAAAAGAAAAAAATATGCTCCACGATCTCTGCGGGGATCTCTACGGCTGCGACCTGCTGATCATTGACGACCTGGGAACGGAGATCACCAACCAGTTTGTGGTTTCCCAGCTTTTTACCTGCTTAAACGAGCGGTGGATGGGCCGCAGGGCCACCATCATTTCCACCAATTTGAGCCTGGAGGAGCTGCGGGACCGCTATTCCGACCGGGTTTTTTCCCGGATAACAAGCAGTTTTTCCCTCTGTAAGCTCACCGGGCCGGATATCCGCATTTACAAAAAGCGGCGCGCCAATGCAGGCGCAGCGCCAGACACGGGAAGCGTTTCCGAAGTTTCAGGCTGAAAACCGGCTTTACCATCAGAAAGGACAAGCAATAATGGGCAACCGCGAAGAAAAAAGAAATCTTGAGACGATTCCTGTCGGTTCTCTGGGGATCATCGCACTGGAGGGCTGCAAGCCCCTCAGCGAAAAAGTAGACCGATATCTTGTGAAATGGAGGGCAGAACGGGAGAGCGAACACAAGGAATCCTTAGCCTTCTCCGGCTATCAGAGGGATTCTTATCTCTTAAAGGCCCGCGTCCCCCGCTTTGGCTCCGGCGAGGCCAAGGGAATCGTGATGGAGTCTGTCCGCGGGGACGATCTGTATCTTCTGGTGGACGTGTGCAATTACTCCCTGACCTACTCTCTCTGCGGCCATGAAAACCATATGTCCCCCGATGACCACTATCAGGATTTAAAGCGCATTATTGCGGCTGTGGGCGGAAAGGCCCGGCGCATCACCGTCATCATGCCCTTCTTATACGAGAGCCGCCAGCACAAGCGCACCGCCAGGGAATCCCTGGACTGCGCCCTGGCGCTGCAGGAACTGGTGCAGATGGGCGTGGACAATATCATCACCTTCGACGCCCACGACCCGAGGGTGCAGAACGCCATCCCGCTCCACGGGTTTGAAACGGTACAGCCCGCTTACCAGTTTATCAAGGGCCTGCTCTGCAATGTAAAGGATTTGCAGCTGGATGCAGAACACATGATGATCATCAGCCCCGACGAGGGAGGTATGAGCCGGGCGATCTATATCGCCAATGTGCTGGGGCTGGATATGGGAATGTTCTACAAAAGGCGGGACTACACCCGGATCGAAAACGGCCGCAACCCCATCGTTGCCCATGAATTTCTGGGAACCAGCGTAGAGGGCAAGGACATGATCATCATCGACGATATGATCTCCTCCGGGGAAAGCGTACTGGAAGTAGCCGCGCTGTTAAAAGAGCGCAAGGCCAGGAGAGTATTTGTCTTCTCCACCTTCGGCCTGTTCACCAACGGGCTGGACAAGTTTGACGAGGCCTATGCCAACGGCACGCTGGATCGTGTTCTGACCACCAACCTGGTCTACCAGCCGCCCCTTCTGTTGGAGCGGGAGTGGTACATCGACTGCGATATGAGCAAATACATCGCCTATATCATCGACACCTTAAACCACGACTCCTCCATCAGCGACCTGTTGAACCCCAACGAACGGATCCAGCAGATTGTGGCAAGATACAAAAAAGGGGAACTGTAAGTCCCGGGGAATTGTTCTTGCCTTTTAACCTGTAATAGGTCAGAAAAGTTTTTATTGAATGTATGTGGAAAGTGTGGTATAGTATTATCAGAAAAGGAAAGCACCCACTCCAAAAGTGGATGCCTCGCAAGGTTCAGTTAAGTGCCCTTACGGACACCGCCCCTCTGTTGGCCGACAGAGGGGCTTATTTTTTGTGCTCTTTCTTTCTCTTCTGGAGAAAGGCAAGCAACGCTACAATTTTCCTGCTGCAAGATGACATTACCCGAAATAAAAAGCGCATGGGCGGTCAATAATATTTGCTCTCCATGCACCTTTCGTCACGATTAAATTTTACTTAAATCAATCTCAGCAGCTGCACAAGCTCATGCGATTCATCTTTACTTGATGTAGTTGGTCTGGTATCAAACTGTGAAAAGCGGTTGTCCCGATAAAAAGACAGCAGCTTTTCTTCATTTTCTGCTTCTAAGAATGTCACCATGCCACCACACAAATATTGCATTTCCTTAATCTTATCCCATGCCAGTTCAAGTAACTCACTGCCAGTAATCTGCTTATCTGCATTTCCAGTAAAGTTTTTCCCGATTTGTGCAATTAAGTATGCCGACATAGTATATGTATCTGACTTTTCATCCAACTCACTGACACGCAGCAGCTTCCTTTTTACAGTATTACTTACCGTTTTTCCCCTTACTGTCAAAGGTTTCAACGCAAGAGTAAAATATCCTACCATTTTCATACTGCTTATATCAAACACAAGATAAGTAACGGACTGATTTTTTCTAGTAAATTCTATTGAATTCTTTTTCAAAAACCGTTCCACATCTGGATTGCCCGGACAAGAAAATTCGGAGAGAACTTAAAGAAGCCTGTTCTCTCCGAGTTTTGGATTCTCACTATTGAGGTAACGGCGAATGTTGATAACCGAATATTTATTTGTTTCCAACATTTGCCATCTCCCACCTTTCCATAAATTCTACTAATTCCGCTTCATCCGTTATTTCTCTTGCAGCTACGGGTATATGAATAGGACGGTTTTTGGCAGATTCTTCAATCGCATTGACGAACATCTCTACCTGTTTCTTGCCGGAAATGACAAAATTTTTCGTGATGCTTGAAGTTGCCATAAGAAAACACCCCCTTTTCAATATATGATTATGATTTGCCTGTAAATCATAATATGTCTCATTCCAATTATCATTATGCCTGCATAACGGTAATTTACATAGTTATTCTCTGCTTACTCATACTTCTCTAACTATATTTTATGGTGTCCCCGCCGTTTTTGCAATAAATTTTTGTGAATTTTATATATCTTACCTTAATTTCACTGATAAATTCGGTGTCTGATTTATTGCTTTTTCCTGTGCTTGGAATCACTGACCAAGTCTGGCTCTCCTCTGTTCATAAAAGTACTTAATAAATTTCTGCCCCGTACTCGATGTCAATTCCTTTGTTTTCATTCAGGACATACTCCTTGCCGCCGACGGACACAGTCTGCCCCGGCTGGAAGGTACCAGACTCAAATGCCTCTCCGCTGACCAGTGCGTTGTACCGTTTGTCATATGCTTCCTTTGAACGAACCGCAACTGCATCTTCCTCTTGGGAAAGGAAATAGGTATGGGAAAAATTGCCCACCGACACCGTGAAAAACCCGTTTTGTATGCCCGCTTCCGCCAGTTTAGCCCTGATTTCAGCCTGACTGTACTTTGCATGAGGGCCAACGGTATGCGCCAGTCTCTCCCAAAAATCAGCATACTCCGCCGCTTCCTCGTCAATGGGTCCTTTTCTTCCAAAAACATCCGCGCTTAGAAGGCCGCTGGCCGAAAGCACCGTATGCAGCTTCCCGTCTTTCCCCGTAAATTGATAACAGGAGTTGTCGTCAAAGCGCACCTCGTTGTCCTTCACGGACATCTCCTTGGGCTGGATGATTCCCGACGCAACGTCATAATGCACTTTTTTCAGGTCTTCACGAAGCGGACGAAATGCGTTTCTCCGGTTCGGATCCTGTTTCGGTCTTGCGTCTGCCCAGGTTCCCCGCCTTGTGTAAAGTTTCGATTCTCTACGGTTTCCTTTTTGATAAAGAACGCCGTCCTTCATATAAGTTTGGGAATGCTTATCGACACGGTTTTTGTCCGGCACATTCACACTCCCGGCGTTCCTGCTTCCAAGCAGTCTTGAAACCATAGAAGAACGATTAAAGAAACTGCTGTTCATAAAGTTAAAGAAATTACCATTGAGCCTCATCGTTTTTCCCTCCTTGTGCTTCACAACCTGAAATCCGTTTCCAAAACTACTTTAAACCTTCAGATCAAGCCCTGCCGTTTCAGTTTTCTGTGCAGCGTACGCGCTTTCGTATGCGTTGTAGTTTCTTTCAATTCCTGTGACTGCCATCACAAATTCCTCCGTTTCATTGAGTTTGCTTTGACTTTTGTTCCCGCTGCAGCATCACCGTCACATGGAAGACCTGCTCTCTTACCTTGATACTGACTCCGCCGTAATACCGTTCGGCGATGTCAGACACATTTTTTAATCCGATTCCATGCTCCATCATAAGCGGCAAATCCCCCCTCTCTTTTGTGGACAGGGGAAACTGGCTGCCCTCCTGCCAGTGCAGTCTGCCGTCAAAGCTGTTTTCCACATCGATCAGGCAAAACTGCTTTTTCTGCTTTACCCGCAGACGGATAAAACGCTTTTCCTTCCGATCTTTTTCGCAGGCTTCGATGGCATTGTCCAAAAGATTGCCGAGAATCATTCCCAGATCAAAAACCGATATGCCCTCCACAGGACAAAACTCCACCTCAAAATCAACTCCCAGTTTTTCCGCCCTGCGCCACCTGTCATTGACAATCACATCGGTAAGGGCATTGCCCGTTGTATACCGACATTCCAGTTCCTGCATGGTTTCATCCATCTTTGAAATGTAATCTGCGATCTCTCCGTATTGCTCCCCCGCCGCAAGACCCTTGATGTTTGTCAGATGATTTTTCATCTCATGCCGTATCTTGCGGACATTTCCATAAAAATCCTCCGCTTCTTCCAGCCGCTGTTTCATTGCCTGTACCTGTTTTTCTTCTATGAAACGCTTCTGCCGTTCCTCTAGGAGCATCCTGTAATTCTTCCAGAAATAAATCAGCAAGAGCTCTCCTACAAAGATACACCCCGCCATCAGCGGTATCTTCCAGAACATCTCTTTTTTGGCGTCGTACAGATAGAAAACCGCATCACCCACCTTGACCGCATACAGATCCATCACGATGCCCGCCAAAACTCCGCCGGAAAAACTGTACGCAGAAAACAACAGGGCGTCCCGCCTGTCCATCTCCGCATTTTTCAATACCCGGATGGATAAAAACAGCATAAACAGCATCAGGGCTGTATATAAAAACAGCAAAATCAGAGCGCTGATCGCCATTTTTTGATTGAATTGATACAGGTAACCGCTCTGCATCATATCCATATCGGACATCAGTATATTGTGTGCTTTCAGACGCAGGCTGTTGGAGATCAGAGTGCTGAGCGAGTGGAAATTATAAAAAAGCAGCAGTACAAAAATCGCCTTTTCATAATATCGTCTATACCGCAGCAGGCAGTATCCCATTGCAAAGACAAAGACCGCAAGATAGCGGATCCATGCCGCAGAAAACGGCAGCTTTGTCATGAGGTTTACCCCAAGGAATAATGCCGCGGCAATCATGGCGCTCCTTTCCCGCTTTGTGTGAAAAACAGCTCTCCACAGCATCAGAAAAAGGGCAGTCTGAACCAGAACGATATAAACTTCCATGAGTTTACAAAATATGTCATACTCCGCCTGCGTCAATGCCACCCCTCCGAAATATATTCCATATATGCTTTCCTGAAATCATCGTATTTGTACTTTGAGATCGGCAGCCTGTCGCCGTTGGCCATCGTGACCTCCGACCTGTTATACCCTTCCACATGGGAGAGGTTGATCAGATATCCCTTGTGAATGCGGTAAAACTGTCCAAGGAGCTCCTTCTCCAATTCCCCAATCTTTGCGTAATACTCCAGCTTTTCCGCTTTCAGGGCAAGAAGAATCTTATGGCTCTGGCTCTCCAGATAATAGATGTCCTCAAACGGTATGGCTCTTTTTTCGCTCCCCTGCGGCACGATCAGCACCTGCCTGTCAGCCGCTTCCTGTTTTTCCCGCGCCGCCCCAATCTGCCTGACGGCGCGCTCAAAGACCTGTGAAAATTTTTCTTCATCAATTGGCTTTAACAGGTATTGAAACGCCCCTACGTCAAAGGCGTCATACACATACTTCTCATATCCCGTCACAAAGATGATCACGGGCTGTCTCGCAAGCTCCATGCTGCGGAGCTGCCCGGCAAGCCACATACCGTTTTCCCCTTCCTCTCCGCCTGACTTCATTTCAATATCCAGAAACAACAGGTCGTGCTCCATGCCTGCTGCCAAATATTCATCGGAGGAAGCATACTCTGCAATCCTGCACGCTGTTCCCTGCTTCCGGATCAGGTTGCCAATGTACGCCCGGATATTCTTCTCGTCATCGCATACCGCAACATCAATCATGCTGTACTCCCTTTCTTTGCTTTATATATCGGGAAAATTTGGCTTATCTTTGACAGGGATTGCGCGACTGGACATTTTTATGGCGCAACTGGACATAAAATTTCCCAAAAAACAGAAATGAGGGGTTAAGTTTTTAGAAAAATGTCCGACTGTTACCATCCGAATTGACTGTCTGCATCTTCTGCCGGCGCATAGTCCAAACAAAAAAGGCTGCAACATCTCTGTTATAGCCTTTTCTCCAGATTCCCATTTTGGCACGACTGGCTGTCACGCTTTTTGTAAACCTTTTTAATATTTAGTTGACATTTTCTCTTCGATATTTTATACTCTGATTGTTACCCGTTTTAAATTAAAGTTTACATTTGGAGGACTCCCATGAAACCAATCTCTGTGAAACAACTGGCTTTTACCGGGGTCATGGCCGCCGTCATCTGCGTCCTGGCTCCCTGGTCCCTGCACCTTCCCTTCAGCCCCGTCCCGATCTCCCTGGGCACCTTAGCTGCCTATTTTGTCGTCGTGGTGGCGGGCTGCAAATTGGGAACGCTCAGCGTCTTCCTCTATCTCCTGCTGGGCCTGGCGGGGCTTCCCGTCTTCGCAGGCTTTGCCGCAGGCCCCGGCGTGCTGTTCGGCCCCACGGGCGGATACCTCATCGGCTACCTTCTGCTGGCGCTGATCAGCGGCTTCTTTGTGGATCACTGGAACGACAGGCTTCTCCCCAGCATTGCGGGAATCCTCTTAGGCACGGCAGCCCTGTATCTGCTGGGGACGTTCTGGCTTGCCCATCAGGCCTCCTACACGCTGCCCCAGGCTTTTTTTGCCGCCGTCGTCCCCTTTCTCCCCGGCGATGCCGTCAAGATGGCGGTTGCCCTGACGGTGGGCCGCCAGGTGCGCAGGCGTCTTCAGAGGATTTCTGTCTTTTCTCCCATGCAGTCCGCATAAATGTGCCGATACGGTTTTTCATAGCCGCCGTGCAGGATCTCAACCTGCACGGCGCCTGTCTTGTCCACGGTAAAACGATATTGGTGATACCGCCCTTCCCGGTAAGCAAAGTCTTCCCCATTGTCCAGGTAGTGTTCCCACTCCCCTTCTCCCGGAAATACCTCCAGGGTCAGCGTCTCCGGCTCTTTCTCCCCCACATACGCCATCTCCTCCATCGTCGGGAGCACGCTGCCCGCCTTGACGTAGATGGGGCACACCTCTATGGGCGCATCCTTTATCACTGCGCAGGGGCCCGTCTGCTTTTCCCTGCTCCAATAATCATACCACTCGCCCTCCGGCAGATACACCAGCCGCTTGTCCTTCCCCTGTTCCACCACCGGCGCCACAAGAATTCTGTCCCCAAACAGAAATTCGTCGTTGCAGGTTTTGGCCGTCTCGTCCTTTTCATAGTGGTACACTAACGGCCGCAAAATGGGCGCTCCTGTCCTCTCCTCCTCCCAGAACAGATCATACAGGTAGGGGATCCAGTGATAGCGCAGCTTGACATACTTCCGATAGATCTCCACCGCCCTGTCCCCAAACTGCCAGGGCTCCTGCCGCCTGGTGCCCATTGCGGAATGGTTGCGGAACAGCGGGGAAAAGCATCCCACCTGCACCCAGCGCAGCAGCAGTTCTTCCGTTGTGTCCGACCCAAACCCGCCCACGTCGGTGCCTGCAAACGGCATCCCGGACAGACCCAGGTTCACAAGCTGCGGGATGGCCATCTGCAGATGGGCCCAGATGCTGTGGTTGTCCCCGGTCCAGCAGGTGGCATATTTCTGGCTGCCCGCATAGCAGGCCCTGGTGATCACGAAAGGCCGCCGTCCATCCAGCCGCTTCAGCCCGGAGTAAGCCGCCTGGGCCATCAGGTGGCCGTACAGGTTGTGCATCCTCTGATGCGGCGCAGGCCTGTCCTCGTCCGTGAAGACCACGTCGTCCGGCAGCGGACCGTGAAAGCTGGCGGGCTCATTCATATCGTTCCAGACGCCCCGCACCCCTTTGTCCAGAAGAAATTTCTGTTTTTCTCCCCACCAGTCCCGCACTTTCGGGCTGCCAAAATCCGGAAAGGCGGCGTCTCCGGGCCACACTGCGTTGATATAGACCTCCCCCTGGGGCGTTTTGGCAAAAAAGCCCTTTTCCACACCCTCCTCATAGACGGGATACCCCTTCTCCTTTTTCACCCCCGGGTCGCTGATAGCGACGGCTTTAAACCCCCGTCTGGCAAGGCTTTCCAGATAGGCGGCGCTGTCCCCGTGATACCGCTCTTCGTTCCAGGTGAAGACTTTGAAGTCCTGCATATAGTCGATGTCAAAGTGCAGCGCGTCGCAGGGGATGTCCTTCTCCCGCATGGTGCGCGCCACTTCCTCCATATCCTCCTGAACCGTATAGCCCCAGCGGGACTGATGATATCCCAGCGTCCATTTCTGGGGCAGGGGACAGGTGCCCGTAAGGTACATATACCGGGCCAGCACCTGCGGCAGGGAATCCCCCGCCAGATAATAATAATCCAGATTCCCCCCTGCCGCGCCGAAATAATAATACTCCTCCGACTCCTGGCCCATATTAAAGAAGCTTTTGTAGGAATTGTCCAGAAAAATCCCATAGACATGGGTGTCGGTCAGGGTGATAAAAAAGGGGATCGACTTGTACAGCGCCTGAAAACAGTCCACTTGCGGGCTGGGGTCGTCCGTATTCCACATGGTATAAGCGTAATGCCGTTTATCCAGAAATCCCGTCTTGTCCCCCAGTCCGTAAAAATGCTCCCTCCCCGTAAGCCTCTTTACCACTTCAAAGGCCATCGTCTCCTGCCTGGCCCCCTCGTGGCCTTCCTCCTCCAAAAGGCGCTGCTGCTGGCCGCTGACCCGCTGCAGAGGCCGCCGCTCTCCCCGGTATTCCTGACACACAGGGCGTCCCGTCTCATCAAAAAAGTCCACAGCGAAGCCATCCTCCACTGTGACCTGAACCTTCCCTGTGGAGAGAAAGAGTCCTTTCCCCCGCTGTTTTACCTCCAGCGCCACCGGCTTTTCCTTGTCTCCCTCGATGGCGTGGGAGCGGCTCCCCGCCTCCTCCCAGCCGCAGAAAACGCGGATGATCTCCGGCGTTACAGCGGTGATTACGGCCCGCTGCCCCTCGAAATCCAGGGACACCTGTCTGCCTGTCGTCTGATACCCCGTCAATTTTCCAAATTTCATACGCCCCTCCCTTTCCGCGCCGCCTTTTTGCGCGTCAAAACCATCCTGATACCCTGCTTCCCTCAAAGCCGTGTCCTGCCCGGTTCCCCTTCCGGCTCTTTCCCCGCTTCCCCGAGAAAACGCAAGAGCTTTGCCGCACGCCTCCAGTCCCCATCCATGACCCGGTAAGCCGCCCGGCTTTCCCCCGTCAGGGCAGGCGAAGTCTCTGTGTGCAGGTACAGCGCGTCCATTCCCACAGACGCCGCCCCCCGGATATCCGCTCCCTCGTCGTTTCCAACCATCAGGCACTCCTCCGCTCTCAGGCCGTACCGCTCCAGCAATCTTTCAAAAAAGACCGGGGAGGGTTTTTTACAGCCCTCTTCCGAGGAGAGCAAAATCCCGTCAAAACAGTGCGTCAGCCCTGTCAGCTCCAGATCCGGCCTGGTGAAATCCCGCTGGGCGTTGGAAAGCAGATAGACGCCTCTGCCGCTGTCCCTGAGCTGTCCCAGCGTTTCCTTCACCCCGGGATATGCCTTACACTTGCGCCTGGAAAGAGCCCGGAAAAAATGAGCCGTCATGGCCGCCCGCTCCCCGCTGCAGGGCACGCCCTTTTCCAGATACAATCCGGCGAATACCTCCGTCAGGTCGATTTCCGCCAAAAATTCTTTTCCGAAGCGCTTTTCCCCTTCCTCCTGCAGGCGCAGGGCGGCCTCCCGCCCCAGGCTGGCATACCGCTCCTTCAGCCGGGCCGGGCTGTAATGGGCGCCCAGGGAAGCGTAAAGCCCGCTCATCGTCTTCCACACACAGGACGACTCCTCATCCGTGCGGATGTCCACCAGCGTGCCGTACAGGTCAAAGACAAAATTCCGATATCGCTTTCCCGTCATCCCACAGCCTCCGTCCCACGCTCCAGGGCCTCATACACCCGCAGCAGCTCTCCCACGCTCCATGCCTGGGCAAAACAGCCCCTGGAGGAGACCGGCTCTAAGCCGTCGTAAATCTCCGGAAGCTGCCCCACGCAGCCCTCCCGCAGGGCTGCCGTCACAGATTCCAGCTGCTCCTTCACCCACGCCGCCGCTTCCGCGCAAAAGCCGTTTACCTTCAGATACGCCAGATAATATCCCCCCAGGGGATACATCCAGACCGTGCCCTGGTGATAGGCCAGGTCCCGTTTGACAAGCTCCCCCCCATACACCGGGTGGAACTGCGGATCCGCCGGGTCCAGCGTCCGCAGGCCCAAAGGCGTATACAGCCGCCTGAACACCGTCTCCACCACCGCCCGCTCCTTAGGCTCCTCCAGCAGGGAAAAGGGCTGGGCCACCGCCCAGATCTGGTTGCAGCGCACCTGGAAGTCCGACGCTTCCCCGGAGACCACGTCCTTTAAGCAGTTTTCCTTCTCATTCCAGAATTTTTCCCGGAAGCTCTCCCGCACCTGGTCTGCCAGCTTCCCGTAGTCTGTCCCCTCTCCCCCTGCGGGAGCCCCGAAGCGCTCCTGCCATTCCTCCAGAATCCGCAGGGCGTTGTACCAGTATGCGTTGATCTCCACCGGCTTTCCGTGCCTGGGCGTGGGGAGGATGTCTCCCACCCGCACGTCCATCCAGGTCACCTGATCCAGCCCCTGTCCCGCCAGAAGCAGCCCGTCTTCATCCATCCGAATGCCAAAATCCGTCCCCCGCCTGTACCAGTCCACAATGTCCGTCATCACGGGATAACACTCCCGCGCAAAGTCCAGATCCCCGGTGCGCCGGAAATAGCCGTATACGGCCAGGAGAAACAGAAGCGAAGCGTCCGCCGTATTGTACTGCGGCTCCCTGCCGCCCTCCGGGAACAGGTTTGGCATCAGCCCCCTGCGGACATACTGCATGAACGTCCCCAGGATCTCTCTGCCCCGTTCATACTGCCCCGTGGAAAGGCAGCACCCCGCCACCGCGATCATGGTGTCCCGTCCCCAGTCCTCAAAGAAGGGAAACCCGGCCAGGATCGTCTGCTTCCCGGTGGAGGCGCGGTAGGCCACAAACTGGTCTGCCGCCTTGACCAGGGCCCTGGGCGTCTCCCCGGCAAAGCCCGCCTGCCGCGTCAGCTCCTGTCTGTACGCCGTCAGCCTCTCCTGTATCTGGGCGGCGGTCGCCTCCACCGGGCCGTCCGTGCTGTAGACGAGTTCCCCGGTTAAGACCTCCCCCGCCTCTACGGAAAAGCTTACGCTGTGGTTTACCCAGGCCCAGCCGGTCTGCCCTCTGCCGTCGCAGGCGTCATAGGCATAGTACAGCTCCCGGCAGGGTCTGGCGGGCAGCGCCTGGAAGACGCCGTCAGTCTGATAGTACAAAAATTTGCCTTCCGAACAGATACAGCGCTTTTGGGTATCCGTCACAAAGACCTGGCCCGCCTGCGGCTGCCGCCCCTTTGGCACAAACTGTAAAAGCGGCTTTACCTCAAAAACAGCCGTCTCCCCGGAGCGGTTTGCGATGCGGTAGGCGATCCCCACCGTATTGCCGCCTGGCAAGAGCAGGATCTTCTTTTCCACCTCTACGCCCTCCGCCAGGTAATTCCACCGGGGATAGTCCTCATAGGAAAAGCGGCTTAAAAAGCGGTATCCCTCCTGCCGCTTTCCCGTGCCCGCAAACTCCTGGCTGGAGAGAAAGATCCGCCGCCCGCCCACCGTCAGCGTCTCCTCCAGCCCGTGGATCATGTTATAGCGGCGGTTGGGGGCTTCCTCCCGCTGGCAGCTCATCAGCACCGCATGGTCATTCCTGCTCATGGAGCCCAGCACCGTAAGGGAGGAAAAGCCCCCCAGGCCGTTTGTCATCAGCCAGCAGTTCTCCTCCCCCCGCTCAAACGTTTTCCAGTCCTGTTTTCCGTAAAGGAATCCCATAGCGCCTCCCCGCGGCCCTCGCCCGCTGTATCCGGCCTTGCCTTTTTCATCAGTTTGTGGTAATGTCTTCTATGGCGTTGCGTTTATCGCATCCAAATCGGTGAGTTCGAAACCTTCCTCACCTAAAACAAAACTAAAGGAGAGAAAAAAATGAATCAGAAAGTACGTTCCATCACTCAGGCAGCGATCATCGCTGCTCTCTACGTCGTCCTGACGGAAATTGCCGCCTTTCTTGGCCTGGCAAACAACCCCATCCAGATCCGATTTTCGGAAGCCCTCACCATCCTGCCATTCTTCACGTCTGCCGCCATACCGGGACTGTTCGTGGGATGCCTCCTGGCAAACCTTCTGACCGGCTGCGCCGTCCTGGACGTCCTGTTTGGCAGCATCGCCACCCTGCTTGGCGCACTTGGCACTTATTTTCTGGGACGCGCCGCCAGCCAAAAGCCCTGGCTGAAGTGGCTTTGCCCCCTGCCTCCCATTGCGGCCAACACCGTGATCGTCCCCTTCGTCCTGCGCTTCGTTTATCAGCTTGATGGTACCATTCCCTACTTTATGCTGACCGTGGGGATCGGCGAGGTGATCTCCTGCGGCGTGCTGGGGCTGCTCCTTCTCAACGTGCTGGAGCGTTACCGCCGTCAGCTCTTTTCGGAAAATCCGGCATAAATTTTTCCAGGCGGATGCCTCCTGCAGGCATCCGCTCTTTTATGGCCGCCTTACATAGGTGAAAAAACAGTTCCCGTTCTCTGCAAACCACTTTGTCGAATCATTCATCCCCTTGCGGTAGGGCTTCCCCTCTTTGGGATCCAGGAGAATGGTGTTAAATTCGTCAAAGCCTGTGATCAAAACCGCTTCCCCGTCCTGCAAAAGGGCAAGCACAGGGATGTCCCGGTTGACATAGTACAAAACCGCGTCCAGGCTGCATCCCGTCAGATTCAAAACCTTGGCGTCTTCTAAGTTTTCTTCCAGTATCCCCTGCACAGACTTCCCCCGGTTCAACAGATTAACGGCATTGCGCGCCGTCCCCTCATAGGCGAAGATCGCGTCCAGACACGCCGCCAGGCTGCCCTGTTCTTCCTCCTGCGCCATCTCCCGCAGGGCCGCAATCTGGCTGCGGGCCGCCCGGTTCCCTCTCATCCACACGCAGTTTCCCTTCTCGTCTACCACCGTTCCCGAGTCGGCATAGGCCTGGGTGACCGCCGCCGCAGGCGCAGTGTAAATGCCGCTCACCCCGTAGGGCCCATACACATAGTACCGCTTCGGCGCCCTGTCCGGCAGCGTTAACTCCCTGCCCCCCTCAAACACGACTTCCTTGGGGTTTAAGATCTTGATGGTCTTTGCGTCAATGGCGCTTTTCGTCTGAATCTGCACATAGCGCTCGTACACGTCAATGTCCGCCGCCACCACCTGATTCTTTCCCGTCCCCTCCTCTGTGTTGTTCATGATCTGGTCGGTCTGCGCCTCCTGATACGCCCCGTCTTCCCCGCGGCTCAGGCGGTGCAGTGTGATCTGGTTCCCCGCAATCTCTACATCGTCCACATACAGGTTTTCCTGCTCATACTCTTTTAACAGCTCCCCGGCAGGGCTGCTGATGCAGACTTTGTACATGGGGAAGAACACGCGCCCGGACTCCTCCTCCCGGATGTCCGCCTGCCTGGCCACGCCGAAGATGATATCCTCCTCCATGAAACCCAGCGGGCGGATCGCCTCATCCCTGCCCACCGTCAGGCTGTTCTTCGTCCCCGTGCCCAGGTTCTGGATGACCAGCTCCTGGCTGCGGTAAATATCCTCCCCCTGGGGCCAGACTAAAATCTTGTGGCTTTCCGACACCTGGATACCGCCGTCCTGGGAAAGCTCCAACAGCGGGGTACACACCCGCCCATCCAGGTCGATCTCATACACGACGCCGTCCTGTTCCAGATACAGCTTCTGATCCCTGTTGAGATACAGCAGCCTTTCCATCTCGGCGGCCAGCACCGTATACGGCTTTTGGCAGGGGATGTACAGCAGTTCTTCGATGGTATTGAGGGAACTGTTGTAGGTGTACAGCTGGGTTCCCACTTCGCCTTCATGCCGCCCCCGGTTCATATAGCCGTACAGGGCAAACCGCACGCTGCCGCTCTCGTCCACATCCAGGATCTTCACAGCGTGCTGGTCGTACAGCGTCCGCCAGTCCGCGTTCTCCTCATCGTAAAAACTGAAGATCACCGTCAGCTTGTTGGCGGTCACATTGTAGCTGAACAGCTGGTTGGCCGCCACAAACACCACCGTGTTCCCGTCTTCGCTCTCCATCATGGGGATATCCGTGCCCGTGATGCCCAGAAGGATCTTGTCGTTGGCGTACATTTCCTCCGTGTCCGGGATCTGGGTCATGGTGCGCTCATAGTTTAACAGGTACATCCGCTCCGGCGTATATCTGACCCGGAAGTGATCCTTTACCATATAGTAGGTAGGCCGCCCGCCCTCCCCCTGGCTTTCCACCACATAATCGATCAGCAGGGAGGCTGTCTGGCTGGCGATTTCCGTCAGCCGAAGCACGGGATCTCCCGCCTCCTCTACCTCCATATCCCCCCAGGTGATCTGCCGGAAGCTGCTGTGGATGTTGACTTTGTGGAAAGAACTGTTGTCCTCCAGCTGGGAGTTGGTCTCCAGATATTTTGTCAGCTCCCTGGCCGCATCCCGGTTGTAGAGGCGGCTGTGGAAATCCAGCGCGTACTCCATCTTCTCCTTGGCGTACAGGCCGTCGCTCCACACCACCCGGGTATAATAATAAACCGTGCTGCTGCCGCCAAGCTCCAATAAAATGGCAAGGGAATACTCTGTGTCCCTGTCGATGAGGTCTTTGAGCGCGATGCTTCCCTGGATGCGGTTTCCCTGGATCTGGTAGTCTGTCAGCTCCGTATTTTCTATCAGCCTGGAACCGTCGGCGCTTCGCACTTCGATGGAAATGCCCGTCACGCTGCGGCCGAAGGTGTCCACCACAAAGCCGGTGTCGCGATCCTCTCCCAGCACAGTCACCGTATCGCGCTGCATGGCCGCCTCCATGGGGCTGTTGTAGCCGTGGAGCTGATTGTATGCCACGCCGTCCAGCTCCATGGTCACCAGCGGGAAAGAAGCCTCCGCCATCTCCATGGTCAGATTGTCATGTCCTTTATTCATCACACTGCCAATCAGGATCACCGCCAGCACAAACGTGGCGGCAAACACCAGCAGCTTTATGATGGTTCTTTTCATAAAAGCTCCTTCAGCGCAGGGTTTACCTGTAAAAATTCCATCACCGGCTCCAGCGGGGCTTTTTTCGGGCAGATCCCCCTGCGCCGCACCGCCCGGATCATCAGGTTTTTGGGCGTGTGCTCCAGATCAATAAACTCCAGTATCTGCACGTCGTACCCCTGCTGCTCCAGAAGGTCGGCCCGCAGGGCGTCCGTAATGAGCGCGGCCATCCGCTCCTTAATCACCCCGTACTTTAAAATGGGCTGTAAGATGTCGCACTGTATCTGCCCGTTTAACTCATGCTGGCAGCAGGGAACCGCCAGAATCACCGACGCCCCCCATTTTACCGCTTTTTCCAGACAGTAATCCGTGGCCTTGTCACAGGCGTGCAGGGAAATCACCATGTCCACAGGATCCGTCCCCTCAAATCCCCTGATGTCGCCCTGCTCAAAGGAAAGCCCTTCATAGCCCAGCTTCCGCGCCAGCTCGCTGCAATGCCGGATCACATCTTCCTTTAAATCCAGCCCCGTCACCCGCAGCGTGCGCCCTTTCAAGGTGTGGAGATAATAATACATGGCAAACGTCAGGTAGGATTTCCCGCAGCCAAAGTCCACGATGTGCAGCGTCCCTTCTGCGGGCAGCCTGTCCCAGACGTCGTCGATCATCTCAAGATATCGGTTGATCTGGCGGAACTTGTCGTACCGCCGCTTCACCACCCGGCCGTCCGCAGTCTGCACCCCCAGCTCCACCAGAAAGTCCACAGGCTCCCCCTCCTTTAAGAGGTATTGCCTGGATCTGTCATGGGAAAGCGCGGCCCCGCCCTTCCCCGCAGACGGGGCAGTTTTCTGCCTCCGCTTTACCGTCACCCTGCCCTTTTTGCTGACCAGGGCCGTTGCCTCCCAATCGGTGCAGACAATCTGCGCCTGCCGGAACAGCCCGTCCATATAGCCCGCCAGACGCCGCCGCATTTCCGACGCCGTGAGATTTTCATGAAATACCTGGGCGCCGCGGTAAAGGGTCTCCTGAAAATACAGCCCGTCCCGCAGCAGGACGGGGCGGACTTTTACTTTCTCCGCCCTGCCCGGATCTGTGGTGTTGCTGAGCGTCATCTGTATCAAATTGCTGTCTGTACTCTCCTGAAACAGAATCTCTAACTGATCCATGGAATCCCTTTCAAAAAATGGCCGCCCGGGGCCCGCCGTGCCGGCGCTTATACACCTCTGTAAACAAAAGCACCTGGATGAGCTCTTCTCCCGGCGCCTTCTCCTCCTCTTTCTCCAGCACGCGGCAGATGCTGTCGGCCAGCTGCCGCAGGCTGTACCTGTCCGGATACTCGTCGTAGATCATGCTTCCCTCGTAATCCGTTTTATCCAGGATCTGGGCGATCCTGCGTCTGTAACGCTTCACGTCGTCCGGATAGAGCTGCTGCAGATATTCCAGATCCTGTAAAACCGCCGCTTCCTGTCTTGGCGTCAGCATCCCCGGATATGCCATATAAAAAGGAAGGGGCCCATTCCAGCCCCTTGCCTTGTCGCCCGGCAGCGGCTGTGTCCATTGAGAGTAAATTTCCATATGTGCACCTTACGATTCTTTGATACAGCATATGCAGTTTTTCTCCCGCTTGACACTGCCCCTGACGGCCAAACCCTTTTCCTTTGTAACGCTACTTAAGCGCCTCGATACGGGCTGCCGCTCTCAAAAGCGCCGTCTCCGCCCGTGCGATATCTGTCTCCGGCGTCCTGCTGCGCAGCCGTTCCTCCGCCCTGCTCTTCGCCGCTTCGGCCCTCCCCATGTCAATTTCAGAGGGCCACTCTATGATTTCCGCCAGAATGGTGACCCGATCCTGCAGGATCTCCGCGAAGCCCGCGTGGAGCGCGGCCTTCTTTTCCCCTTCCGGCTCATAGATACACAAAATCCCCGGCTTTACAATGACCGTAAGAGGGATGTGACCGGGCAGTACGCCAATCTCCCCCTCGGTGGTGTTAAACTCCACCATCTCCGCCTGGCCCTCGTAAAAGATCCTGTCCGGCGTGATAATGCGCAGCAGAAAGGTCTTCTGTTCTGCCATAAGCCATGCCTCCCTATTTTACCTTTGCCAGGACGTCGTCGATACCGCCCACGTTCAGGAAATAGCTCTCGGGGATATCGTCATGCTTGCCTTCCAGGATTTCTTTAAAGCCGCGGATGGTCTCGCCGATGGGAACATACTTTCCTTCCAGCCCGGTAAACTGCCCTGCCACAAAGAAAGGCTGGGACAAGAATCTCTGCACCTTGCGGGCCCGGGACACCACCAGCTTATCCTCCTCAGACAGCTCATCCATGCCCAGGATGGCGATGATATCCTGCAGTTCCTTGTAGCGCTGCAGGATCTCCTGTACCCCTCGCGCCGTGCGGTAATGCTCCTCGCCCAGAATCCTGGGATCCAGGATGCGGGAGGTGGACTCCAGCGGATCCACCGCCGGATAGATGCCCAGCTCCACGATGGAACGGGACAGCACGGTGGTGGCGTCCAGGTGGGCAAACGTTGTGGCAGGCGCCGGGTCGGTCAGGTCATCCGCCGGCACATACACTGCCTGGACGGAAGTGATGGAACCGTTCTGGGTAGAGGTGATCCGCTCCTGAAGGGCGCCCATCTCCGTCTGTAACGTCGGCTGATACCCCACCGCAGAGGGCATACGCCCCAGCAGAGCCGATACCTCGGACCCAGCCTGGGTGAATCGGAAAATATTGTCGATGAAAAGCAGCACATCCTTGCCGCCCTTGTCCCTGAAGTATTCTGCCATGGTCAGCCCTGACAGCGCCACCCTCATTCTTGCTCCGGGGGGCTCGTTCATCTGCCCGAACACCATGGTGGTCTTGTCGATAACGCCGGACTCCGTCATCTCGTGGTACAAGTCGTTCCCCTCACGGGTGCGCTCCCCCACTCCGGTAAAGACGGAATACCCGCCGTGCTCGGTGGCGATGTTCCGGATCAGCTCCTGGATGAGGACTGTCTTTCCCACGCCGGCGCCGCCGAACAGTCCGATCTTACCGCCCTTCTGGTACGGGCAGAGCAGATCCACCACCTTGATGCCGGTCTCCAACAGCTCTGTCTCCGTGGACTGATCCACAAATTCCGGGGCCGGTCTGTGGATAGGCTCATAGGTGACGCCCTCCGGGGCCGGCTTGTTGTCAATGGGCTGCCCCAGCACGTTGAAGATCCGCCCCAGGGTCTTCTCCCCTACCGGAACGGAAATGGGCGCCCCGGTGGCGATCGCTTCCATGCCTCTCACCAGCCCGTCGGTGCTCCCCATAGCGATGCACCTCACGGTATCGTCGCCCAGATGCTGGGAGACCTCCACGACCAGCTCGCCGCCGTCCCTGGTAGGAATACGGATCGCCTCGTTGATCTCCGGCAGCTTACCCCCGTCAAAGCGGATATCCAGAACCGCGCCCACGACCTGGGTAATCTTGCCTCTGTTATCTCCTGCCATTTCAACCTCTTTCCTGCCCGCTCTGCGCAGGCACATTTTTCTCACATCTTCCAGACACATCCCTTACAGCGCTTCCGCACCGGCGATAATCTCCGTCAGCTCCTGTGTGATGGAGCCCTGACGCGCCCTGTTATACTTCAGGGAAAGATCCTCGATCATCTCCTCCGCATTGCTGGTAGCGCTGTCCATGGCCTGCATCCGGGCGCCGTTTTCGCTGGCAGCCGCCTCCATCAGGGCCCCATAGATCAGGCTGGTCATATACTTGGGAAGGAGCAGATCCAAGGCCTCTGTATCCTCCGGCTCGAAGCCCATGACCGCCTCCGCCTTCTGGGGGCGTTCCCCTTCCTGAACCGTACAGTCTACCGGCAGAAGCTTCAGCAGGGTCGGTATATGGCTCACTGTATTTTTAAAGGCAGTGTATGCCAGATAGATTTCCCCCACTTCGTCCGCCGTAAATGCCCGCAAAAGCTCCTTTGACAGCGCCATCGCGTCCGCATACACAGGGCTTTCCACGATATCCTTTTCGCACTCCCGCACCTGGTAGCCGTACCGCCTGAACGCCTCGCGCCCCTTGTTTCCCAGAGCGTAGACCACCACATCCTCTTTGTCCCACTCAGGATGTCTGGTGACGAGTTTTATCACATTGGAATTATAGCCCCCGGCCAGTCCCCGGTTGGAAGTGATGACCACGACGGCCTTCTTCCGGGAGGCGCCCGGCGCCAGATACCTGTGCTCTATATGCCCCACGCGCTTCAAAATGCTGTTCACCGTGTCGTACATACAGGTGAAATACTCTTTGGAGCGCTCTGCGTTTGCCCTGGCGCGCTGCAGCTTCACCGTGGACACCAGCTTCATGGCCTTCGTGATCTGCTGTGTCCCCTGGATACTGCTCCTGCGGCGCTTTATGTCACGCATCGATGCCATATCCTATCCTCACTTCTCCGTAAAAATCTCACTGTCCAAACTGCTTTAAAAATTCCTGCAGGGCCTTCCTTAAGGTTTCCTCCGTCGCTTCCGAGATCACCTTCTCCGCCGCGATATTCCCGGGCACTTCCGGGTATCTGGTATCCAGGAATTCAAAGAACTCCCGCTCAAACCGGGTGATGTCTTCCACCGCCACGTCAAGCAGATATTTGTTCGTGACCGCATAGATGATGATAACCTGGTACTGCACCGGCATGGGAGCGTACTGGGGCTGCTTTAAAACCTCCCGGATGCGCTGACCCTGGGCCAGCTTTTCCTTCGTGTCTGCGTCCAGCTCGGAGCCGAACTGCGCAAAGGAAGCCAGCTCCCTGTACTGGGCAAGCTCAGTACGGATGGGCGCCGCAATCTTCTTCATGGCCTTGATCTGGGCAGCGCCGCCTACACGGGACACGGACAGGCCCGCGTTGATGGCAGGCCGGAAGCCGGAGTTGAACATCTCCGTCTCCAGATAGATCTGGCCGTCTGTGATGGAGATCACGTTGGTGGGGATATAGGCCGAAACGTCGCCCGCCTGGGTCTCAATGATCGGCAGGGCCGTCAGGGAACCTCCCCCGTACTCCTCGCTCATCCGCGCCGCGCGCTCCAGAAGCCTGGAGTGCAGGTAGAACACATCGCCGGGATATGCCTCCCGCCCAGGGGGACGGCGAAGCAGCAAAGAGAGTGTGCGGTATGCGGTGGCGTGCTTGCTCAGGTCGTCATAGACCACCAGCACGTCCTGTCCGCTCTCCATCCACTCCTCGCCGATGGCGCAGCCGGAATAAGGGGCAATGTACTGCAGGGGCGCCAGGTCGCTGGCCGTGGATACCACCACGGTGGTATATGCCATTGCGCCGTGCTCCTCCAGCGTCTTTACAATATTGGCAATGGTGGAAGCCTTCTGGCCGATGGCCACATAGATACACTTCACACCCTGGCCCTTCTGGTTGATGATCGTGTCGATGGCGATAGCCGTCTTTCCCGTCTGGCGGTCGCCGATGATCAGCTCACGCTGGCCCCTGCCGATGGGTATCATGGCGTCAATGGCCTTGATGCCGGTCTGCAGCGGCGTGTCAACGCTCTTTCTGGTGATGACGCCGCTGGCCACGCGCTCGATCTTGCGGTAGCTGGAAGTCTGGATGGGCCCCTTGCCGTCAATGGGCTGCCCCAGCGCGTTCACCACACGTCCCAGCAGGGCGTCTCCCACCGGCACCTCCACCACGCGCCCGGTGGTCTTTACCGTATCGCCCTCGCTGATGTCATTTGTGCTGCCTAACAGCACTACGCCCACGTTATCTTCCTCCAGGTTCAGCACCATGCCGTACACGTCCCCGGGAAACGCAAGCAGCTCGCCCTGCATGGCCTTTTCCAGCCCATGGACGCGGGCGATGCCGTCTGCCACCTGGATGACCGTACCCACGTCGGATACATCCAGCACAGACTCATATCTTTTGATCTGGTCCTTGATAACCGAGCTTATTTCTTCTGGTCTTAAATTCATGGAACCGTCGCACCTTTCTTTCAACCGGTCATCCCAGCTGAATCTGTAATAATTGTTTTGTCAGGCCCTCCAGCTTGGTACGGATACTGCTGTCAACCACCCGGTCGCCGATGCGGATGACCATACCGCCGATCAGCTCCGGCTGTACGCTGTAATCCATCTCCATCCTCTGGTAGCCGCCTGTCTCCAGAAGCTTGGCTTCCACTGCGTTTTTCTGACCCTGGGTAAGCTCCACCGCCGTAGCCACATGGGCAATCCCCACCTTCTGCTGGGCCTTCACCAGGTCGGTGTAGCAGTCAAAGATGGCGTCCAGTTCCCGATAGCGCTCCTTGGAGGCTGCAAGCTCCAGAAAATTCTCCAATTCCCTGCTGATCCGGCCTCCGAACACATTCTTTATCACCTGTATCTTTTCCTGCTTCGGAATGGCCGGGTGCCTCATCAGTCCGTCAAAACCGGGATTCTGTGCGAGAATGCCGCGGAGGGCGTCAATTTCCTCCAAAAGCTGCGCCGCCCTGCCGGGCCCTCCCTCTTCCATGGCCGCCTCAAACAGGGCTTCCCCATAGATCTTGGACACTAACTTAGCCATGTCTTATCACCCATTTCCTTTAAGGTCTCGTCGATCAGCCGGTTCTGGACAGCAGTGTCAATGGAAGAAGCCACCATCTTGCCAGCCATCAGCGAAGCCACCGTGATGATCTCGCGCTTCACCTCATCGGACACCTTCTGCTTCTCCAGCTGTGCTTCCACACGCGCCCTCTCCAGGATCCTGGCCGCTTCCTCCTTTGCCTGGGCTACGATCTGCGCCTCATTCTCCAGGGCCTTTTTGCGGGCCTGGCTTAAAATGGCTTCCGCTTCCTTGTCTACATCTTTTAGCTTCGCCTCGTATTCCTGCCTTAAAAGCCCAGCTTCCTCCATCTCCTTCTGGGCTGTCTCCAGCTCGCCCTTAATCTTTTCCCGGCGGCCTTCCAGCATCTTTCTGGCCGGATTGAACAGGAAATAGCTCATCACCAGAAACAGGACAAAAATGGCGATGATCATCAGGCAGGCGTCTGCCACCAGCTGCCAGTCCAGATCGAACAGCCTCGATAACTCACTTGTCAAAAGTATCATCCTAAACCTCCGTTCTGCCTCCCAAAAATGGTGCAGTTTTTATCGTTCTGACGGTCAGGGCAGAAGGGGTTTTACGAACAGCAGCAGGATGGCCACCAGCAGGCCGTACAGACCGGTGGTCTCGGCCACTGCCTGGCCCAGAAGCATCATGGTGCGGATCTCGCCTGCCGCGCCGGGGTTGCGGCCCACTGCAGCGGCTGCGTGCCCAGCGGCGATACCCTGTCCAACGCCGGGTCCGATACCGGCGATAACTGCCAGGCCCGCACCGATCGCAGAACATCCCAGAATAAAGTTTTCATTGAAATCCATAGTTTTTCTCCTCCTAATGGTTATAAAAATTTGAATTGCTCACTTTACATCATGCGCCGGACGCCCTCAGCCTCCGGCAGCGCCCAGGGCTAACGGCGCACCCCGTCGCCGATCTCGTTGGAGATATAGGTCATGGTCAGCATACAGAACACATAGGTCTGGATTGCGCCTGAGAACAGATCGAAATAAACGTGCAGCGCGGCGGGCCAGGCCGTTGCAATCCATCCCAGCAGGCCGTATATCAGCGCCATCATGGCCGTCCCCGACAAGACGTTTGCAAACAGACGCAGGGAAAGGGACACGGGCACCGCCATCGTGCTGATCAGGTTGATCGGCATCCAGATGGGCAGCCACTTGGGCAGCGGCGAGCACAGATCCTCCCAGATGGTCATGGGCCTCTGGTACTTCCACTTGTTGTAGCGGATCATGGCAAACGTAATGAGGGCCAGGGGCAGCGTCACGCCGTAGTCTGCGGTCGGGGGTCTGAGCCCCAGAAGCCCCGATATGTTGCTGAATAAGATAAAGATAAAGACGGTTCCTATGTAGTTGTAAAACCTGGGAGCCGCTTTTCCCATGGAGACGTCCACCATGCCGTCCAGCTTTTCCACGATCAGCTCCACCACATTCTGGAAGCCTCCCGGCACTTCCCCGCCCTTCTTCATGGCGCGGCTGGCCGCGATGGCAAACCCCGTCAGAATCAACATCACAATCAGGATACACACATGGGTGGTTGTGATCCACACGGTATGCCCAAAAAAGGAATACTGGAAAATACCGTGGATCATAAAGTCCACATTGGACTCAGACAAAAGGATTCCTTGCATCATACTCTCACCTCCTTCTCATGTTTCGTCAGACTGTCCGCGTCAGCCGCAGCCTGCTCACCGGGCAGGTCTTCGGCTTCCTGCGCCGGGACGGGATCCGTCTCGTGAAACAGCCTGTTTAAGACTCTATGGGTAAGCGGCTGAAGATACGCCGTTACTTTCAAGCTGAGGTAACCCAGAAACATCACCAGGGGATTTAAGCGCCCGGTCAGCGCCGCCAGGGCCAGCGCCAGCACAATGGCCGCGTAGCGGATCAGATACCCCCTGCGGATCAGCTTTGCCGCCGCCTCCCCCGCCTGCAGCGCCCTGTCCAGGGTGCGGGCCATATGGATGCTTGCAGCCACGGCAAAAGCAATACCCAGCCAGAGGCTTGCGGCATACCAGCCCTGCTGCCGCGCAAAAAAGGCCCCCGCCAGCTGGCAGACCACGCCGAAACACACCATTCCCAGGTGCATTTCCAGAAGGATTCTATCTGCCCTTTTTATCGCTTCCACAATCTTCACCGGGTGAACCGCTCTCCTTGCCCTCTTCCTTGTAAATTCCCTGTATCATGCGGTAGACGCTCTGAACGCCCGCCGCCGCCCCCAGCACGAACATGACCGCCGTGATCCACACAGTGCCAAAGCGCCTGTCCAGCCAGACGCCGAGCAGGCAGGGCAGGCCGATGGACACGATCATGGTGATCCCCAGCTGCGTCACCAGGGCAAGCGCCCGAAAGGTCGTTCTGTTTTGGGATTGTCTGCGTTTTGCCATCCTGCTTTGCGCCTTCCGCCGTGTCGTCTCTCCGTCACGCTACATTATACATAAATTCGCCCGGAATGTCCAGTATGTCATTCTGAAAAGCTGGGTCGAAAATCGCGGGAAACAGCATTGACGAAATGCCTTCCGCGCAGTAGTATTTTAGTAAGAGAAGATTTGTGCATATTCGTTTAGGCCGTTTTTAGAAGGAGGTTCCCGCCATGAAAATCAGACCCGCCCTGATGGAGGACGCGCCGGAGATTGCAAGACTCCATGCGCCCTATGTAACAGACACTCCCATAACCTTTGCCTACCGCGTCCCCACCGCAGAGGATTTTGCAGTGCTCATCCGCATCACCAAGCGGAAATACCCTTTTCTGGTGGCAGAGGAAAACGGCAGGATCCTCGGTTACACTTACGTCTCCGCATACAAGGAGTGCGCCGCATATGACTGGTCGGTGGAGACCTCTATCTATGTGAGCCAGGACGAGCTTCACAGGGGAATCGGCCGCTGCCTCTACGAAGTTCTGGAAACCTATCTGCAAAAGCAGCACATCTGCAACCTTTACGCCTGCATCACCTATCCCAATCCCGACAGCGTCGCCTTTCATCAGAAGATGGGATACCGGGAAGTCGCCCACTTCCACCATGCCGGCTTCAAGCTGGGACAGTGGCACGACATCATCTGGATGGAGAAACAGCTCTGCCCCTACGCGGCGCCGCCGGAACCCTTTATCCCCTTCCCGGCCGTCAGCCAGTAACGCCCTCATCCCCGGATGCGGAAAGGAGTACCCATGAACATATCCCGGCTATACCGCAAAAAGATCATCCCCGCCGGACACATCCTGTTAAAGGATGACGTCATCGTCGCCCAGGATGCAGGGACTGTGATCACCACATGGCATACGCTGAGGCCCAAGGCCGAGTTTTCCCACGGCAGCTCCTGCTATTTTCTGGACGAGGGCTTCAAGGTCAGCAAGTTCTACCGCCAGGACGGCTCCCTCCTGTACTGGTACATCGACATCGTGGAATACGCTTTCGAGGGAGAGTCCCTCACCTTTACCGATCTTCTGGCAGATGTGGTCATCTATCCGGACGGCAGGATCCAGGTGGTGGATCTGGACGAGCTGGCAGACGCCCTGGAGCAAAACCTCATCACGCAGGAACAGATGGCCGCCTGCCTGCGCAGTCTGAACCATCTGCTCACCCTTCTCTATGGAGGTCAGTTTGAACGCCTGCAGGCGCCGTTAAACCGCCTGGGCCTTTGAGACGTCCTCTCAGTAAAACACATGGCCGCCGATGTTGATTCCCGTCAGCCCCGGGATCGGGGTGCGGAAAAACAGGCAGGTTCCCACGTTGGTTGCGCCCGACATGGCTTCGTCAGCCGCCCTGTAGCAGTCGGCGTTTGCTTTGTCAATGGACAGGTAGAGATCCAGGCGGCCGCTGGCCACCGGCGAAAACTGCCTGTTCTGATAGATGACGCCCACCACGGAATCCGGGAATTTCGAGCTCAGCACCCGGTTGATCACCACGGCGCCCACCGCCAGTTTCCCCTCGTAGGGCTCTCCGCCCGCTTCGCAGTAGATCAGGTTTGCCAAAACCTTCCTGTCTCCGTCCGCAAAGGTTACCTCGGAAATATCGCGCCATGCCGCATTGGCCGCCGCCTGGGAGAGCGCCAGTTCCTCTGCCAGCTTCTTGTAGAGCGCTTCCAGATTTTCATCCGCCCGCTTAATCTCCTCCTCGTATTGCTTCGCCCGCTGCTCCGCCTCCGCAATCTGCTCCGCCGTGGCGTTAATACTGTTAGATGTCTGGCTGATCAGTCCGGCCACCTTGTTCTTTTCTTCCTCCGCATCTGCCTTCAGGTTGTCTAACTCCACCTTCTCCCGCTGGAGGCGTGCCTCCTGCTCCTCGATCAGTTCCCGGTTTTCCTGATAATCGTCCATCAGCTTCCTGTCGCTGGCGGCGATCCGCTCGATGTAATCGGCGGCGTTTAAGACAGAAGACAGATTCCCCGCAGAGAGAAGCTCCGCCAGATAGTCCTCCGCCCTGTACTCATACATGGCCCGGGCTCTGGCCACCATGCAGCTGTACTGCCACGCCTCCGTTTCCCTTGCCTGTTCCAGCGCTGCCTGGGCCTGGACGATCTCCTCCTCTTTGTCCCGGATCTGCTGTTCCAGCTGCTCCAGATGATCCACCACCTGGGTCATGGCGCTGTTTAAGCCCTCCAGATCCTGCCGCAGGCTGCTCTGTACGCCCTTTAAGCCCTCCAGGCGGTCTTCGTTCTCCTCCTGTTGATTTTCCAGATTTTCCCGCTGCTGGCGCGCCTCGTTGATCTGCTGCTGGGTATCGCCCGGCGCCGCGGAGACAAAAGAAGGCCCGGGGGCGCAGGGAAGAGTCCCCGCCCCAAGGGCCAATACCAATATCCATACCGTCCTTGCACGCCGCTTCCAACGCTTTCTTCCGTAATACACCGTCACACCTATCCCTGTGCACCCTGCCAGCTACCTTGTCCCGAAGATCCTGTCTCCGGCGTCTCCCAGGCCCGGCACAATATAGCCATGTTCATTCAGTCTCTCGTCCAGCGCCCCCACATAGAGATCCACGTCGGGATGCGCCTCCTCCATGGCTCTCAGCCCTTCCGGCGCAGCGATGATGCACAGGAAATGGATCTGGCGGCAGCCCCTGTCCTTCAGCATCTGGATCGCCGCCACAGAGGAGCCCCCCGTGGCCAGCATGGGATCTACCACAAACACCTGACGCTGTGCGCAGTCTGCCGGCAGCTTGCAGTAATACTCCACAGGCTTTAGGCTGTCCGGATCCCGGTACAGCCCGATATGCCCCACCTTGGCGTTGGGGATCAGCTGCAGCATACCGTCCACCATTCCAAGCCCGGCCCGCAGGATGGGAACCACCGCCAGTTTTTTGCCGCTCAGCGCCTTGGCCTTTGCCCTGCAGATGGGCGTCTCGATCTCCACTTCCTCCAGGGGCAGATTCCTGGTGGCCTCATAACAGATCAGCATGGCGATCTCGCTGATGGCCTGCCTGAAATCCTTCGTCCCCGTCTCTTTCCTCCGGATCATCCCGATTTTGTGCTGGATCAGCGGATGATCCATGATCACAACCTTCGACATTTGTTATCCTCCCTCAGCCCTTCCTGTCTTTCGTCACTCGATCATGCCGATCCTGCGGCAGTGCTTTTCTTCCTCCGAAAAAGCCGTGTCCAGAAAGGTATCCACGATTTCCAGAGCCAGGTTCTCCCCCAGGATTCCGCCGCCCAAAGCCAGCACGTTCGCGTCATTGTGAAGGCGGGTCATCTTTGCCGTGAAGGGATCCGTGCACAGCGCACAGCGCACTCCCTTTACCTTGTTGGCGGTAATGCTGATGCCGATCCCGGTGGTGCAGATGACAATCCCCTTCCCGCAGCGGCCCTCTGCCACCGCCTCCGCCACCGCCCGGCCATAAACCGGATAGTCGCAGCTTTTCTTTTCATAGCAGCCGAAATCCTCATAGGGGATCTGCCGCTCTTCCAGATGGCGGAGGATGCTCTGCTTCAAGTCATACCCGCCGTGGTCGCTTCCAATCGCTATCATACGCTCTGTCTCCTTTTCTTCCCCGGGCTCTACGATACTTCCACCACCCGGAAACCCGCAGCCTTTAAGAGCCGGTTCATGATGGCCTCTCCAAGCCCCTGCTCCGCAAAGCTCTCCGAATAGATCCGCCCCACCTGTTCCTGATCCATCTGCCGGAGAACTGCATACAGATTTCTGGCAGCGCTCTCCACATCGCCGCTCTCCCCCAGGCATTTTACCACGTCCGCCCGGTACAGGGACAGCCATCTTTTCGTGCCGATGATGCCGGTACGCTCTCCCCTTTCGCTGTCCAGGGCCGCCTGGCTGTTCATGTACGCCGCCACCTTATCCGGCTCGCCCTTTACGATCACAAGCTCCCCCTTCGGCGCGTAATGACGGTATTTCATGCCGGGAGCCCTGGGCGCCTGCCCGGTGTCCCCGGCCAAAATTGTGACATCTGTGTCAACTTTTTCCAGCACCTGCCGCAGCATTTCCTGGGTCACATAGCCGGGCCGAAGGATCTGGGGCGGGCTCACCGTAAGATCCACAATGGTGGATTCCAGCCCGATGCCCACATCCCCCCCGTCCAGTATCATCTCAATGCGGCCTCCCAGATCCTCCGCCACCGCATCGGGCGCAGTGGGGCTTGGCCTGCCGGAGAGATTGGCGCTGGGCGCCGCCACATAGCCGCCGCTGTATGCGATCAGCTTTCTGGCGATTGGGTTGGAGGGCAGCCGGATGGCAACCGTGTCCAATCCCCCCGTGGTCTCATCCGGGACGCAGGGGGACTTGGGCAGAATCATGGTCAGCGGCCCCGGCCAGAACGCCTCCGCCAGACGGCGGGCATCCCGGGGGAGTTCAGACACGATTGCATGGATCTGTTCAAACTGGCAGATATGCACGATCAGGGGATTGTCCGAAGGCCTGCCCTTGGCCGCGTAGATGCGCCGGGCAGACTCCCGGTTCAGCGCGTCTCCCCCCAGCCCGTACACGGTCTCCGTGGGAAATGCCACCAGGCCGCCTTCTTTTATGATGCTTCCCGCGCGGCGCAGAACCTCCTCCTCTCTCTGGGAGAACGCCTCCGTCCCCGCCGTCAGCTTTTCTATCTTCGTATCCATACTGTCTCTTTACACTTCCCCGCCTTTACGGCCCTCCGGCCATTTTCTGCCGTGAATAAGGTCATTTTACCATACTTCTCTCAAAAGGGAAAGCCTTACTCTCCCTCTTTCGGCCTTTTTGCGGCGGACTTTTTCTTCCTCCAGCGCCCGGCCGCGGCCACAAGAAGGACTGCGGCAGCCGCCGCGCCCGCCGCCGCGGCGATGGGCGCCCAGTCAGTCCCCGTTTCCACAATACAGAAGCTTGCCTGTTCTCCCGTCATCTCCACCTGAAGATATGTCCCTCTTGCCTTGCTCTCCAGAGGAACCCAGACCCCCTCCGAGAGCCGGAAGACCTGCGCGTCCTCATAAGGGTTCAAAAGACGCAAGGCAAAGGTATCATCGGAGGAAAGACCGCTGTTTTCCAGGGATACGTCGTACACCACATACGCCTTTCCCTCCGCTTCCGGGGGCGGCGTCTGGCTGCCAGGGGTCACAGTTAAGACCGTGTCCTCCGTAAAGATCTGCTCCGCCAGCCCATAAGGCTTTTCCTGTCCGTCCCCGCCGCTCTCCACCACTGGCACATTGTCGTGGTACTCGCCGCGCACCACCAGATTGCCGGTCATCACTTTGCCGGAGTAATCGGGCCATACGCCGTAGCAGCCCTCCTTCTCCGGAAACTCCGGGTAGTGCAGCCCTGTCAGGGCAGCGCCGAAAGCCACTTCCTCCGAGCCCAGATACTCGTCTTCCACCCGGTAGATCACCTTCAGATGCCTGAAGGCCGCCGGAAGCCCCTCTGTCTCCAGAAGCTCCTGATAGCCGATGGGCTCCGCCACTCCCACATAGCTGATGTTGTCAATGCCGTAAAGCGTATCGTCCACATAAAAGTTTCCGCTGACGTTGGCCTCGGCCCCGCCGCCTGCCTCTCCCTGCTGCCCGGCGATCTGCCCGGCAATGGCGCCCTTCCTGCCGTCAGAAGCCTCCACGTTCACAATGGCGCGGCAGTCCTTCAGGGTGTCTGCATACCCGGCGATCCCGCCTACATTCCGCCCGCCGCTCACATCGCAGAGGGCATAGCAGGAGCGGATCACCGTCAAGGACTGGCCGCAGATACCGCCCACATAGCCGCCCTCCGTGCTCTCCACGCTGCCGTACCCTTCGGAGCCCACCACGGCCCCATGGGCCATATAGCCCACGATACCGCCTGCCCCGTCCTTTTTTGCCGTGATGTATCCCTCATTGACGCAGTCCGCCAGAATACACTGCAGGACGAAGTGCTGGCCGATCTCATAGTCGATGCTGCCGGCCGCGTTGTCCTCCGGGTCCTCCTCGTCGATTGCCATTGACCCGGCAATCCCGCCGATGTTGATATCTCCTTTTACAATGCCTTTGTTGGTGCAGGCGTCCGCCCGCCCGGAAGTGACCGAATCGATCTCCTCATCCGACACCTCCTCGTAGAGTTCTTCCACGCTGAGCGTCTCGGAGCCGGACAGATGATCCGCCAGCAGGTTAAACACCACATTCAGCTGGTCGTTCACGGCTTTTAAATCCTCGTTGACCAGGTCGGAATAGTCCGAGGTGCTCTGGCTGAGGCGCTTCAGGCTGTCCATGACGCCCTGTAACTGCCCGGTCAGGGCCAGGCGGTCTTCCCGGGCGCCCTCTCCCAGGGACGAAAAATGCACGTCCGGCTGGCCGTTTACGTAAGCTGCAATGTTCCGGGCGCCGACAGCGGCATTCTGAAGGGACGCCGACATCTTTTCCAGCGCATCCGTGGCCGCTTCCAGATCCTGTCTGACAATCTCCGACTGCGCCGCATTGCTCAGCCTGCGCAGCTCGTTCAGAAGCTCCTCCACATCGTCCGCGCCGGATCTTGTCTCCTTCGGCAGGCTGGCCAGCTGCATCGTCAGGCTCTGCTGCTGGGGCTGGGACATCCCGCGCCACTCCAGGGGGGAGCCGTCGGCGGCATAGAGGGCTTCGCCGATGCTGGCCCCCGTGCCAAAAAGACCCGCCGTCTCCTGCTGCAGCGAGAGGACGGAAGACGCCAGCGGTTCCCTTTCCGCCAGAATCCCGGTCTCCCTTCCCGCCTGGACTTCCGCGTCCCAGTCCTTCCACAGCTGGTTCATACAGCTGTCAAACAGCGTGTACGCATTCTGCGCCGCCTGTATCTCTCCCGTCACCCCGGGAAGCTGATCCGTCACATACTCCATGCGGGTGACAAGGGCCTCTGCCTGTCCCATATTGGCGTCCGTAAACTGGCTCACCCTGTCCGCCAGCGAGAGCCCGGAATCCAGGGCTGCGTCCCCATAGGCAGTCAGGCTGTCCACGTCGGCCTTTAAGACGTTCTTGCCCGCCTGCATATCGTTTAACGTCTTCTCGATCAGATCGTGGAGCTTGTTCACCGCGTTTCGCAGGGAGGCCGCCTCGTCCACCTCGATGTTGGGCTCCATCTGCCCCACAATGCCGCCCACGTCCTTCCTGCCGTACACCTGACCCTCATTGACCGAAAAGGACAACGCGCCCGCCTGGCGGCCTGCGATACCGCCGATGTTGTAGCCGGTGTGCTCATAGCCCACCCTGCCGTAATTGGTACATCTGGAAATGGTTCCGTCGGAGTAACCGGCAATGCCCCCGGTGTCCACTCCGCTGAACAGCTCCACATCCGTGTCTCCGCTTATGCCCAAAAGCAGACCGCCGCCCATCTCGTCGTCCTGTTCTACCCACTGGGTGTCGTCGTTGACGCCTGCATGGCTGCGGCATTGGGTCATGGAGCCGTGGTTTAAGCCCACAATGCCCCCCGTCGTATAGTATCCCGCCACGTGGCCCCGGATGGAGCAGTCTGTGATCAGGCCGGAAAATTCATTGATCCCCGCGATGCCGCCTACCGTGTCCCTGCCGCGGATCGTCCCCTCAAAGCTGCAGTTCTGGATGGTGCCGTAGTTGACCCCGCAGATGCTGCCGATGCACTCTTTCTCCTCCGTGCCCTCCACGCTGCCTTTCAGGTTCAGGTTTTTCACCACGCCGCTCTGCTCGATGTATCTAAACAGGCCGCCCACATAGCCGTCCCCCACGTCGTGAAAGCCGGAAATGGTATGCCCGCCCCCGTCAAAGGTACCGGCAAAGACGGGAATCATCTGGAAATCCGAATCCGCAAGGTCGATATCCGCCTCCAGCTCCACCCACTTCTGCGCCGACCAGGCGTCCAGATAGCACTGCCTTGCAAACTCGCAGAAGTCTTCCGTCGTGCGGATGCGGATGGTCTGCCATCTCTGCCCGCCATCCGCCGTCCCTGCGCCGGGCGCAGCCTGCACTCCCTGGCCGGGAAGCAGGCCGCACAACAGCGCCGTCACAGCCGCCAGGGTTATCCCTTTCCGTATTCTCGTCCTCATTGCGTCACCTTCTCTTCTTCCCGTTTCTGGATCGTCTCTAAGTCGCCGCCGTCATCCTCTCTCTGCTCCAGCCTGCCCATATTGACAAACAAACTGGCATCCCCGCGCACAAATCCGTGCAGCTCGCCGATGATGGCGCCGTTAATCTGGCCCTGCACAAGGCCGTCCACCCGCATGAGCCCAGACGTGCGCTCCAGCTTTAACGGAATGGACACCGCAAAAGAGGTCTTGTCGATGATCTTCTCCCCCAGAAGCAGGATCTGGGGCAGCACAAACATGACGATGACAATGGAAATGATCGTCCCCCTGCCCAGGCACTGTCCAATGCCGCAGATAGCGCCGTCGGAGGACATTCTGCCGATGAAGATACCGGCCAGCGCCAGCATGGAGCCGGAGGTGACGATGGTGGGAAACGCAAAGTTCATGGTCTCTATGATGGCGTCCCGCTTGGACATCTTATCCTTTAACTCCATGAAACGCCCTGAAATAACGATGGCATAGTCGATGTTGGCGCCCATCTGGATGGAACTGACGATCAGGTAGCTCATGAAAAACAGGTTCTTCTGCTGGAGGGCCGGGAAGGAAAAGTTGACCCAGATCGCCCCCTGGATGATCAGAATCAAAAGCACCGGCATCCCCGCCGACATAAAGGTAAACAAAAGCACCACCAGCACCGCCAGAATGGACACCACATTGACCACCGTATTGTCCGTCTGGAAGGTCTTGTACAGGTCGTACTGGCTGGTGGCCTCCCCGGGGATCAGAATGCTCCCCTCATAGTACTTCCCGGCGATTTTGTGCATTTCCTCCAAAAAGCCGAAGGTCTCGTCCCCCTCCTCCGGCAGGTTCAGATACACCAGCATACGGCTGTATTCCTCACCCTGAAGCTGATCCAGGGCGATCTGCATCTGGGAATGGGCGTCCTCCAGGGTCTCCATCATGTCGTCCTCCAGGGTCACATACCCCTCCTGTACCTCGTCGTAGAGGAACATGAAGATATCAATGAGGGGCACGCTGTAAGTAGACAGCCCGTTGATGATCTTCGCGTAGTTTTCGTCATTCACCGCATAGGCCATGTACAAAACTTCCGCCACCTCGTAGTCCAGCTCCAAAAGCTCCGAGAACTCCCGGGCGGTGAGCTTGTCTGTGAGCATATACCCGTCCATGGCCTCCGTATTGGCCAGTCCCATGGTGTAATCCACCTCTGGCCTGGCGTCCAGCTCCTTTAACAGCTGTTTCTCCTTCTCATAGTTTCCGGCGGGCACGACCAGCGCCACCATATTGGATGCGCCGAAGCTCTCCTCTATCATCTCGTCCACCACCATGGCGTCGCTTTTCACCGGGGTTTCCAGCTCGGAGTAGCCGTAGACATAAGGGCATTTGGAGGAAATCAGATAGGCCCCCACAATCAGCGCCACAAACAGGGGCGGCATCACATATCTGGTGCGGTAGGCAAATTTCCCCACAAAGGGAATTTTGGGGATAAAGCTCTTGTGGCGGGTCCGGTCCATGGCTTTGCCAAACAGCATGATCAGCCCCGGCATCAGCAGAAAGACCGAGAGAAGGCTTAAGAAAATCCCCCGGATCAGGCACAGCGCCATATCCCTGCCGATCCCGAACTGCATGAACATCATGGCCACCAGTCCGCCTATGGTGGTCAGGGAACTGGAGGAGATCTCCGGAATCGCCTTGGAAAGCGCCACGATATCCGCCTCCCGGATGGAAAGCGTCTGATGCTCCTCTTTATAGCGGTTGCAGAAAATCACGGCATAGTCGATGGACAGGGCCAGCTGCAGCACAATGGTCACGGAATTGGACACGAACGAGATCGTCCCCATACAGAAGTTTGTCCCTTTGGTGATGAGCGCCGCCGCCACAAAGGTCAGAAGCAGCACCGGCACCTCCGCCCAGGTCTGGGAGGTCAGAAGCAGCACCGTCACCACCACCACTGCCACCAGCAGGCTGATGACCTGCATCTCGCTTGCGATCTGCTCCGCGGAGGCGTCCCCCATGCCGGTGGACACATACACATCGTAGCCGGACAGCATTTCCTCCACCTGTTCCAGGGCCTGGAGCGCCCGCTCGTCCGTCTCCTCGTAGCCGAAGGTGACGTCGTAGAGCGCCGAGAAATTGTTGTAGTGTTCCTTTGTCTCGTCAAAGGACAGCATGATCACCGTGTCCAGAGCTTCCAGCTCCTCCGCGATCCGCTCCGCCTCCTCATAAGGAATATTGGCCACCATCACCTGGGCTGTCCCGTAAGTGATGAACTGCCCCTCCATCAGGTCCATCCCCTGCCTGGTCTCCGTGGTCTCCGGAAGGTATGCCGACAGGGCGTTTTCCACCTTCACCCAGTTCATGGAGATCACGGAAAAGATGATTGCGATGCCGAACAGCAGGAAGAAAAGATTGCGCCTGTCGACGATGAATGTGGCGGCTTTCATCATAAAATCGCCTTTTTCGCCGCCGTTCTTAGAAGTATCAGCCATTTTACCACCCCTTTTGTGCCTTACGCCGAAATCCTCTTTTGGATGTTTTATCCCCAACATTATACAACGCTTTTCCCCATTTGTCATTTTTATTCCCAAAAATGTTTAACCGTCATATAAGTATTGCAATATTCCCAGATGGATGGCCCAGGCCACCCTGTCCTGATACTCCTGGCTGCAGAGCTTCTCCGCCTCGGCGTGATTGGACAAAAAGCCGCATTCCACGATGACAATGGGGATCCCGGTCTTTTTTAAGAGATAATAGCTGTCGTTTGCCTTGATCTCCCGGTGGTTTTCCGGATCCGTCTTTTCCACCAGCTGATCCTGGATCCGGCCTGCCAGCTTCTGCCCCTGGACACTGCCCGTGTAGTAAAAAACCTGGGCCCCGTGCACATATTCTTCCGGGTAGCTGTTCTGGTGGATGCTGACCGTGGCCTGGGGCGCCGCCCCGTCGATCAGCGCGATCCGCCGCTTCATATCCTGCACCTTTTTGTTGGAGGCATCCGCATCGTTCAAACCTTCATCCGTCTCCCGGGTCATGACCACCTCCACGCCGGCGGCCTCCAGATACTGCTTCACACGCCGGGCGATCTGCAGGTTGACGTCCTTTTCATAGGAACCGTTGATCCCTACCTTCCCGGGGTCTTCGCCGCCGTGGGGCGGCGGTAAGTTGCGGAAATGCGCGCCCTCAGACAGCCAAAAGACAGGCGTCCGTTTCCAGACGCCTGTCTTTTCCCGATTAACCGTAGGCCCGTTTCCTGTCCTCCAGTTCCCTTATGTCCCGCACGCTTTCTCCCTTGATCAGCTGGAACGGTATGATCTCGTGAACCGTCTGCCCGCCGTCGGTCTGCTGGATCAAAATATCCACCCCCCGCCGGGCCAGCTGTTCCACATTCTGCCGCACCGTGGAGAGCCTTGGCACGCAGTAGTCCACCTGCTCGATGCCGTCGTAGCCCACCAGCGAAATATCCTCCGGCACCCTGAGCCCGCTGTCCCGGATGGCCCGCAACGCGCCGATTGCCATCACGTCGGACATGGCCAGGATCGCCGTTATGTCCGGGCAGCGGCCTAACAGTATCTTCGCCGCCTCGTAGCCGCCCTCCATGGAATAACGGGAGATGATGGACTGCTGCTCCGGGTCGAAAGGCACGCCCCTCTGGATGCTGGCCTGCTGGCAGCCGATCAGACGCAGCTGGCTGGTATTGCAGTTCAAAACAGGGCTGACCTTACAGCTGTCGCCTCCGATGATGCCCACCCTGCGGTGCCCCGCATCCAGCAAAAGCCCCATGGCCTGGGCCGCGCCCTCCACATCGTCCGTGGAGACGCTGGAGAGATTCGCAAACCCCAGAGTATCCGCCCGGGTGGTCACCAGTACGCAGGGACAGGTGAGACGCCCAAAGCTGCGGAGGAAATTGTCCCGGTTGCCGCCCAGAAACAAAATGCCCAGGGGCTTCTGCTCCCGGTAGGCCTGGAGCGCCGTCTCTACCTCGTCGTCATCCTCATCCACATAGACCACCGTGGCAGACCGCCCCGCGTCCTTGATATGGTTCTGCATTTTTTCCACGATGTCTGCAAATAAAAGGTTGCGGGCGCCTTTTACGATGATGCAGAAGCCGCTTCCCTCCCGCTGCTTTAAGTTGCGGGCGTTGCTGTTCGGCTTAAACCCCAGTTCTTCTACCACCGCCAGGATCCGGGCACGCGCCTCCTCGCTGACGTCCGGATGCCCGTTCAGCACCCGGGATACCGTGCCCACCGCATAGCCGGAGCGCCGCGCGACATCTTTGATGGTCACCGGCCACACCTCCTTTTCTCCGTCTATTTTATCCCTTTACAGCACCGGCTGCAACACCTTTTATAATATGTTTTTGACAGAAAATGTACAAAATGATGACTGGCACGATGCTCAGCATGATGACTGCCATCGTCGCGCCCAGATCCACGCTGCCGTAGCTGCCCTTCAAGTACTGCACCAGAATGGGAATGGTCATATACTTGGTGCGGTCCAGCACCAGATAGGGGAGCAGGTAATCGTTTAACACCCACATAACCTCCAGAATGCCCACGGAGATCAGCGTGGGTTTGAGCATGGGCAGCACCACCATGAAAAAGGTGCAGATGGGCCCGCCGCCGTCAATCGCCACCGCCTCCTCGATCTCCAGAGGCAGTCCCTTGATAAAGCCCACAAACATGAAGATGGCCATTCCTGCGCCAAACCCCAGATAGATCACCGGGATGGTGAACGGGGTGTTTAACTTCAGCTGATCCGCAGTAAAGGTCAGCGTGAACATGACCATCTGGAAAGGCACGATCATGGAGAACAGGCACAGGTAATAGAAAATTTTCGCAAACAGGGAATTGACCCGTGCGATATACCAGGCAGACATGGATGTAAACAAGAGAATCAGGGCCACGGACAATACGGTGATGACCAGGCTGTATCCCAGGGCTTTTACAAAGGGATAATTGCCGAAGGTCACACCCTTGACATAATTTGCCCAGCCCACAAAGGATTCTTTGTCCGGCAGCGCAAAGGCCGCCGTGTTCACATAGTCGTTTGCCTTAAAAGAGTTGATGAGCACTTCAAAGATAGGAAAGATCCATACCAGGCACAGAAGGGCGAACAACACAGTGAGTATCCTGCTCCCGAGAGAGTATTGCGTCTTCTTCATTACTGCTGCACCTCCTTGCTCCGCGTCGCCACCAGCTGCCCGATGGCCAGCACTGCCACCAGCAGGAAGAAGATCACTGCCTTGGCCTGCGCCACGCCGTGCCAGTTGCGGTTGATATTGTAAGTGCTGTAAATATTCAGGGCCAGAAGCTCCGTCATATTCACCTTCGCGCCGTTCATCATCACGGAAGGCGCTCCGCCGGTGAGAGCCAGGTTCTGGTCAAACATTTTAAAGGAATTGGTCAGGGTCAGGAAGGTGCAGATGGTGATGGAGGACATCACGTTGGGAATGATAACCCTGGTCAGCGTCTGCCAGCTGTTTGCCCCGTCGATCTTTGCCGCCTCCAGCATATCGCTCGGCACTGCCTGAAGCCCCGCGATGTAGATGATCATCATATATCCGATCTGCTGCCATGCCACCAGGATCACCAAGCCCCAAAAGCCATAGGAGGCATTGGAGGTCAGATAGGTGTTGTAGTGCTTCAGCACTGCGTCAAAGATCATCGACCAGATGTAACCCAGCACCACGCCGCCGATCAGGTTCGGCATAAAGAACACGGTGCGGAACAGGTTCGCCCCCAGCATTTTCTGGGTCAGCGCATAGGCGATGCCAAACGCGCAGAGGTTGATCAAAAGGATAGACACCACCGCAAAGGAGGCCGTATTCCAGAAAGCATGGCTGAAGCTTGCGTCGCCGAAGGCCTTCGCATAGTTGGAAAGCCCCACCCACTGGGCGTCCCGCGGTATGTTAAAATTGCAGAAGGACAAGTAGATGCCTTGGGCAAAAGGCCAGATAAAGCCGATGACAAAGCAGAGGAACGTAGGTAAGACAAACAGCGGAAACCACCTCTTGATCGGCCGTCGGATCAGCCAGCTGTTGACAGCAGTCCCGTCATTGGTTTTCTTTTTCTTCAACTTCATGCGCACTCCTTTCCGTTTCACAGAACCGCCTGCGGAAATCCCCGAAAACCCGGCGGCAGACCGCGGCAGGCCGATTGTGATAGCGAGGGCGGCTCTTAGGCCGCCCTCCTGATCTTCCTGCACGATTTGTCACACGGCCGGTTCGCTCAGCCGTTTACTACATTGTACTCATAAGCCCAGCCGTCCACGAAAGCCTCGACGACCTTATCCCAGTTCGAGTCGGAAGGGTCGGCAGAGTAAGCGGCCAGAGCCGTCACAACGGTGGCACGCCAGCTGTCTACGTTGGGGGTGTGGTTGAACGCCCAGGACAGCGTGTAGTTTCCAGCGGAAGCATATGCGCTTGCATTTGCGCCGAACACATTGTTGGATGCCTTTGCGTGCTTGAAAGGAATACCGCTGAACTGCTCAGCCAGCATGGTGGTTCCCTCGTCGGAAGTCACTACCCAGTACATGAAGTCCAGGGTCGCCTGAATGTTCTCCGCGGAAGCCTGGGAGTTTACTGCCCAGCAGTTCTCGGTGCCGGAGTTCAGCCCCGCCTTCTCCTCGCCTGCAACGCCGCAGTAGATGGGGATCATCGCCAGGTCGTCCGGGTTCATGCCGAATTTGTCAGCGGAAGTCAGGTTTGCATACTCCCAGTCGCCGTTCTGATAGAAGACTGCCTCGCCGTTGCCAAACTGCGCCTCGGACTCGTCGCCGGTGCTGGAATCCAGATTAGTGGCATTTGCAGCGGTATCGGTGATATAGAGATCCCATATCTTGCGGAAGTTATCCAGATAAGCGCCGGTAATGGTAGCAGGCTGCTCGGTCACATTGTCGTCCCTGAACTCATAGAACAGAGGAAGGTTTGCAAGGTGGCCGGAGAAACGCCAGCTGGAAGACCCGTCCAGGCCGGGAGCGGAGAAAGCGTCAAAGCCAAGTTCCCCTGCGCGGGCATGGATGTCGTCTGCAACAGCTTTCAGCGTGTCGAAATCCTTGATGTCGTCCAGGGAATAGCCCGCCTCGGACAAAAGGGCCTTGTTGACGATGATGCCGAAGGACTCATAGCAGTAACCCAGGGCCTTGGGTGCGCCGGTCTCGTCAAAGAGCACATAGTCGTCATTGACACGCTCGTCATAAATCGCGCTGCCGCTTAAATCCAGAGCGTAATCATTCCAGTCCTTCAGGCCGGACATATTGCCGATGTTGTACAGGGTAGGCGCTTCGCTCTTTGCCATCTCTGCGGTCAGGGTATCGGAGTAAGTACCGGAAGCGGCGGTAACCACCTTTACGGGCACGCCGGTCTGCTCGGTATAGGTAGCGGCCAATGCCTGCCATGCTGCGTCTGCCTCGGGCTTAAAGTTTAAGTAGTACACGGAGCCTGCCCCCCCTGCTGCGTCCGTGCCTGCGCCGCTTGTGTCCGCAGCATCCGTACCAGCAGCGGTATTGTCTGCGGTCTGTGTGTTGTCAGCGGCCGCTCCCTGCTGACCGTCCCCTGCAGCATTGCTGCCGCAGCCTGCCAGCAGTCCAACGGGCAGAGCCGCTGCAAGAGCAAGTGCCAGCCACTTCATTTCACGTCTTTTCATTTTGTTTTCCTCCCAAAAATGATAAATACATGATGTTGCCGGAAGCCGTTCCAAAAGTTTTCGGAAACGTTTCCAACTTGCTACACCCTCATTATAGCCCGCCGTCATTTTTTTGACAAGTATTTTTTCAATTACTTCACATTTTTGTCGTATATTCCAAAATCTTACCCCATAAAATTGTATCATTTATACAAATATAGAACTATTTTCCCATTATTCCCCAGAAGTTTTTCTACTGGAAACGTTATCTGAAGCTCTGTCTGGACGTCGGAACTCCTGTCCGCTGGAAAAACGGTAGGTGATTTCCACCCGGCGGCCTTCATAAACAGTGACCTGCTGCAGCATTTCCGCCAGGATGTCCCTCCCCAGGCAAAGCGGCCCGCCCTGCTCCAGCAGACGGCCCAGCCGGGACATGGCGAGAGCCTGCGCATCCTCTTTTGGCGGCGCCTCCTCCCCCAGGCCTTCCAGCCTTTCCCTCAGGCATTCTTCCTTCCTGCTGTACTCCTGCCGGTATGCCAGATATTCTTCCCTGGAGAGCAGCCCTTCCCGGTAATCCTCGTAAATCCCCTGTCTGAGTCTCCGGCTTTTTCCCAGTTCCATGAGCAGCCGCTCCTTTTCCCGGCTTTTGGCAGGCTCCGCCCTTTCCTCCGCCTTCCACGCTTCCACGAACAGCCCCCCAAGATCTTCCATGCCCCGCAGCAGTGTCTTCAGATCCTCTCCGATGAGCTCTTCCAGAAACAGGTGCGGTATCTTGTGCGGCGTACAGTACTGCCTGCCGGAGCGCATATACGTCCCGCAGTAATAATCCGCAGGGCCCCGCCCCCTGCCAGAAGCGCAGGTTTTCTTCACCAGGGCCCTGCCGCAGTCCCCGCACTTTAAAAAGCCTGCAAAAACCGTCCTGCCAGCCTGCAGATCCGGCTCCCGCGCCCGGCGTTTCAAAAGCTCCTGCGCCTTTTCCCAGGTGGCTTCGTCGATGACCGGCTCGTGGGTTCCCGGCACGACGACCCAGTTTTTTCTCTCTACCGCCCGCTGCTTTCCCCGCATCCGCTGGGTCTTTTTCCCCTGCACCATACTCCCCGTATACATTTCATTCTGCAGCAGGCGGTGGACGGTGGAATACGTCCAATAAGACGTGTGTTCCAGGCGGCGGCCGTTCTGGTATGCCTCTCCATTCTGTCTTTTGTACTCGGAGGGACAGACGATCCCTTCGCCGTTTAATTCTGCCGCAATGCGGTTTTTCCCGGCGCCATTTATGTACATTGCAAAAATTCTGCGGACCACTCCTGCGGCATATTCGTCTACGACCAGCCGGTTCTTGTCCGCAGGGCTTTTCCGATATCCGTAGGGCGCAAACGCCCCGATAAATTCTCCCGCCCTCTGCTTGGCCCGCATGGAGGAATGGACCTTCTGGGAAATATCCCGGGCGTACTGCTCATTAAAAATATTTTTTAAGGGCAGCAGGATATCATAGTCCCCCTTCCCGCTGTCGATATTGTCCGCCACAGACAAAAACCTGACGCCCCGCTCCGGAAAACAGCGCTCCAGATATTTCCCCGTTTCGATATAGTCCCGCCCAAACCGGGACAAATCTTTCACCAGGACACAGTCCACCTTTCCCTCTTCTATGTCCTGCATCATCCGCAAAAACCCGGGCCTGCGGAAATGCGTCCCCGTAAATCCATCGTCCACATAGGTATCGTACAGCACAAACTCCTCTCTGTCTCTCAGGTAATCCTCCAGCAGCTTCCTCTGGTTTGCGATGCTGTCACTCTCCGCCTTGTCGCCGTCCTCCCTGGACAGCCGGATATATGCAGCCGTCCGGTATATCCTCTCTGCCTCCCGATGGGTTTCCCTCCCTGTCATCCGGCGTCGTCCCCGTTTTTCTTCCATTCCTTAATATAATGTCTTATGATGCGGCGGACAAATTCCTCTGTGGGGAGCTGGTCGAGAAATTTCCTCTCCACGGTGTAAGATACCGTTTTGTCCTCCGGCTTTTTCATGCCTGCTGCCCCCTTTCCCGGGCCGGTAATGCATGGCCGTCTCGTCGGCACGCCTCCCGTTGGTTTTTCCGCAATCTGCTGCCGCCGTGCCCTGCGTCAATCACCACACAGAACGCGCCGTCCGCCGCATCCGCCCTCCCCCCTGTCATATAGTAGGCCGCTTCACGCCCCGCATACAGCACAGAGAGCACAGACAAGGCCCCTGCCGCCAGCGCCACCAGCTTATCCCTCCCTTTCGGCAACCGCTTCATAGACGCCTTCCCTCCGTTTTCTTTGAAACAATGTATGCGTATTATTTTTCACTTAATACAGGCAAAATGGTTGCAATTCTACGTTCTGATGTTTTATAATAGAGAACATCAGAAGGGAGACTTAAGAAACCCCATGAAACATTCCAAGCAAACCCTTTCCGCTGTCTTAGCCGTTTTGGCAGTGCTTTGTTTTCTCGCTGCCGGTGCGTTTATCCTCCGCCAGCAGGCGGATGACCGGCACAGCCGGGAAACTGCCAATGCGCTTCGCGACGCCGTTTCCCCTTCGGCAGCCCCCGAAACCCCGGCGCCCAGCCAGACGCCTGCGCCCTCCCCGGCGGGAGAACAGACACAGGCGCCTTCCGGTTCCCCGGAGCCTGCCCTGTCTGAGAATCCCTATCTGGACAGCTTTCTGGCCAACGACGACATGGCCGCCTGGCTGCAGATTCCGGGCACCGTTATCGACTATCCCGTCATGTGGACCCCCGGGGATGAGAACTATTACCTCCGGCGGGATTTTGACGGTTCCAGCAACCAGAACGGCTGCCTGATTCTGGACACCGACAGCTGTATCGACCCGCTGACCACAAACCTGATTATCCACGGCCACAACATGAAGTCCGGCGCTATGTTCGGCACCCTGGCGGAGTATGAGAGCGAGGAATATTTTAAAGAGCACAGGGAGATTGATCTCTATACGCCTGCCTGCAGGCGCAGATACGAGGTAATCGCCGTCTTCCGTTCCCAGGTGTATAAAAAGACCGATACCGTCTTTAAATTTTACAAGTTTTTCCAGGCGGACACGCAGGAAGAATTTGACGATTTTTACAACAATATCAAAGAGATGTCCCTGTATGACACAGGCGTCACCGCCCAGTTCGGAGACCGCTTCCTCACCTTGTCCACCTGCTCCTACCACGTCGACAGAGGGCGTTTTGTCGTTGTGGCCAGGGAGACGCAGGCAGAGGAGACGTATCTGCCCATAGAGCGGCCTGCGGCGCAATAACAGGTACCAACGGGCGCATACGCCCCGGCTATACACCTAAATGTTTATTTCTTAAAAGGAGGGCTTCACATGAAAAAACTCAAATTCTTCTGTTTCACACTGGCTGCTGTCGCCGGACTGATGCTGTTTTCCCATGTCGGCGCTGTCACTGCACAGGCCGCAGAGCCCAAAAGCTACGCGGTCAAGTACGACGAGAACTCGGGCAACTGGCTCTATCAGCAGGCCCAGGAGAGCGGCGGTTTTGATTCAAGCATCCCCTCCTCCATCGTATACTATCTGGTAAATCTCTACCTGAAGGACGGCGACACCATCGTGGTGCACAATGACAGCACCGCGGATGGTTCCACCATCCCCATGCTGGATCTGGGCGACGTACATCTGGCCAATCTGACCTATGCCAGCCCCACCTGGGCGATTGTAAAGGCCACATCGGTTGACGATCTCTATGTGCTGGGCGGTACCGCAGGCACCTTTAACGGCTCTGTCCGAAACGCCTATGTATACGAAACCTCTGTGTTTAACTTTAACAACGACGTGGACACCTTGGTTCTGGGCGGTCTGACCGACGAATGGCCGACTTCCACCATCGGCTGTTCCGGCACCGTGCATCATTTTTATGCTCCCGGGCAGAACCGCACTTTTTACGACGTATATGATGTGGCGAGCAATAAATTTTCCCTGTCCAAGGGCGCTTTGATCACCCCGGACAATTACTACACCCTCTCTACCGACTATGTGCCCCCCGTCGCACCGGAACCGGCTGCAGACACCCTGGCAGCGCCGGAGGCGACGCCTGCCCCCACTGCTGCCGTTACAGATGACAGTGCCTACGACGATGTGCCCAAGACCGGCCAGAGCAGCCTGTCCTGGTATCTTTTGTGCGCCGGCGCCTTCCTGGCAGCCGGGAGCCTGGCTGTGAAACGCAGCTGCAGATGACCCTGCGCCCTCCGGGGCGGCCTTTGGCTTCGCCCCGGAACCTGTTTCCATTTTCATTGTAGGAGGATTTTGCATGGATGGGATCAACAACTTTAAATTAGAAGAAATCTGCAGCGGGATACCCGGCGGTTTCTTCATATACCATGCCACGGGGGATGAGGAGCTGGTCTACGCCAACCAGGAAGTCCTGCGGATGTACAACTGCGCCGACATGGACGAATTCCGGGAATATGTGGGCAACTCTTTCCGCGGCATGGTCCATCCGGAAGACCTCGAGCAGGTGGAACAGAGCATCATTGAACAGATCGGATCCAACCATCGCAAATTCGACTATGTGGAATACCGCATCATCCCCAAGGGCGGCAGCGTCAGATGGATCGAAGATTTCGGCCATCTGGTAAACAGCGATACCTACGGGGAAGTTTTTTATGTCTTTATCACAGATATCACCGAGCGGGTCTGGCAGGATCTGCAGCGCAAGCAGGCCCTGCGGGATATCCGCGACAAACAGGAACTGCTGCATCGCACCTTTGAGCACGCCGCGTTCGCCCATATGGAGGTCTACGTCCTTGATCTGAGGGACGACACCTTCCAGATGCTCTACCCCTATCTGCAGTGGCAGGGGGAATCAAAGGATTACAGGGAATTTCTGGCCCTGAAGATAAAAAGCGGGAGCATCTACGACCCGGACGGCAGGCTTTCCCTGCTCCTCCAGCCCCAGAATATCCGGGAGGCCCTTCTGGAACAGGACAGCGTGGAGTACCGCTACCAGCGGGTATGGGGCGACCATCCCAGGGAGTGGTGCTCCGTCACCCTGTCCGTGGGCGAACGGGCGGAGGAAGAACCCCTCACCGTGGTGATGAACATCCGCAGCATTGAAAGGGACGTGGAACAGGAGAAGCAGCAAAAATCCCTCCTGGAGAGCGCCCTGCTGCGGGTCACCCAGGCCGATGCGGCCAAAACCTCTTTTTTGTCCAACATCTCCCATGATATCCGCACCCCGATGAACGCCATCATCGGCTTTGCGGAGCTGGGACTTCACCAAAACGCCAATCCTGCAAAAATGCGGGACTGCCTGACAAAGATTAAGGAATCCTCCGACGTTCTTTTAGGCCTGATCGACAATATCCTTGATATGAGCCGCATCGAATCCGGAGAGCTCCATATCATGAAAGAGCCAAACAACCTGCTGGACGTCCTGGAGCAATGCCGCCAGGGCTTTGAACCGCTCCTGCTCAAAAAACGGCTCCGCTACACCTGCGATACGTCCCAGGTACAGAACGTTTACGTCTGCTGCGACGCTTTCCGCTTAAAGAGGCTGCTGGACAGCCTGATCGGCAATGCCGTCAAGTTTACCCGCCCCGGCGGCAGGATTTCCGTCACCGTGCGGCAAACCCCCTCCTTGAGCCATGAGGTGGGGAATTATGAGTTTGTCATCCGGGATAACGGCATCGGCATCTCCCCGGAGTTTCTGCCGAAAATCTTCCTCCCCTTTGAGCGGGAGCAGACTTCCACAGTCTCCAGGACTTCCGGCACAGGGCTGGGACTGTCCCTCACCAAGAGCATTGTGGATCTGATGAACGGCACCATCCAGGTGGACAGCAAGCCCGGAAACGGCACCGCCTTTACCGTGCTCCTGCCCTTCCGCATCGCCAATCCCACGGACGATACCCCCAAAAAGGAACCGGCTGGAAACGATTACAGCCGCCTGATCGGCAAGCACGTCCTGTTGGTGGAAGACAATGAGCTCAACCGGGAAATCGCCAAAGAGCTTCTGGCCGAGTACGGCCTGATTGTGGACGAGGCGGAAAACGGCGACGCTGCCCTGAAGATGTTAAAGCGCTTCGGCTCAAAATATTCCGTCGTGCTCATGGATCTGCAGATGCCGAAGCTGGATGGGTATCAGGCAGCCCGGGCCATCCGCCAGCTGCCAAACGACGAACTCTCCCATGTGCCCATCATCGCCCTGTCCGCCAATGCCTTCGAGGAAGACAAGCGGCAGGTGTTGGAATGCGGCATGAACGAGCATCTGCCCAAACCGTTGGATGTGGTCCAGGTGATGGATACCATCAAGCGGCTTATATAATACAACAAACGAGGAGCCTTATATGTCAGCTATGTCCCAAAAACGATTCCCGAAAAAAGCATTGTCCGTGTGCCTGCTGCTTCTTGTCGTCATCCTGACGCTGGGCATTTCCATATACCAGACCCGCCAGGAGACCATCGCCCAGAATTCCGCCTATCTGGAATATGCCTCTGTGCAGGTTGCGCAGCACATCGACGATTTCCTGCTGAAGGCAAGGACCAATCTGGAGACCACGGCCTACCTGTACGAAAATACCCTGGAGGAGCCAAAGGTTCCTGTGGAGGATCTGCAGTTCCTTGCAAAGGGCAACGCCGCCTTTGACTATGTGGAATTCGCCGATCTGGACGGCCATGCCCTTCTCAGCAACGGCTCTACGGGCGACGTATCCGACCGGGAGTATTACCGCCAGGGCCTTGCAGGCCACTCCGGCATTGAAGCGCTCTTTGACTCCCGTTTTACCACAGAAGATCTGATGATCGCTTTTTACGCTCCCGTCCACTATGAGGGCCAGGTCATCGGCGTGCTGGCGGGGATGTATCAGGGCGCTAAAATACAGGAGCTGCTCACCACCACCTTTCAGGGCGCGCCCACCAGGAATTTCCTCTGCCTGGACGACGGCACGGTATTCTTAAGTTCCGAGAGTATAAAGGCCAACGGGCAGAACATCATCGATACCCTGGGACAGCTGATGGTGCAGGAGCAGGCCGCCAGAAAGGACACGCTGGAGGGCGTCCAGGCTGCCCTGACAGACAAGACGTCAGATTATGAGTTTACCTACCCGGGCCTTTCCGGCACGGGCCTGGGGTATATGACCGTGCTGCCGGAGACGGGATGGCACCTGATCCAGACCTTCCCTTCCTCCATATCCGCCAGTATGTCAAACTCCGAGAACTACCGGGACTTCCTTCTGGAAGGACTTTTGGTGTTTTTTTTCGGCGTTTACATCGCCTACCTGCTGTCAGACTACCGCAAGGCGCTGAACAAGCGCAAAGAGGAGCTGAACTACTGGGAACAGCTCTTTAACCTGCTCACCGCCAATTCCAGCGACATTTATGTGCTGTTTTCCCCGGACACCCTGCGGGCAGAGTACATCAGCCCCAACTTAAACCAGGCTCTGGGCTTAAACCCGGAAGACGTGAAGAAAGACGTGCGCAGCATCTTCCAGACTGCCGTGGACGGAAAAGACTCCCTGATCACGGCCCACTTAGGCCAGTCCTCAAGCGGCGCCCCCTGGAAGACAAACCGGCAGCTGCGGCACAACAACACAGGGGATCTGCGCTGGTATCAGGAAGCGCTCTACCGCATGACCTCCCAGGAGGCAAACAATTTTGTGCTGGTTTTGTCCGACCGCACCCTGGAACACCGGGCCAACGTGAACCTTGCCCAGGCGCTTGAGATTGCAAACCAGACCAGCCAGAACAAGAGCTTCTTCCTCTCCAGCGTGTCCCACGACATCCGCACCCCGATGAACGCGATCATGGGCTTTGCCGCCCTGCTGGAGAAAAACGCGGGCTCGCCGGAGAGAGTGCGGCAATATACCGGCAAGATTATTTCCTCCGGCCAGCATCTGATCAGCCTGATCAACGATGTGCTCGACATGAATAAGATTGAGAGCGGGAAAATTTCCCTGAATATTTCCCAGTTCAATATGGCGGAGCTTTTAGACGACTTAAATTCCATTATCGCTCCCCAGGCCGCCGCCAAAGAGCAGAGCTTCCAGATCCAGACCCACGGGAAAATACCGGAGTACCTCTTCGGCGACAGGCTGCGCCTGGAGCAGATCCTCTTAAACCTGCTCTCCAACGCGGTGAAGTACACCCAGGAAGGCGGCGCCATGGAACTTACGGTGCAGCCCTCCGAACAGCAGCCCGCTTCCGGCCAGACCCGCCTGCGCTTTACGGTAAAGGACAACGGCCTGGGCATGAGCCAGGAGTTTTTGTCTTCGATCTACGACCCTTTTGCCCGGGAATGCAGCGAGGCTACGAAAAACATCCAGGGCACCGGCCTGGGGATGTCCATCACCAAGAATTTTGTGGACATCATGGGTGGGGATATCCGTGTGGAAAGCCAGCTGGGCCAGGGCAGCACGTTTACCGTGGAGTTAGACTTCGAGGTGTCTGAACTGCCCTTAGACAAGGCCTTCTGGGAGTCCCACGGCATCTCCCGCATCCTGACTATCGACCACAACCAGCACGTCCTGGACGAGATACAGGAGGCGCTGAAGGACACCCAGGTAAAGCTCACCTGCACCACTGACGGCCAGGCCGCTGTGGAATGTGTGAGAGACGCCCACAGCAAAAACCAGGATTTCCAGATCATCCTGCTGGATTGGAAGATACAGGGTCTGGGCTGTATTGAGACGGCCAGGGAAATCCAGAAGATCATGGGGCAGGACGCTCCCATCTATCTGCTCACCGGGTACAATCGGAAAGAGACGGAAGAAGCTGCCAGGGAGATCGGCGTCACCCGGTTTCTGTTTAAGCCCTTCTTCCTGTCCTCCCTCCGGCAGTCCATGGAGGCCGCCGCGGCAAAGGAGGAACCCGCTCCCGACCTGCAGAAGGCACAGCCTCTTCAGGGCAAGCGTTTCCTGGCGGCGGAAGACAATGAACTCAACTCGGAGATTTTGCTGGAAGTGCTGTCCCTTCAGGGCGCACAGTGTGAGTTGGCTGACAACGGGCGCAGGGCGCTGGAAATGTTTGAAAATTCCGCCCCCGGTTATTATGACGCAATCCTGATGGACGTACAGATGCCTGTCATGAACGGCTATGAAACGGCGAGGGCCATCCGCCAGTGCCCGCACCCCAACGCGGAGTCCATTCCCATCATTGCCATGACGGCAAACACCTTTGCCGAAGATGTGCAGAATGCGCTGAACGCCGGGATGAATGCCCACGTCGCCAAGCCCATCAATATGGACGAGATCTGCCGCGTGATCCAAGAGCAGACGCAATGACAGAAAGATAGCAGACCAGGAGGGCTCCCATGCTCCGTCATCACAAAAAGGTTTTGATCCCCCTCGCCCAGATCCTGTTGCTCTTAGCCGCCGTATCCTGTTGGCTGGTGCACCGGGATAAGGCATATTATCAGGAATTTTCCGCAGAAGATCTCGCCGCGCCGCAGTCCTCTGTGATTTCCGGCACAGCTTCCGTGGACGCTTCTGCCAGCAGCGGCGGCGTGTTCCTCAGCCTCTCGCCCCTGTCCCTTGCCCCTGGAACCTATCAGGTGCTGGTAAACTATGCGGCGGACAGCGGCGGAAGCAGCCTCTTGGCCTCTACTTCCCAGCTGAGCACCCTGGAGTTTCGCAGCAGCGCGGTGGCCCTGGATCCCGCCCTCTCCTCGGCAGTTCTCACCATGGATCTCTCCCGCGCGGCATCGGATATCCGGATTGACTTAAGCTTTTCCGGAGCGGGTTCCATAAGCATCTTTTCCATCCTCGTGGTTGGCGCCAGCGATCACTACAAGAGGGCCATTTTCTATGCCCTGCTCCTCTGCTGCCTTATCGGCCTTGCTGCGCGGTTCTTCCGTTTAGATACCGCCGGGCAAAAGACCACCCTGGCGCTGGCCGGAATTTTCCTGGCTGTCTGCTATCCGCTGTACACGGATTATCTCACCGTAGGACATGACATTCCCTTTCATCTTTTGCGGATCGAAGGCATCGCGGAAGGGCTCCGGGCAGGTATGTTCCCGGTAAAAGTCCATCCACTCTGGGCCAACGGCTATGGCTATGCCGTGGGCGTGCTCTACGGAGATATCCTCCTTTACTTTCCAGCTGTTCTCAGACTGCTTGGCTTTTCCGTCCAGGCCGCCTATAAGATCTTTCTTGCCAGTATCAATCTTGCCACGGTGGTTTCTTCCTACTTTTGTTTCAAAAGGATGTTTTCCAGCCGGAAAGCCGGGCTTCTTGGCAGTCTGCTCTATTCCGCTTCCCTGTACAGACTGATCGACGTCTATACCAGAGCAGCTGTGGGGGAATATTCGGCCATGCTGTTTTTCCCCTTGGCCCTCTGCGGGTTTTACCTGATTTTTATGGAATCAGGGTCCAAAAGCTGGCCCCGGTATGCCGTCCTCACCGCCGCAGGGCTGACCGGATTGATCCAGAGCCATGTGCTCAGCTGTGAAATGGCTACTTTTGTCGTCCTTTTGCTGTGCCTGCTTTGCATCCGCAAGGTTTTTCGTCCTCAGATCCTAAAAGCCCTGGCGCTGGCGTTTGTGTTGACAGTGCTGTTAAATTTGAATTTTCTGGTGCCGTTTCTGGACTATTACCAGAGCGACCTGTATATCACTTCGGATGTCTGGAACGGAAACCGTACAGGAAGCCTCCAGGCGTGCGGGATCTTCCCGATACAGCTGTTTTCCCTGTTCCAGCACAGCTGCGGCGGGGCATGGAACACGCAGGCTGGCGTAAGCAGCGAGTTTACCGTGGGGATTGGCATCGTCTATCTGGCGGGGTGTCTGCTGTTTGGCTACCTGACCCTGTTCCATCGGAAGGAATGTAAATCTTCCAAAAATTTCATTCCCGCCTGTATGTGCGCCGGCCTTGGCTGCCTGCTGATGTTTATGAGCACCTGCTTCTTTCCCTGGGATGCCCTGACTTCCCTGGGGGAGGCCGCAGAGGCGCTGCTCAGCCCCCTGCAGTTTCCATGGCGCCTGCTGGCTCCGGCCACTGCGCTTTTAACCTTTTCGGTGTGTTATGCGGTTTCTGAAATGTTCCGCTCCATAGACAGGACTGCCGCCTCGCTTACCCTGGCCGGTATGCTGGTTTTATTGACGATCAACATCGGCTGGTATATGTACGATTTTTGCTTCTCACAGCAGCCTTACCGGGTATACAGCACGGCTGAGCTGGACACCATGGCCATGTATTCTTATGAATACCTGCCTGCGGCTGTTGACCCCGCCCAGATTGTGGCCAATCGCATCCTTCCCGCAAACGCGGAGTTATCCGATTACCAGAAAAGCGGCCTGACGATCCAGGCCCATGTTGCCGCGGGGCCGGACGCCTACATCGATTTCCCGTTAAATTATTACAAACACTATATTTGCACGGCTTCCTCCGGGCACAAAGCGCTCCCGGTCAGCGCCGGCGAAAACGGGATGGTGCGGGTCGCTTTCCCTTCCGGCTTTGAGGACGATATCAAGATCACTTTTCAGGAACCCTGGTTCTGGCGGGTGGCAGAAATCGTTTCCCTGGCAGCGCTCCTTGCCTGTGGCGGCATCGTATTATCCGGCTGCAGGAGGCCCCGTTAAAACAGAAAAAATGGCAGACAAAAACGGCACTGCCTCCCCGGCGGGAGCAGTGCCGTTTGCCTGTCCGATTAAAAGTTTACATAATTCTGTATCAAGGCCCAGGCTTCCGGCGTGCCGTATCCCAGCCGCCAGACGGCAACGCCGCCGATGTCCTGCGCGTTCATCACATTCAGTTTCACGCTGAGACTCTCTACATCCTCAATCCAGATCTGGTAGCGGGTGCCGTCGCTCTCCCATTCCAGATAGTTCTGGCAGGTCGTCTCATCCCACTGGGGATTCATTCCGCGCCGCTCCAAAAAGCCATCCACGTTGTTTAAGGTGATGTATTCGTCTGTCACCTCCGCCCCTTTCGTCTTCCAGAGAATCGTGTAGAAAGGGAGGGCGTTGACCACCTTTTGGGCGGGCACCTCTTCCAGCGTCCGGGTCAGGCCGTCGGAGACGTATTTGATGCTGGCCACGCTTCCCGGATTCTGGCTGCCGTGCCAGTGCTCATCGTACCCCATGATAATCACATAGTCCAGAATCTCTCCCTGGATATCCAGCCGGTAATAGTCGTTAAAGTCAAAGGGCACATAGTTGTCCACCGAGAGCACCAGACCGCTTTTGCGGCACAGCACCGACAGCTCCCGCAAAAACTGGATATAGTGCACGCCGCATTTCTCATCCAGCCCCTCAAAGTCGATGTTCACGCCGTCCAGCCCGTACTGCAGGGACGTGTCCGCGATACTCTGGGCCAGCTGCTGGCGGATGGAGGAATGGGACAGCACGGCAAAGGTATCTACCTGTGCCCCGGGCGTATCCGCAGCATAGTTAAAATTATCCCACACGCCCCAGACCTGAAGGCCGCTTCCATGGGCCCGCTCCACATAGGCGGTTTCCGCCAGGGAGCGGAATCCCCCCATGCTGTCCGTCAGGCTGAACCATGTAGGGGCAATCACATTCATGCCCTTTCCTTCCGCCAGAACCTCCCCGAGATTGGCGCTGCCCCCGCCCTGGCTCCAGATGGCGTGCCAGCCCAGGCTGACCTTTCCCTCCATAGAGATGCTGGTGTACTCCGGCGCCACATAGTCCGTCACAGGCGTTTCCACCTCCGAGCTTAAATTGCCCAGCCTTTTGTTCTCCACATAGCCGATGACGGAGTCGGAGGTCTTCACCAGGCTCCATGTCTCCATCTGCTCTAACAGCTCTACCTTCTCTCCTTTTTCCAGCTGCCGCAGAATCGGGCTCTTAATTCCCCCCAGCGTGCGAACCTGCGTGTCGCGCTCCACTTCCATGGTCTGCCGCACGCCCCACTCCGTATAGACCTGCAGATGCCGGTCATAGCGGATGTAATCATAGTTGGTAAATTTCCTGACATAATCCGCCGCGATATAGAGGGCGTCCCCCTCCAGATAGCAGATGACATACTCCGTCTGTCCGCCGCCCGCCCCGTCGGTGTAGGCCTTTTCCCCAAAGAGCGCCGTCGCGGTATCCACCGCGGAGGTGTAGAGGAGTTTCTGCTCGTTTCGATCCACATAGAACCCTTCGTTCAGATACTTTTGCACCACAGCCAGGTCAAAATACACAGCGCCGTCCTTTAAAACCGCCTGTTCCTCCACCATCTCATCCTGTAAGATGATGGCCAGCCTCCCTTCCTCAGTGAGTTGATAATATTCGTCCAGGTCTGCCAGTTCCTTTCCATAGGAATATTTTTCCCAGAGCGTTTTCCCAAAACAGGCTGCCCCAATCCCTAAGATCAGAAGTATCGCTATCAGAACAGGTATGATCTTTTTCATCGCTTGCCGGATTCCTTCCTCTGTACTTTGCCGATGTGGCGGTAACTGCCCGCCTTGCTGCGGCGGACAGTTACATCATACCACAAAAGTTTTGCTGCGTCATTACCATTTTTGCGCCGCCGTTTCCGGCACGAGAGGCAGCCCGTTTTCGTCTGCGGAAGCGCCAAAACGGCAGGATGCAGCTTTGGTCAACAGCAGGTCACCTTGTCAAACCGCACCTGTTCGATGTTCCCTGCGTCTCCCAGCACATAGTCCGCCATATAGACGCTGTCCTCCTGCACAGTCATATCTGCGGCTTCTCCTGGAAGCGCCCTCTTTCCGTCTACAAAGAGGACTACCCCCTGTTCCCGCAGCTGCGTCAGGTGCCTTGCAAACTGCGCCTTGGCAGTCTCGATTTCTTCTTCCAGCTCTTCATTTACAGACTCATTCAAAACACGCCTCCATTTTCCGGGCTCCGTACCAAAAGGGTTGTGATGAATCCGTTTTCGGAACCCTAATCTCTTATTACCGGGTAAAATGCAAGGGCCTTCGGCAGTACAAACGACTTTTTCCATTTATTGCCAAAAAAATTGAATTATAATTGTGAAAGTTAGTTGAAATACTATGACCAAGCAGGCAGACAAAAGAATCCCTGCATCTGACTTGTAAGACATCCTTAAGAATATATGTCAGAATCCCAGATCTGTCATATAATGTGATAGTAACACGGGTAAAAAAGGATGATGCGGAACGATTGTTCCTT
>CANQEH010000005.1 GCA_947594835.1 uncultured Acetatifactor sp. | reverse complement strand
CGTGCTCCCACGGTCTTACGGGATGGCATTGGCAGCGCGGGCCTGGGGACAGGAGCGTCAACAGTACGTTATGGTACTGGCTCGAAAGAATCTCGGCAGGCGCGGCGTGCTCCCACGGTCTTACGGGATGGCATTGGCAGCGCGGGCCTGGGGACAGGAGCGTCAACAGTACGTTATGGTACCAGACTCAATTTTTATTTCGGAAGGAGACATTTGGGGGCTGATGGGAAAGGGAAGTATCCGGGAAAATCTGGAAGAGGTACAGGCGCAGATACGGGCGGCCTGCGAAAGGGCCGGGCGGGATCCGGGGGAAGTGACCTTGATTGCGGTGAGTAAGACAAAGCCTGTGCCGATGCTGCAGGAGGCGTACCAGGCGGGAGCCAGGGACTTTGGGGAAAACAAGGTGCAGGAACTGACGGACAAGCAGCCCCAGATGCCCCGGGACGTCCGCTGGCATATGATCGGCCATCTGCAGCGCAACAAGGTAAAATATGTGGTGGGAAAGACAGCCCTCATCCACAGTGTGGACTCTCTGCGTCTGGCGGAGGAGATCAGCAGGGAGGCCGTAAAACAGGGCGTTACGGCTGACATCCTCGTCGAGGTAAACGTGGCTGGGGAGGAGAGCAAATTCGGTGTGTCCTTTGGGGAAGCGGAGGAGCTGATCCGGCAGGCGGCGGCCCTGCCCGGCATCCGCGTCTGCGGGCTGATGGCCATTGCCCCCTATGTGGAGAACGGAGAAGCAAATCGGCAATATTTTAGGGCATTAAAGCAATTCGCTGTTGACATGGGCGCAAAAAACATTGATAATATCAGTATGAATGTTCTTTCCATGGGAATGACGGGAGATTACGTCACCGCCGTGGAGGAAGGCTCCACCTGTGTCCGTGTGGGCACCGGGATTTTTGGGGAGAGGGATTCTTCCGGTCAGCAGACCGGGCAAAAGGCCGGAAGGTAAGAAAGGCATGGTAGCAGTATGGGTGTGATGGACAAGTTCTTAAACTATATGAAGTTAAACGGTGAGGAAGACGATTATTACGACGACGATTACCTGGACGGAGAGGAAGACGACGAGCCTGTAGCGTCCCGCAAGGCCTCTGCCGGGAAGAAGGAAGACAGTTACGAGGAACATCCCGCAAAGAAGCCCGGAAGCGCTCCGGCCAACAAGATTACGCCGATCAAACAGTCCGGCTCCAGGCGGACGTCAAACGCCTCCGGAATGGAGGTCTGCGTCATCAAGCCTACCTCTGTGGAGGATGCCCGCGAGATCACGGAGACCCTGTTGGCAAACCGCACCGTGGTGCTGAACCTGGAGGGGCTGGATGTGGACATCGCACAGCGGATCATCGACTTTACCAGCGGTTCCTGTTTCGCCATTTCGGGCAATCTGCAGAAGATTTCCCACTACATCTTTATCATTACGCCTGCCAGCGTAGACATATCGGGCGATTTTCAGGACATCTTCGGAGGCTCCTTTGAACTGCCTTTAAACAACTGATATACAACGGCTCAGAGCCCGTAAACGGGCTCTTTGTTGTTTTGGGAGGAAATGATGACAGAGAGACTGCAGATTCTTTACAACAAAAAACCATGCTATACCATCGTGTTCACCCAGTCCTTTGAAGAACTCTGGACGGAACTGTCCGCCCTTGGCTGCGAGAACCGCCGCATCTGCGTCGTAACGGACGAGAAGGTGGACTCCCTCTACGGCCAGGAGGTATTGGGGCTTTTGGAGGGGAAGTGCAAAAAGGCAGTGAAGTTTGCGTTCCCGGAGGGAGAGGCAAACAAGACGCTGGACACGGTAAAGGCCATCTATACCTTTTTAATCCGGGAAGGCTTTGACCGGAAGGATCTGATCCTGGCCCTTGGGGGCGGCGTGGTGGGAGACACCGCGGGGTATGCCGCCGCAACCTATCTGCGCGGGATCGACGTGGTGCAGGTGCCAACCACCCTTTTGTCCCAGACCGACAGCAGCATCGGCGGGAAAACCGGCGTGGATTTTGACGGCTACAAAAATATGGTGGGCGCCTTTAAGATGCCCTCCCTGGTCTATATCAACCTCTCTGTGCTCGCCACCTTAGAGGACAGGCAGTTTTACTCCGGCTTTGCGGAGGTGATGAAGCACGGCCTCATCAAGGATGAAGTATTTTATCAATGGCTCATTGAAAATATGTATGAGATCTGCGACAGGGATCTTCCCGTACTGCAGGAGATGGTGCGCAGGAGCTGCTGTATCAAAAAACTGGTGGTGGAGAAAGATCCCACGGAGCAGGGAGAGCGGGCGCTTTTGAATTTCGGCCACACCATCGGCCACGCCATCGAAAAGTACAAGGATTTCGGGCTGACCCACGGAGAATGCGTGGCCCTGGGGGCGGTGGCCGCCGCCTATATCTCCTGGAAGCGGGAGCTTCTGTCCATGGAGGAGTACTACGAGATCCGGGATATGTTCGTCCCGTTCAATCTGCCGATCTCCGTGGAAGCCATTGACCCCGAGGAGATCCTGCGGCTTACAAGATCGGACAAAAAGATGGAGGCCGGGAACATTAAGTTCGTGCTGTTAAAAAAGATCGGGAAAGCCGTGATCGACAAGACGGTGACCCAGCAGGAGATCTTAGACGCCATCAACGAAATCTATTATCGTGACGAGGATGCCTATGCGTAAGAAAAAGAAATGGCCCATGCTGCTCATAGACCTGGCGGTGACGCTTCTTTTACTGGCCCTGGATCAGTACACCAAGTATCTCGCCACGCTGTATTTAAAGGATCAGCCCCCGGTGGTGCTGATAGAGGGCGTCCTGGAACTGGACTATCTGGATTTTGGAAACGCAGGCGCCGCTTTCGGCATTTTAAAGAACCAGAAGTTCTTTATCCTCTTTGTGGGCGCGGTGTTTTTAGCGGTGATCTTGTTTTTCCTGTTCAAACTCCCGGCGGAGAAAAAATTTACCCCCGTCCACATCGCGCTCTCGGCGGTGATCGCCGGGGGCCTGGGCAATATGATCGACCGCATCCGCCTGGACTATGTAGTGGATTTTATCTCCTTTGTGCTGATCCACTTCCCCATCTTCAACGTGGCGGACTGCTGCATCGTGGTCTCAGCCATTCTGCTGTTTTTGCTGTTCCTTTTTGTTTACAAGGAAAGCGACCTGGAATTTTTAAGTTTCAAGCAGAAGCGGTACCGTGAGATAAAATAGGGGCAGGCGGATGGATGAGTTCTGTTTTGAAATCACAGAAGAATTAGAAGACGAGCGGGTCGATAAATGCCTTTCTGCATTGATCGACTCTTTGTCACGCTCCTATATCCAGAAGATGGTGAAAGAGGGGCGGGTGAGCGTGAACGGAAAACCGGTGAAGGGGAGTTACCGGGTAAAAAGCGACGACTGTGTCACATTTTGCCTGCCAAAGGCCGTGGAGCCGGATATCCAGCCGGAGGACATCCCCCTGGATATCCTTTACGAGGACGAGGATGTGATTCTGGTCAATAAGCCGAAGGGAATGGTGGTGCATCCCGCCCCGGGGCATTACAGCGGCACGCTGGTCAACGCCCTTCTGTACCACTGCGGCGGCCAGCTCTCCGGCATCAATGGGGTGATGCGGCCCGGCATTGTCCATCGGATCGACAAGGACACCACCGGTTCGCTGGCGGCCTGCAAAAACGACGCAGCCCACAAAAGCCTTGCCCGGCAGTTAAAGGAGCACACGGTCACCAGACAGTATCACGCCATCTGCCAGGGAGTGCTGCGGGAGGAGGAGGGCGTCATCGACAGACCGCTGGCCAGGCACCCAATGGATCGGAAAAAGATGGCGGTGGCCACTCAGGGCGGCAAGCGCGCGGTGACCCATTACCGGGTGCTTCAGCGCTTCCCCAGGCATACCTACATCCAATGTGAGCTGGAGACAGGACGCACCCATCAGATACGGGCCCATATGGCTTCTCTGGGGCATCCGCTTCTGGGGGATACCGTGTACGGCGGCGGGCCCGGCCCCTTTCCGCTGCAGGGACAGACACTCCACGCAAAGACGCTGGGCTTTCTCCATCCCTCCACAGGGCGTTATTTAGAGGTGGACGCCCCTCTGCCGGAGTACTTCCTTCGCCTGTTGGAGAGGCTGTAGGAGTCTTTCTCCGGGAATCTGGATAAGCTGAGCCGGATCAATTGTTAAAAATGCTGATTTTAGTTGTCTAAAAGCCCGGTTTGATGTATAATATGATTACATCAAGGGATCGTATGACCGGAAAGAGAGGTAACGTATGAATACAGTAATCACCATCGGACGTCAGTTTGGCTCCCAGGGCCGGGAAATCGGAGAAAAGGTTGCGGAGTATTTCGGCATCAAGTGCTACGACAAGGAGCTTTTATCCCGCGCCGCCAAGGAGAGCGGCTTCTGCGAGGAGATGATCCAGAACCATGACGAGCGCCCCACCAGCTCTTTTTTGTATAATCTGGTGATGGACACCTATTCTTTTGGTTATAACGCTTCTTCCTTTGTGGATATGCCCATCAGCCACAAGGTATTCCTCGCCCAGTTTGACACCATCAAGAAAATCGCATCCGAGGGGCCCTGCGTCATCGTGGGCCGCTGCGCCGACTATGCCCTGGCCGACCGCAAAAACGCGGTGCATCTGTTCATCTACGGCAACGAGGAGACAAAGGTAAAGCACATCATGGAGCGCTACCAGCTCACGGAGTCCAAGGCCCGGGACATGATCATCAAAAAGGACAAACAGCGCCAGAGCTATTACAATTATTATTCCTCCAAGAAGTGGGGAAGGGCCGACAGCTACGACCTGTGCATCAACAGCAGCATCCTGGGCGTGGAGGGAACGGTAAAGCTGATCACCCAGTATATAGAGGATTTTGAGGCAAAAAACAGAAATATCTGAAAAAAGCTTGACAAACCTTCCCGCCCATGCTAGTATCTTAAAGTGTGCCGCATGACGTGGTAGAAGTGCGCCCAACGGGTGCCACCAAAGTCAGCGAGTAAAAGCAGGAGGTGCCTAGATATGTACGCGATCATTGCAACAGGCGGAAAACAGTACAAGGTTTCTGAAGGCGACGTCATCAAAGTGGAGAAGCTGGACGTGGAAGCAGGAAACACTGTTACGTTCGACCGTGTCCTGGCAGTAAGTGACGGTACCCTGAAAGTGGGCGAGGACGCTGCAAAGGCAAGCGTTACCGCAACGGTATTAGAGCAGGGCAAAGGGAAGAAGGTCATTGTCTATAAGTACAAGAGAAAGACCGGCTACCACAAGAAAAACGGTCACAGACAGCCTTATACCCAGGTAAAGATCGACAAGATCAATGCTTAAGTTATGACGACTGTAACCATCCGGAAAGACCGGACACAGGCCTACAGGGGATTTCTCTGTACGGGCCATGCGGGATATGCCAGAGGGAAGCAGCCGGACATCCTGTGCGCGGCGATTTCCGCCCTGGTCATCGGTACCATCAACTCCCTGGAGGAGCTGGCGGGAGAGCGGCTGGAGGTGACCGCCGACGAGGCGTCGGGATACATTCGGTGCGACGTTCTGGATACCCTGCAGGAGAAGTCATCTTTCCTGCTGGATTCCATGGTATTTTCATTGGAAAACTTGAGCAGGGAATACGGTGACAGGTATTTACAAGTAAAATATCAGGAGGTGTAAGAGATGCGGAATATGAACCTTCAATTTTTCGCACATAAAAAGGGCGTGGGCTCTACCAAGAACGGCAGAGACTCCGAGTCCAAGAGATTAGGCGCGAAAAGAGCTGACGGACAGTTCGTAAAAGCTGGAAATATTCTTTACAGGCAGCGCGGTACCAAGATCCATCCCGGTGTGAACGTTGGCATCGGCGGCGATGACACCCTGTTTGCATTGGTGGACGGCGTCCTTCGCTTTGAGAGAAAGGGCCGTGACAAGAAGCAGGCTTCCGTATATCCTGTTGAGAAGTAAGACTTGCGATTGATTCGAGGCTTCAGGCGCTTGCCTGGAGCCTCTTGAAATTATGGCGTAAATCCGGGGAGAGCGGGAAAGGTTGGTAGGAAATGTTTGCAGACAGGGCAAGAATTTTTGTGAGAAGCGGCAAGGGAGGGGACGGCCATGTCTCTTTCCGGCGTGAAAAATATGTGCCCGCAGGCGGCCCCGACGGCGGCGACGGGGGACGGGGCGGCGATGTGATCGTAGAGGTGGAGCCGGGGTTAAACACCCTGATCGATTTCCGCAACACCCGCCGGTATAAGGCGGGGGACGGGGAGCCAGGCGGCAAGAAAAACTGCCGGGGAAAAGACGGGGCGGATATCGTCCTGAAGGTTCCCCAGGGCACCGTGATCCGGGAGGCGGCCAGCGGCCAGATCATCGCGGATATGTCCGGAGACAACACCCGGGAAGTCCTGTTAAAGGGCGGCCGGGGCGGAAACGGCAACCAGCATTACGCCACCAGCACCATGCAGGCGCCCAAATACGCACAGCCCGGCCAGCCCGCCAGGGAACTGGAGCTGTTTCTGGAGCTGAAGGTCATTGCGGACGTTGGCCTGGTAGGCTTTCCCAATGTGGGAAAATCCACGCTGCTCTCCCGGGTGAGCAATGCAAGGCCCAAAATCGCCAACTATCATTTCACCACCTTGAATCCCCATCTCGGCGTGGTGGATCTGGAGGGCGCAGGCGGCTTTGTGATAGCGGATATCCCGGGGCTCATTGAAGGGGCTTCCCAGGGAGTGGGGCTGGGGCATGAGTTCCTGCGGCATATCGAGCGCACGAAAGTGCTCATCCACCTGGTGGACGCTGCCGGGACGGAGGGCAGGGATCCCATCGCAGACATCTACGCCATCAACAGGGAACTGGAAGCATATAACCCGGAAATCGCCGCCAGGCCCCAGGTCATTGCGGCCAACAAGATCGACGCCATTTACGACGCCTCTGAGAGCCCGGTAGAGGCCATCCGGGCAGAGTTTGAGCCAAAGGGGATTCCCGTATACCCCATCTCTGCGGTGAGCGGGGAAGGGGTCAAGGAGCTGCTCTACAAGGTGCGGGAGATGCTGGACAAGACAGATCAGAAGGTCACCGTGTTCGAGCGGGAATACTTCCCCGAGAGAGATCTGGGACAGATGGAAGAACCTTACTCGGTGGCCTACGACGAGGAGGAGCAGGTTTATGTGGTGGAAGGCCCCCGCATTGAGAAGATGCTGGGCTACACCAACTTAGACAGCGAAAAGGGCTTTACCTTTTTCCAGAATTTCTTAAAAGAAAACGGTATTCTGGAGGAACTGGAAACCCTTGGCATCCAGGACGGCGACACGGTGCGGATGTACGGGCTTTCTTTTGAGTATTATAAATGATATAGAGGAGCGGAAAATGACCATGACGAGCAAGCAGAGAGCCTACTTAAAAAGCCTGGCAAACAGCCTGGATCCTTTTTTCCAGGTGGGAAAATCCAGCCTGACGCCGGAGCTGACGGCTGCCATCGGCGAAGCCTTCCAGAACAACGAACTGATTAAGGTAGCGGTTCTCAAAAACTGTATGGACGACCCCCGGGAGATTGCCCAGACGGTGGCGGACCGCACCCACTCCCAGGTGGTGCAGGTCATCGGCAAAAAATTTGTGCTGTACAAGCCGGACAGAGACAATCCAAAGATCCAGCTGCCCCGTTAAAAACAGCCCCGACGCACCGCCGCAGGCGGAATGTGGGAAGGAATGAAAAGGAAAAGAGCGCCGCTTGATCGAGCGGCAGAATGAGCGGAGAGATGAGAAAGATTGGTATTTTGGGAGGCACCTTCAATCCCATCCACACAGGGCATCTGCTGCTTGCGGAATACGCTTTGGACGCAGGCCTTTCGGAAATCTGGTTCATTCCCACCGGGCAGTCTTACATGAAGGACGAAAAGACGGTGCTGCCCGGGGAGGATCGCCTGAAAATGGTGGAGCTGGCTGTGGCGGACAATCCGCGTTTTTCCTGTCTGGATCTGGAGATCCGGCGGGAAGGGGACACCTACACCTGCGAGACCCTGGAGCAGCTGAAAGCCATGTACCCGGAGGACGAATTTTACTTTCTGGCAGGCACCGACTGTCTGGACACCATCCATACCTGGAAGGGGCCGGAGCGGATTTTTGCCTGCTGTACCCTTCTTGTGGCCCTGCGGGGGGAGACGCCGAAGGAGTGGATGGAACAGAAAAAACAGGCGCTGGAAGCGGCTTTCGGCGCCCGGATCCAGTGGCTTCCCTTCCTGCGGCTTTCCATCTCCTCCACAGAGGTGAGGGAGCGGGTAAACTGCGGGAAAAGCATCCGCTACCTGACGCCGGACAAGGTTGTTTACTATATCGAGGAAAAGGGATTTTACCGTGAAAAAGGAAATCGCAGATGTGGAACAGATGCGTGACGCCATGAAAAAAATCCAGGGAGAGAAGCGCTTTGCACACACCCTGGGAGTGGCGGAAACGGCCAGCCGACTGGCGGCAGTCTACGGCGCTGACAGGCAGAAGGCTCTGATTGCCGGACTTTTGCACGACTGCGCAAAGCCCATGACAGGGGAAAAGCTGCTGGATTTTTGCAAGCGCCATGGGATCGGTGTGACGGAAGCGGAGCAAAAAGCGCCCTCCCTCCTGCACGCAAAGGCGGGGGCATACCTTGCCAGGCAGGAATACGGCGTGGAGGATACAGACGTCTTAAACGCGATCCGATACCATACCACCGGCCGGGAAAACATGAGCCTGTTAGAGCAGATCGTCTTTGTGGCAGACTATGTGGAGCCAGGCCGCGACAAAGCGCCCCGTCTGGCCCAGATCAGAGAGATGGCCGAAACCAGCCTGGATCAGGCCACGGTATGGATTCTGGAGGACACGCTGGGCTATCTGGAGGCGGAGGGCGCGGTGATCGACCCAGCCAGCCGCAGGACGCTTCAGTATTATCAAAATGCGGCGAAAAAGTCTGGCGAAAAATAAGGAAAAGGAGCACTGGAAACGGATGATGGAGAAGGAAAGAGCACTGGAAATGACAAAGCTTGCCATCAAGGCATTGGAGGATAAAAAGGGAGAGGATATCCGCGTCATTGATATCAGCCAGGTCTCCGTGCTGGCGGATTACTTTATCATAGCGGGGGGCGGGAGCAAAAACCAGCTCCAGGCGCTCAGCGACCATGTGGAGGAGACCCTGGGCAGGGCGGGCTGCCCTGTACGGCAGGTGGAGGGATACCATGCCGCCAACTGGATCCTGCTGGATTTCGGCGATGTGATCGTCCATCTGTTTGACAAGGAGAACCGGCTTTTATACGATCTGGAGCGCATCTGGAGGGATGGCAGGCAGATTGATATCGATACCCTGTGAAAAACAAAAAAGAAAGTCGAAGGCGGACGCCAGGGACTTTCTTTTTTTGCCTGTTTTGCTGTTTTTTTCTGTTAAGCAGTCCTTTCGCTTCTGTCGGACAGATGCATAAAGAAGCTGAGCAGATAAAGTCCGCAGACACCTACCACAGCGTAGATGATCCTGGAAAGCCAGGTCATGTTACCGAAGATAAAGGCTACCAGGTCAAAGCGGAACAGACCGATCAACGCCCAGTTGATGGCGCCGATGATTGCGATGGTAAGTGCTGTGCCATCTAAATACTTGTTTCCCATTTTTCCCTCATTTCTGCCGCAATACGGCGATAAACCTTCTCAACGTTTGCTTACAGGATTTTGCGCGGCCTATCGGGCCGGCAGGATTACTTTTTACAAAATCGGCCAAAATTATACATGGCCTGAAAAAAGATTTCAAAAACTGTAAATCAAACGGTCAGAAAGAGTATACCCTAGCGGTAGAAACGGAATACGCCGAAGACCTTGCCCAAAATCTGGCAGTCATCTACAATGATGGGGGCCATGGCATCGTTTTCCGGCTGCAGGCGGATATGGCCATTTTCTTTATAATATGTTTTGACCGTAGCGGAGTCGTCGATGAGGGCGACCACGATCTCCCCGTTGTTAGCGGTAGCGCAGGCGTTGACAAACACCCTGTCCCCGTTGAAGATACCGGCGTTGACCATGGAGTCTCCCCGGACGTTTAAGACAAAAGATTCTCCCTTGGGCACCAGATCCGCTGGAACAGGGAAGTAGTCCTGGATGTTTTCCTCCGCCAGGATGGGAGTCCCGGCTGCCACGTTTCCCACCACCGGAAGGCTGACCATTTCCGTGCGCACCATCTGGAAGCTGTCGTCACAGATCTCAATGGCCCTGGGCTTTGTGGGATCCCGGCGGATATAGCCGTTCTTCTCCAGAGTCTCCAGGTGGGAGTGCACGGAGGAGGTGGATTTTAAGTGCACCGTCTCGCAGATCTCGCGGACGGTGGGCGGATACCCCTTCTTCAGGATATCTTCTTTGATATAGTCCAGAATTTCCTGCTGTTTGGCTGTAATTTTTCCGAATCCCATTTCTGCCTCCCTCTGGCCTGCGGGCAAAGCCTGCCCCGCGGCCCCGCATACTGTCTCATAACGCCTCCCTCATTTGAGAGAGCGCTGACTTTCTGTTCCCATCTTAACACAGATCCCCCCAAAAAGCAAACACATATTCCAAAAATATGTTCGATTTTTCTGTTGACAAACAAACGTTCTTGCTGTATGATCAAATCAGAACAAATGTTCCGAACGTGTGTATCGGCAAGAAAGCGCGGAAACAGACGGGCGGGAAAAGTGCGGGGAGCTTTCCCAAGAGGGAAGACGGGAAACGCCGGGGAGGTTTTACAGATGAATGGGAGATTTCGGGAGCCGGAAGAGATCTTTGAACAGGGACGTCATAGCAGCTGTGCTGTAAAGGGGCAGAGAGGGCAGGGATATAAACAGCGGCAAAAAGCCCGGATCCAGCATCTGCGTAAGCTGCGCAGGAGGAAAGCTTTTGTCTTTGCAGCGGCTTCTTTTGCGACAATGCTTCTGATTCTGGCGTGTACCTTATCCTACGGCGCCATCCGCACCCAGGCAAACGACAGCTTTAAATACTACACCAGTATCACCCTGGACGCGGGAGAGACGCTGTGGGAAGTGGCGGGACAGTATATGGACGAGCAGCATTACGATGACAGGGAAAACTATATCGACGAGGTCTGCAGCATCAATCATCTGGCGGACGCGGATCATGTGACCGCAGGACAGATGCTGATTGTTCCCTATTTTTCCCCGGAATTTGTGAAATAGGATTTTTATCCACAGGATTCTTGTCGGACAGAGAATGATAACAGGGGTCAGGATGCGGAATGATTTGCAGCCCTCCCGGCAATACTGTTTTCAGAATAAAACGATATGGCCGCTGCAGGCGGCAGCATGAAAGGAGATCAAGGCAATGGAATTTGCAGCCAGCAAAACCAGGGAAAATCTGATGAGAGCGTTTGCAGGGGAGAGCCAGGCCAGGAACCGGTATACTTTTGCGGCTTCCCAGGCGAAGAAAAACGGCCTGTACGTCGTCAGCGCCGTCTTTGCGTTCACCGCAGACCAGGAGAAGGAACACGCGGAACTTTTTTACGGCCATTTAAAGGAATTGGCGGGGGAGAATATCTTCATCGACGGTGGATATCCGGTGGACATAGCGGACGATGTGGCGTCTCTGCTTTTCATGGCGCAGCACAACGAATACGAAGAACACGACAGCGTCTACAAAGCCTTTGGGGAGCAGGCGGGAGAGGAAGGTTTCCATCAGATCGCAGACACCTTCCGGCGGATTGCCGAGATTGAAAAGACCCACGGGGATCGTTTTGGAAAGTTTGCGCAGCTTTTAAAGGAAGGAAAACTGTTTGTCTCGTCGGTAGAGCAGGAGTGGATGTGCTTAAACTGCGGACACATCCACAAGGGGACGACCGCTCCGGCATCCTGTCCTGTCTGCCGGCATGACCAGGGGTATTTTATCCGCGTTGAAATGCTGCAAAATTCCCCGCTTGCTTTTTCATAACGTTTTCCAAACGATATGTAAAAGTCTCCGGCGGAAGCACGCGATACGGCCGCAGGCAGAGGCTGACGGTTTTCATTTCGATTTGTCCCCGGGAGTCTGGGGATCGCCGTCCTTGCCACTTTTATTTTCCCGAAGCCGCACATATTGGGCGGCCTGCCTGCGGTGCGCGTCCGCCTGGGCCGCATAGTGTTTCCGGGTGGTGTTTACATCCTTATGGCCCAGCACGTCTGCCACCAGATAGATATCCCCCGTCTCCTGATACAGGGTGGTGCCGTAAGTACTGCGCAGCTTGTGGGGCGTGATTTTCTTTAATGTCGTCACACGGGAGGCATATTTTTTTACCAGATTTTCCACGGAGCGGACTGTCATACGGCGGTTCTGCAGGGAGAGAAAGAGAGCTTCCTCATGCCCCTGGGCCGGTATAATGTGCTCCCTCTGTTCCAGATAGTCCAAAAGCGCCGTCTCTACCTCGTCTCCAAAGTAGATGACAGCTTCGTATCCGCCCTTCCGGCGTATTTTGATCCCGCACGCATCAAAATCAAGATCGGACAGGTCAAGCCCGACGCATTCGGATACCCGGATGCCGGTGCCCAAAAGCAGCGTCAAAAGCGCCACATCCCGCACTTTTGTCTTTTTGTGATATTCCAGTTCTTTTGCCGTCAGCTTTGTCCCGTCCTCCACCTGATCCAGCAAAATAGCTACCTCATTGGGTTCCAGACGGATGATTGCCTTCTCGTGGAGCTTTGGCATCGGAACCAGGGAGGCAGGATTGTTTTTGATCAGCTCATTCTGATAAAAATAGTTGTAAAAGCTGCGCAGGGCGGACAGCTTTCTGGATTTGCCGCGCTCGTCATTGGTGATGTCCCGTCCGTCCTTTTGGTACAGTGTCATATATTCCAGATATTCCTCAATGTCAAGGCGGGTAATCTGATCCAGAAGCTCTACGGGATACTCTGTGATCTCCATTTTTGCACAAACGGGATTTTTTTCGTGCAGATATTCAAAAAACAGACGCAGGTCATAAGCGTAAGCCAGCTTGGTGCGGGCGGAGGTATAGTCGTCGATGCCCCTGAAATACAGCTTGCAGAAGGAGGGCAGCGTCTCCAGAACTGCCCGCATCTTTAAGATATTCTGCTTATTCTGCTCGTCGTGATAATTGCCGGGTTTGACCGCTGCCACTTCTTTCGCCCTCTTTCCTTATTTTCCTCTATTTTAGTATGTTTGGAACAAAAAGACAACAAAAGTTTTTTCTTGGTAATTGTCAAAAAGTATGGTATCATACATACAGAAAATTATAAGGAGAATATTTTTTATGAATCGTCCCGTTTTTCCCCGGAAGGTCTTAGGCAGGATTGCCGTGACTGCCCTGGCTGTTTTTCTGATCCCACAGTTGGCAGGTCCCTGTACAGCCTTTGCAGCTTCCACTGGCGGCAATGTCCCTGACAAGAAGGTTTATGGCCCTAAGATCCAGTATATCAGCGAGAAAAACGCTCCCGTTTTTTATGGGACAAGCGAGATCACCGTGCCGGAAAACACCGTGATCGATTTAGACCATGACGCCCGGTTCAGGATGTTTGCCCGTGACAATGAGGACGGGGACATGACGCAGAAAATCGTGGTGAAGTCTGCGCCCCAGGAGATCTTAAGCGGGAAGCCCCTGCCTGCAGGAGAGTATACCATCGCTTATTCCGTAACCGATCAAAGCGGCAACACATCCACCATAAACGTGCCTGTACACGTGCAGCAGGGCGGGAAAGAATTCCGGCTCTCCAAACTTATGTACACCCTCCCCTCCGTCCAGCACTTAAACGAGCTGGGGTATACACGCGGCAACAACCATGACCGCCAGATTGTGGGGGTGTTCCTTGATGTGGGCGGGGAAGTGGAGATGCGCAAGATAAGCGGCAAGGACGGCGTGGGGCTGACGGTTGCCCTGTACAACAACGACAGCCGTTCGGAGCCTGCTTCCGATTACAACAATCAGGTTACCAACGCGCTGAAGACGGCGTACAGCAGGGACAGCGATGAGGGCTGGGTGAAAATTTACAACCAGCAGGATCTGACAAGGTATGCGGATTATAAGAAGACGGAAGACGCGAATAACGCGAACAACAAGAGTTATATCTCCCTCACGGAAGAACAGTTCGGGGAAATGTTCGTGGCGGCGCCAACCGTGAGGACTCTGTATCAGGACACGGAACCCGGAACAGTGATCTATGAGGTGAAGTGGGACGCCGATGATGAGAAAGTAAAGCCGCTCCATTATTATCATCAGGGCGACGGGCTGGAAGACCAGGAGAAGTTTTTTGACGAGTGGCGGGCAGACCCGGGCAGTTATGCCATTGTGGACGGCTGGTCGATCATGGCGCTTGCACCCTACGAAGATGTGGATATGCTGCTTTACAACGGCGGCAAACAGAAACACGCTACTTTGCTCAAGACCCTGGACGAATGGTTTACCTACTGGGATGACGTGACAGAGGCGTATGACGAAATGATCGGAATTTCGTATACCCCTGATTACTACTGGAACCAGAATGTAAAGACAAAGTTCTTTATGCGGGCCAACAACAACGGCCCGGGCGCAGCTTATTACGGCGGCGACTGCATCGGCGCAAACAACACGGTGCTCTGGGCGATGTTCGACCGATCCTGGGGGATGCTGCACGAGACGGGACATGGGTATCAGGGCAGCGTCGGGAACAATACAGGGTTACATAAGCTCACGGAAGTTGGCGTGAATTTTTTCAGCTATTATATCAACACCTACCGGCTTGACGACATTGTAAAAGCGGGCTCCAAAGACAGCTGGCTGAGGAAAGCGGCAAACGAGCAGGAGTTCAACCTTAGGAGAGGACTGATCTTTGACGACAAGGCAGATGAGGAAAATGTGGGCGTATCCTGTATGTTGTATACCTTTATAAACGTGTTGGACTATTTTGAGGGCCTGGATACCCCGGAGGGCGTCCACGGCTATCAGGAGGCATACGCCTGCATCAATCAGTATTACCGGAAAGTATATTTTACCGAAAATAAAAAGAGGCTGAGCACCATAGACGCCTGGATTCTGGCGCTGGCAGAAAACTACCATGTGGACCTCACCCCGTACTTTGAAACCTGGCAGGTGAATATCTCCCAGGAGGTAAAAGACCAGGTAAAGATGGGAAATGCGCAGCCGCTGTACTACGGGCAGGATATGGTCGGGGAGAAAGAAGCCGCAGCCCTGAAGGAAAAGCTGGGCAATATTGGAAACTACGATCTGGTATCGCGGGATGAACTCCGGGAAACGGGGCTGGACGGCACCGCAAAGCTGCACTTTGTCATAGACGATTTTGAGCAGATCAGCGGGAAAAACCTGACCGTCACCGACGGCCTGACTACGAAAACCCTGAAGGTGACGGGAAAGGACGTCAGCCTGGCCCTCCCTGTTGGCGTGTATAAGGTCGCCCTGCCGAAGCCTGACAGCCCTTATACCTATGAAAACTGCTACATTCTGGTCAAAAATGGGGAAGAGACGGAATATGACCTCTCTTATACCCGGCTGGATACGTTTGACACCGGGTTTGGCACGGTGATCAAATCGATGGGCTACTGGGGATCCGAGGACAAAATCCCGTTTACCATCTATCTTGCCGGACATAATGTAAACATCGACTATGTGGGGACAATGACCAAAGGCGGCGGTCATCCGGCTGACAGCGTTTTCTCCCGCATCAGTATCCTTGGCGCAGGCGGACAGGAGAAGTATTCCAACAGCGTGAACGGGAACAATGCTTTATGGGTGCAGCAGAACACGACGGTCTCGGAGGAAGTAGAGCTCGGCGACAAGGTGGAAATCTATTACGCCGGGAAAAAGAGCGACCTCTTTTCTGTCAACAGCATGACGGGAGAACGCACCACTTACGGCGACACGGATTTTCAGGACGACACGATCACCTTTGTGGTGACGGAGTACGGCCTGGTGCCGGAAAAGGATGCGGAGGATCCTGCAGCCCTCTATGAAAAATATGTGAGTGATCTGCGGGTTTATGTCGACAATTTCCTGGAGGAAAACGACGGCAAGGATCTGAAAAACCCTTTTGCAAACCCGGGAAATTATACGGGTGTGATGGGCTACGTCTCCAAGCTGGCATCAGACGACCGCGCAGCGTACAGCGATGTCATGGAGGCCATGGGCATAGACAGCGCTGCCCTCAGCCAAAGCAGCAATTCCAAACCTCCCGCGGCAGGAGAGCGGGCTGGCAACAGCGGGCAGGAAAGCAGTGACAACAACGGCACGGGCAGCGGGGCGGAGAGCAGCGGCAGCAACGCGGCAGGTACAAGCGCCGGGACAGGAAGCGGCAGCAATACAGCAGGCGCGGGCACCGGGACGGGGAGCAGCGGCAGCAATCCTGCAACAGGCTCAAATACCGGGACGGCAAGCGAAGCCAGCAGCACAGCAGGCGCAGGCATAGTGACAGCAGGAGGCAGCGGCAATCCGAATGGCAGCGGCCAGAAGGCCGGACAAAACGGCGTCACATCGGATGGCGGCGATGAAAACGGCGAAGCGGGCAATGACGGTGAAACCGTTACCGGAGGCAACGATGCGAACCGCGCGGGGGCAGGCCCGATCACCATGGTAGAGATGGAATTGTATGACGAAGGCGGCAGTGAGCTGGGCATGAAGATTCTGATTGCCGTGCTGGTATGTGCGGCGCTTCCGCTGTTAGCGGCGGGTATCTTCGCGGTTTCCGCAGACAAACGCCACAGACGCAGGTAATCCGCCTGTCTACAGGGAGGCGAAAACTGCCTGAGCAGGGCAGAGAAAGGCCGATTAGGACAGGAAAAGGCTGGTCAGGGCAGAGAAGGGCCCGATTAGGCAGGAAAAGGCTGATTAGGACAGGAAACAGGCAAAGGAAAAAGAGGAGAGATGTCCATGAAATTTAAGTTGAACAACAGATATGTGCGCTGGGGGCTTACCGCCTTTTTGGTGATTGCCGCGTCCATCATCTTTTATTATCTGATGTTCCACAGTTCTAATATCGTGGCTGGGCTGAGCGCGTTGACCGACGTACTGATGCCCATTGTCTTTGGCTTTGCCATGGCTTACCTTCTGGCGCCTGTCTTAAATTATATTGAAAAGAAGTGGCTGGAGCCCCTCTGCGGCAAGCTGAAGCTTCAGCCCTCCAAACGGCGCAGATCCATCAACAGGGGACTTGGCATTTTTTTGACGACCTTCCTTTTTGTCGCCGGCGCATGGCTGTTGATCTATATGATGATTTCGCAGCTGGTGCCGAGCATCCAAAACATTATCCGAAACTTCAACTACTACACCAATAATTTTATGAAGTGGACGGACAAAATGCTGGCGGACTATCCTGAGGAAGGAGAGTATATCCTGCAGATCATCGACCGCTATTCGGAACAGTTGGACGATTTCATCCAGGAGGTTCCTGCCAACCTCTCTGTCTGGCTGCGCACGGTCACGAACACGGCGACCAATATCTTAGGGGTGCTCTGGGATTTTATCATCGGGTTTATCATCTCTATTTATCTGCTGGCAAGTAAGGAGAAATTTGCGGCACAGGCCAAGAAAATAACATATGCCCTGTTTGAGCAGAATACGGCCAATATTGTCATCCGCAATTTCCGCTTTACCCACCAGACCTTTATTGGTTTTTTGGGCGGAAAGATCATAGATTCCATCCTGATCGGCCTGCTCTGCTTCATTGGGACGACGCTGATCCAGACGCCTTACGCGGCCCTGGTGAGCGTCATCGTTGGGCTGACCAACGTGATCCCGTTCTTTGGGCCTTATCTGGGCGCCATCCCCAGCGCCATCCTGATTCTGGTTGTGGACATCACGCACCCGATGAACTGTGTGTATTTCCTGATCTTTATCCTGATCTTACAGCAGTTCGACGGCAATTTCCTCGGGCCAAAGATCCTGGGAAATTCTACGGGACTGACCAGCTTTTGGGTCATCTTTGCCATCACCTTTTTCGGAGGATTTTTCGGCATAATCGGTATGATCGTGGGCGTTCCGATCTTTGCTGTGATTTATGCGGCAGTGAAATCGGTTGTCAATTCGCTCTTACAAAAGAAGAATATGCCAACAGACACCAATCAATATGAAAAACTGGACTATGTAGATGCGGACGGCTTCCACGAGTCCATACCAAAATCGATGGAAAGCAGGCAGATACACCTGTTTGAGAAAAAGGAAAAGAAGGATAAAAAGGATACAGATACCAATCAAAACGAGAAATCCCCAAAAGCAGACCCGCAAAAAAAGTGAGTGGAAAAATGATCAGTCTTGTATCAAAGAGTAAATTCAATAAAAGATAACTTTCAAAAAAAGAGGGGGTTTACACACCCTCTTGGTATGTGCGCTAAAGCGCACAAGGGGTATAGCGATGAAATTTCTGATACAGAGGGTAAAGGAAGCCCAGGTACAAGTGGATCACGCAGTCATCGGGCAGATTTCCCGGGGATTTTTGGTTTTTGTCGGCATTTCTTCCACGGACACCCGGGAACTGGCCGATCAAATGATTCGGAAACTGGCTGGTCTGCGGATTTTCCCAGACGAAAACGGCAAAATCAATCTGGATATCCATTCCATCGGCGGGGAACTTCTTTTGATTTCTCAATTTACCTTATATGCGGACTGCCGCAAGGGAAACCGGCCGTCCTTTACCCAGGCCGGGCCGCCCGACATGGCGGAGGAACTCTATCATTATATTGTGGAAAAATGCAAAGAGGTTTTCCCCAGGGTTCAGGAAGGCTGTTTTGGCGCGGACATGAAGGTTTTTCTGCAAAATGACGGCCCTTTTACCATCATGCTTGATTCCCAGGAATGTCTTCCCGCAGAAAAAAAGCCCCCGGCGGCAAACCATTGACCGGGGGCTTTGGTACTTCTCAGCACAACTATTCGTTAAAGAGTCATTTTGCGAATAGTTCAATATAGGACTCTCTTATAGTTTTTCTTTCCGCGTCTGACCACAATGCCTTCCCCAGTCAGCTGGGCCGGTTCATAACAGGTCTTCATGTCGGATATTTTCTCATGATCCACCGTGACGCCGCCTTGTTCCACGGCACGTCTTGCCTCAGAACGGGATGCGGTGAGGCCGGACTTGACCAGGATGTCCAGAATGTCGATTTTTCCGTCCCGGAAGTCAGCGTCCGTCAGTTGGCAGGAAGGCATATCAGCCGCATCCATTCCTCCTGCAAAGAGCGCGCGGGCGCTTTCCTGGGCCTTGTCTGCCTCCTGGGCGCCGTGTACCATCTTGGTCAGCTCATAGGCCAGAATCTCCTTTGCCTGGTTTAACTGGCTGCCTTTCCAGACCTCCATCTCCCGGATCTGCTCCAGAGGCAGGAAAGTCAGCATTTTCAGGCATTTGATTACATCCGCATCCGCCACGTTCCTCCAGTACTGGTAGAACTCGTAGGGAGAGGTCTTCTCCGGGTCAAGCCAGACGGCGCCTTTCTGGGTCTTGCCCATCTTTTTTCCCTCGGAATTTAAGAGGAGGGTGATGGTCATGGCGTAAGCGTCCTTGCCCAGTTTTCTGCGGATCAGCTCCGTGCCGCCCAGCATATTGCTCCACTGGTCGTCCCCGCCAAACTGCATATTGCAGCCGTATTTCTCATAGAGCTGCAAAAAGTCGTAGCTCTGCATAATCATATAGTTAAATTCTAAGAAGCTCAATCCCTTTTCCATGCGCTGCCTGTAACATTCCGCAGTGAGCATCCGATTTACGGAAAAATGCACGCCGATATCCCGGATAAACTCAATATAATTCAAGTCCCTCAGCCATTCCGCGTTGTTTACCATCCTGGCTTTCCCCTCGCCAAACTCGATGAAACGGCTCATCTGCTTTTTGAAACACTCACAGTTGTGGTCGATGATCTCCGTGGTCATCATGGTGCGCAGATCGCTCCTGCCGGAGGGATCGCCGATCATGGCCGTCCCGCCGCCAATCAACGCAATGGGCTGGTTGCCCGCCATCTGAAGGCGTTTCATCAGGCACAGCGCCATAAAGTGACCCACATGAAGGCTGTCCGCAGTGGGGTCGAAGCCGATGTAAAACACAGCTTTCCCGTTGTTGATCAGTTCCTTGATCTCCTCCTCGTCCGTGAGCTGGGCGAGAAGCCCTCTCTCCTTTAGCTCGTCAAATACTGTCATCTCCTGTCCTCTCTCCTTTCCCTGTTGCGATGACGCCGCAAAGCCTCGTCAGCACATAAAAAAACCCGTCCTCATAAAAGGACGGGCTCCACCCGTGTTACCACCTTTTTTCCCACAGGACTCGCGCCCTGCGGCTTAACAGGTATCCATCAATACCCCGGCAGATATCGGTGCCTCCGGCAGAGCCTACTTTCGCGTCCTGTTCTTTGGGAATTTCCCACATGGAACCAGGCCCGCCATTTGGGTCTGCTGCTCCGAGATGTATTTCCCTCTGCCCTGCTTGCGCCTCTCACCACCCGGCAGCTCTCTGTCAGCCCCTCAGACACAGGTACTTCTTCTCATCATCGCGTTCTCTTTGATATGATTAGTTATTATACAGGCAGTTTTTCCTGTTGTCAACCCAAAAATCTTCCATTCTGCCCGGTAAATCCCGCCCGGCCCCGTCCTGCGAGGGTCTGCCCGGACTCTATTTGTTCACCATCAGCTTTACCATGGCCTGGTTTAAGCCGTCCACGGTGAGCTTATACATGGGAAACATCTCCTTGATGGCGGTCTCCGCTTCCCGCCAGGGAGCACGTCCCGGCGCCATCTTGGGATTCAGCCACACCACCTTTTTGTATTTCTTCTTCACAAGCTTTAGCCATTCATAGCCTGAAAGGCCGCCGTTTGGCCCGCGGTAATTGCCAGTGTCGGAGTAAAGCTCCTCCGGCGCCATGGCCGCGTCTCCCACGATGATCACCTTGTAATCGCTGTCTAAATTCCGAAACATCCACTCCGTGTCCACCCAATCCCCGTTTTCGCACTCAGGCGTCTTGTAGAGCTTGCTGTAAATGCAGTTGTGGAAATAATAGGTTTTCACATCCTTGTAGTGGTTGGACTTGTGTACCGCCTGGAACAAATCGTTTAGGAGACTGCTGAAGGGGATCATGGTGCCCCCGGAGTCCATGAGCAGTAAAAGCTTTACGGCGTTCTTTCTGGGCTTTTGCATCACGATCTGCAGGCAGCCGCCGTTATTGCAGGTCTTATCCACTGTGCCGTCGATATCCAGTTCCGTCTCCGGGATATCCAGCCTGCTGGAAAACTGCCTGAGTTTGCGGAAGGCCATCTGGAACTGTCGGTTGTCCAAAACCCTGTCGTCCCTGAAATCCCGGTACTTCCTGGCGCCCACCACGGAAAAGGCAGACTGATATCCGGTCTGGCCGCCCACGCGGACGCCGCCCACGTTGCCCCCCATATTGCCGAAGGAGGTCTTTCCCATGGTGCCGATCCAGAAGCTGCCCCCGTTGTGTTCCTCGTTCTGATCCTTCAGGCGCTGTTTGAAGGTTTCCTCCACATCCTCCTTGTCGATTTGCAGGTCCTCCATCTGATTCAGATGCGCTCTGGCCTCCTCGTGGGCCAGCTCCATCATGTCCGACTTATCCAGCCAGCGCAGCATCTCCTTTCCCACTTCCGTCTCTCTCTGAACTGGCTTAAAACATTCCTCAAAAGCCATGTCATATTTGTCAAAATCCGTCTCACTCTTTACAAGGATCATCCGGGCCACATAGTAAAACTGTGTCAGGGAACTGCCGCAGAGTCCTTTGTCCAAAGCCTCCTGCAGGGTTAAAAACTCTCCCAGCGTCACACGCAGTCCTTTTTCTCTTAAGGCTTCAAAAAATTTCGTGAACATTTCCCGTACGATCCCTCCTTGGAGTGAATGCCTTTCCTACGCCAGTCATCCTGCTGTCTTCTTCTGCAGCTGCAATTTTCACAGATTTACGTCTCTCCGCACCAGCTCCAGGTCCTCGTCCTTCTTTACCACAACCCCCACAAAGGGCAGCTTTGCCCTGATCTCATCCGCGGAGATGCCGCCGATCTGCAGGGCGTTGACCCAGTCAATCAACTCAGAGGTACTGGGTTTTTTCCGAATGTCCCGGATAGAACGGATGTGGTAGAACACCTCCATGGCGTTCTGCAGCAGATGCTCCTCCACATCGGGGTAATGCACCCGCACGATCTCCTCCATCAGTTCCGGGGAAGGAAAATCGATATAGTGGAAAATGCAGCGGCGCAGAAAGGCGTCCGGCAGCTCCTTCTCCGCGTTGGAAGTGATGATCACGATGGGCCGGTGCTTTGCCTTCACCGTCCGCTTTGTCTCGTTGATATAAAACTCCATCTGATCCAGTTCCCACAGAAGGTCGTTGGGAAATTCCAGATCTGCCTTGTCGATCTCGTCGATCAAAAGCACCACCTGATCTTCGCTGTCAAAGGCTTCCCCCAGTTTGCCCAGCTTGATGTAGCGGGCGATATCGTTTACGCCCTCCTCGCCGAACTGGCCGTCGTAGAGCCGCTGTATCGTGTCATACACATACAGCCCCTCCTGGGCCTTGGTGGTGGACTTGATATTCCAGATGATGAGCTTCTTACCCAGCGCCTTTGCCACCGCCTCCGCCAGCATGGTCTTTCCCGTCCCGGGCTCTCCCTTGATCAAAAGCGGTTTTTTGAGCGCAATGGCGATATTGACGCTGGCCATCAGCTCCTTACTGGCCACATATTCCCCTGTCCCCTGAAATCCTTCTTTTTCCACGCGATCCATCTCTTCCTTCCTATCCTGCTCTCTGTTTTTATGCTGCCGCAAAACGGCTGCGTCACTTCCGGGGAATTGCGCCCTTTCCGGGGTTTCCCCTTGAAATCCATTCCCCATTATGTTACGATAATCTTGTTTTAAAATCAAGAACATTCTTGAAATGCGAGGATAAACGGATGATAGCCAAACTATACGAAGACAAGCCCACTCTCTCCTTTGAAGTATTCCCGCCCAAAAAGGACGGGGAATTTGAAAAAGCATACGAAGTGCTGGGCGAGCTGGGAAAGCTGCAGCCGGACTATATCAGCGTCACCTACGGCGCCGGGGGGAGCCGGGCCGGTTTTACGGTGGAGCTGGCTTCCTACATCCAGAACACCCTGCATATCGACGCCATGGCCCATATGACCTGTGTGGGCAGCAAGCGGGAGGATCTGATGCAGGTCTACCGCTCCCTGGCTGAGCGGGGGGTGGATCATGTGCTGGCCCTTCGGGGAGACCGTCCCAGGGATATGAGCGACGAGCAGTTTGCCTCCCGGGATTTTGCCCATGCCAGCGATATGATGGCCTTTTTAAAGGAAAACACCGCGCTGCATCTGGCAGGCGCCTGCTATCCCGAGAAGCACTTTGAGAGCTTCAGCATGGAGTCTGATCTGAACAATTTAAAGAAAAAACAGGACGCAGGGGCGGAGTTTTTCATCAGCCAGCTGTTTTTAGACAACGACTTCTTTTACAATTTTTTGGAGAAAGCTCAGAAGAAAGGGGTGTCCGTGCCCATCTGCGCCGGGATCATGCCGATCACCTCGCTCAAGCAGATCGGCACTTCCATCTCCCTCTCCGGCTCCAGCGTGCCAAAGGCCATGTCCGATCTTCTCGCCACCTACGGGGACGATCCGGAGCAGATGCGCCGGGCCGGCGTGGACTACGCCATCCGCCAGATCCGGGATCTGAGGGAAAACGGGGTAAAGCACATCCACCTCTACTCCATGAACCGTCCGAAGACCACGGCAGAGATTGTAGCCGGAATCCAATAAGAACACACAGGGGCTTCGGCGCATTCTTTACTGTGCCGGGCCCCCTTTTCTTTTGGCTTCATGCGCCGTTCTCCGAAAACAGCCAAAGAGAAACGCCAGGATTCTGCGGCATACGCTGAGCACCCCGTATCCCAGAAGCGCTCCAAAAACATTTAGCATCGTATCATCCACATCAAATTCCCCGATGGCGTATAAAAACTGGATGGCTTCCAAACCGAGGGATACCAAAGCCGCAGTGAAAAACGCCCTCCACAATCCCTTCCAGCCGCTTCCAACTCCCCGCATCAGCATACCAAAGGGCACAAAGGCCAAAACGTTGCCCACCACGTTCCATCTGGCATAAGGATACTCCCATCGCTCCAGAAACATTTTCGTGCTCTCAAAGGGCCTCAGATACACCCTGCGGCGCGCCCAAACCTCCCTCTGGTAAAGACTTTCCACAAAAGATCTCGTCTCCGCCCAGGAGCCCTTAAACAGGATCACATATACTAACAGCCCTAAATATGCCAGCCAACAGGCGGCATACAAAACGCAGAACGCACGCTCCCGCCGCTTTTGTTTCATGGCGTCTCTCCTTTTCCTTCTCCTGTTCCTATCCCGATCTTCAGGTCAAATTTTGATTGGATCTCTCGCAAATACCGTTCCTGATGGGCAGAGGCCAAAAGCATCGGCGCACAGGCGTCCCTGCCACTGATCTCCAGCAGATACGGAAATTTTCCAAAATGCGTCAGATAGCTTTCCACGAAGTCCAGAATCCCTCTCTGGATCTCCCGGACGCCCTCCAGATTTTCTTCCTCCTTGCCAAAGTGCAGCGTCACGCCGCCATTCTTGTCAAACCCAAAGCCGGAAAACGGCCTTGTGGGAGATGCCAGCAGAAGTTCCCAGAAAACATTATATCCCCTGTTCGGGTCATGTTTTTTTAACACATCCCGGTTCTGTGCCTGGGCAAACAGATATGCCTTCAGCACGCCCATCTGCAGAAAAATTTCGCTGGCCTCCGGTTCCGCGTTGTGGAGCGTGTTTGTCCCAGCCACGATCCCAGTTATTTTACAGGGAAGCCTCCATACCTTTTCCACAAGATAGCGCAGCGCCATTGCGCCGCTTCCTGCCCAGCCCACATCTACCGCTACGGCGCGTTCTGTCCCGGAGAGAATTTGGGAAAAATACTGTCTCGCCGCTTCCTCCTGTTCCCGATAGCTCTCCCGGATCTCCCCGAAATGCCCCTTCAGAAATTCTTTCAACTCATCCACATTGTGATCCGTTAAAACGGCCCTGGCATCCAGCCGCCCCAAGCCGGACAGCCTTTCGCTTTGCCAGAAAGGCAATTGTTCTGCCAGGCTTCCCAGCTCCATCTCCTCCAGGATTGTCCCTATCGTAAACCCCTGATTGACTTTGTGGTACAAAAACCGTCTGAAGTAATCATATCGGTCATGTCCCGCCATCAGCTTTGTGGCGGCTGTCCGCGACCAATAGACATATTCTGCGGTACACTCCTGTGGATAAACGCGCTCGTACACCTGCTTTAAAATATCTCCGTCCCTGGAGAGGAATAAGATTTTGCCGACCTGATGCGAAAGACAGTATCGATGGATAAAACCGCAATATCCAAGCACAAAAAGTCCGCCGTAGACGAAACCGTACTCATATTCTCTGGAATACGCGCAAAGTCCTGCATACAGGTGGTTATCCACAATGCCGCGGTACGCGCCCCCAATGACAGGAGACATATCATAGGGCCGGAAACAAAGCGCCATCTGGTTGACGTTGGGATAATACAGCGTGTGAAAGCCGTTCTTTTCAGCCATTTTGACATCGCTTACAGGGTTGTCTCCCACATGGACGAGCTTCGCTCCCGCAGGCAGCCCGGCCTTTACGATGCGGAACAACCCGCCGTCTCCCTTGCCGCATCCGTGCTCACAGGATACATACACCGCTTCGATTCCTGCAAATCCCTTTTCCCTTAGCAGCTCTGCCAAAAATGCGCTGGGGAGATACATATCCGAAATGGCTACGATCCGTTTTCCCCTTTCCCGCAGCTTCTCAAAAACCTGAAGCAGAAAAGGATTGGCATAGCAAAACGTTTTCTCTAACGACAGTTCCAGCTTCATCCCCTGCTCTGCCGGAATCCCCATGGCCTGTTCCATCTGCGCCCAGATCTGGGCAAGGTCTGCCTCCCGGTTTCCCCGTGCCCGCTCGCACAGCCTCCTGGCCGCTTCCTCCTGCTCCATCCGGATCCTCTTGATGTCTAAAAGCCCCAGCTGCGCCCCGATAAAATAAAAGAGATCCGAGGGTTCCGAAAAAGGGCGCAGGAGAAGTGTGTCAAAAATATCAAAAGAGATGACGTCATATTGCAGGAGCCGTTTTACTGCCTCATCAACGTATGGCCCTTTGTTCTGCCGCGCTTCCGATTCGGACGTTCGGACAGGCAGTCTCTTTGACTCGTAAAATGCCATGTCCTTTTCCCGATCCAAAAAACGGCATTGCAGGATATAATAACAGAAATTCAGCCACATCAGATACAGATAGGACAAAAGTCTCCCGCCCGTGCCCCGATTGTCATGGACACGGTGATACCGGCATCGGATGCCTGCGTGGCTGTTTACAAAAAAGTGGTATAATTTCATCCGCATCTTTTCTCTCCTTCTGCCGTTTCAGAGGATTGCGCATATTTCAGTTGACAGTTCCAAAAGGAGCTCTCTCTATGGGTCATGACCGCACTGCTTTCCCTTCTGACGTCCACAAACACCTGATGGATGCCTGTGGCCCTCTCCCGATTCCCATGACAAACGACTATCTGTTCCGTACCCTGATGCAGGAAAATAAAACGGTACTGTCTGCGCTGGTATGTTCCCTGCTCCACATGGGATGAATTAAAAATGCTCGCAAAAGCCGATTCTGGTATCCAGAAAGCCGTCGTCACTATCCACAAACTTACACTGGCCGAAAAGATACGCTTAAAGTGCGAAGCGCGGGAGGAATACCGCCGCCATATGCGTTGGATGAATGCACAGGTACAGCAGGCCGAAGCAGAAAGGGACCGCCTCTTCCGCCTTCTGCAGGCGCATAATATCAGCGTGGATGAAATTTGAGCACTTAGCCTTCAAGGAGAGCTGAAACCAGAAATCAGCCAATCTATAAATTCCCGAACAGCGCCATCGCCACCCCGTTTTGTAGAAATAAAGTCGGCACAAGCTTTTACTTCTGCAACGGCATCTGCTGGACAGCCAGTTATCTTGCACTTTTTCATGATCGGCAGATCGATGATATCGTCTCCCATATATGCAATATCTGTGTATACGCCGTCTTCACACTCAGATAATTGCAGTTCGCTTACAATATCATCCAACTTCTGAGCCTTGTCTCTGCATCCCTGATAAATGTGGGCGATACCAATTTCCCTGCACCTGTTTTCAACAATTTTGGATTGCCGCGCGGTTATGACAATTGGAATCATATCATACGCAGGCATGAGATCATGTATCCCACAACCATCTTTTACATCAAAAACTTTTATGACTTCTCCCTCTGTTCCCATATAGATTTTGCCGTCTGTCAAAGTACCATCTACGTCAAAAACAACTGCGTTCATAAGCGATACCCTTCTTGCTGTAAACCGATCTGGTCATATAATTTTTAAAAATAATTGCTCAAAAGAGCTGCTCTGATTCTGCCTGAATCGAAAATTTTGATTTTGTGACCATTTCTACTGTGATTTCTCTTTTTTTGCTCGCCATAAAGTCATGCAGCATCTCTTCTAACTCTTTGTTGATAAACATGACATCATCAATACACATATTATATTCATGATTTTGTTCTGCATAATTATTCTCAATTTCGTATCCATCAAATCCGGCAATGCCGATCCGGGACACATCAACTTCATTCAATAGACGAAGAAGCAGGATCGTAGAATTATCCATATTTTCCCAGCCGCACTTTATCAGTCTCATAAAAGATATGATATACTCATTCCCTAATTTTTCCCTTTTAATGTTTGACGTAAAGATAGCCGGTAGATTCATTCCTACATTGTTAAAATCCTGATAGCGTTTTGTATTACTGATATAAATATAATCAGCCGGAATCTCATCGTGTAAATAATTTATCGAAATGACGACCGTATGGTTCTTTTTCACATAATTTAGAATGTCCTCCCGTTGCTCCCGGATGCTTCTTCCGCCAGCTAAAATCAAAATATTCTTTCCCGACAGTTCTTTTTTTAATTGGCTAAAATCTTGTGAATCATCGATATCTGATTCCATGTAATCCAGATACAGGTTTTCTAATCTTTCATAGTCGTACCCTTTTCTAGCTTCACGGTCAATCCGATTTAAAATATAGCGGATGTCTCTGGAACGAATACTATTCTTTTTGAGCAGGTATGCAATATTATTGACATGGGCGCTGTACGAACCAGCGAGATAAAAATGTGTGTTGTAGCCCCAGCTTGCCTGAGAGCGTATATTTCTCATATAATGGTCAATCACATCAAGAAGATTGTCAATTTCATACGATCCCTCAAGCTTGTCCATTATGTATTGAATGATTAACTCTGTCGGGGTATTGCCAGCGCCTCTGCCCATACCTGCAATCGTGGTATCTATAACAACTTTTCTCTTGCCAGATGCAAATTTCATAAATGCCTGCGACAGCGCACTGGACATTTGAAGATTATTATGAGAATGAAAACCAATTCTGCACTTACTGTTAAGATTGTGGTGTATCATACTAAAAACCCTTTTTAGATCGTCCTCATACATTGATCCAAATGTATCTACAATAGAGAAACAATAAGGTTCAATCTGATTGACCTGTTCGATCAATGAAAGTAGTTCTCTATCGCTATATCCTAAAATATCCACAGGCTGCACAAAAAGAAGATATCCCTTTTGCTTTATCCTTCTGCAAAACTCCATAGCATCTCTCCATTCGCGTTGAAAAAAACACCCACGAACGGCATCAAAGGATTTTCCAGTATAAGGATCCAGATTATGAATATCATATCGGCTATAATCTGCAAATACGGTAAAAATGCTGTCTTTTTTGTCTTTGGGTATATATTTTTCTGCCCCTGCACTGTTCAGAAAAACGACCTTGCCATCGCCAAAGCCTTCATTTTGCAGAAAACCTACCTCTATAATATCTATGTTGGTCTTTAACAGTCCATTGACGATGCCATGGATATTCTCATCTCCGAATCTTTTGTCCAGAAGGTATCCTCCGTCCCTTAAGGTACAGTCCAAAATTTGCACATTTCTCATATGGAACCCTTTCTTGCTTTTTTCTATTGCAATGCTTTCCCTTCCTGCTGCATTAAAATTTTTTTCACATATTCCAGATCCTTATAGGTATCAACTGACAAAGATTTACTTTTTACAATCGTGTAGTGGATCGGGATACCATACTCTAAAAAACGTAATGCCCCGATATCTTCAATTTTTTCAAGTTCTGTGGCAGGTGTAGACACATAAAATTCCAGTGCTTTTTTATTAAAGAGTTCCACTCCCACATATTTCTTGTAGGCAAAGTCAGTTGTCGTCTGTGGATAAGGTATGGGGCTTCTGGAACGATAAAGACAGTAGCCGCCCTGCCCTATTGCCATCTTCATGTTTCCAGGGTCAATTACCTCCGCTGGATTTGTAAATTCCCGGGCCAGCCCGCGCACAATCGGTTTTTCCATCTCTACAAAATCTGGCAGTACTTCCGCCATGACTTCTGGTTCCAGCAAAGGTTCATCCCCATTTACCGCTATATAATAATCTGCCTCTATTACCTGTGAAACCTGATATAACCGATCAATCAGGCAGCTGCAGTTTTTACTGGTCATTAAGACATTTGCTCCAAAATCTTCGCATACATTACAGACGCGCTCATCATCAGCAGCGATATAGACTTCATCAAACGCTTTCACTTTGCACACATTTTGATACACCCACCAGACCATAGGATGGCCGCAGAGATTCGTAAGCACTTTGCCCGGAAGTCTCGTCGAGGCATATCTTGCAGGTATCACACATACTGTTTTCATGCCTTTTTCTCTCCTAACTCTGATAATAAATCTTTCTCTCTTTTGATATAATACAACAGCCTTTTCTCTGTCGCTTCTAACATACCCTCCAGAATTTTGATCTTTTCTGCCTGCCCGTCATATCCTTGTGCCGATACGGTAACGCCCACATTGGGCAATTCCTTTTCTAAGTGGAATCTGTCCATTTTTTCCCCTTTCTGAAAAACATAAATTTGCTCTTTCCGATCTTCCGTATAAGATGGGCCGGAGAAAGTGATAGATTCTTCCGGCTTTCTGTCTGCGCGGATATCAATTTCAATGACATGGAGATATTTCCATAAATACTTATACGGATATGTATAAAAGCAATAGCTGCCGTCAGTATTTATAAAAATAATGATGTCGTCCGTCTGTAATTTTTCCATCAGCATACAGATATCGAAAGCATTGGTATGCGGATCTGCTATTCTGTCAACAATCCATACGCTTTTCCCCTGACCATATTCTCCAGGCGGCTTGGCCTCCAGGCAGATACTCTGGTAAGGTGTTTCACATAGTTTGCAGAATGATTGAAAATTATCGATATATGCCGGATTGACGCCGATCAACTTAAGTTCATACCCATTTTTGATATAGGAGTCCGCATAGGATAAGGCCACATAGTACCTGTTTAGGTTATAAAACTGCTTTCCGTGTGAAAATTCAAAGTTAAATTCTAAAACCTTATCATACATAGTTCGGAAATCATAAATACCAGTCGAACTGGAAGTGGCCACAACCTCTGGCTGTCCTTCAAAGATAAAAGGCAGGAGTTCAGATGGGAAACACGTTCTGATTACATGGCTGTCAGTAAAAACATACTCGTAATACATGACATCGTCAGGATGCGGTTTGATCAAAAGGCGATACCTTGAGAGAAAGTAATCGGTCAGATATTGATACAATAATCTCTGTTCATCCCACGACATGATGGATAAATTCGCAAAATGTTCCGTCAACAATACTGCGTCGCCACGGCCAGCCTCAATCTTATCTTCCCTGTAAAACAGTCCTATGACAGCATCCCGCTCCTTTTCCTCCATCTCCTGCAGCTCTTGTACCAGATCAAAGTGGCATAAATTTTCATCATCCAATTCTTTTGATTGGAACGTTCTGTTATAGTATCGCTTTTTGACAAATGACGCCTCTCCATCATATAAATGTAGCTTATATTGAAATTCGGCCTTTTGGGGCCCATTAGTTTTTGTAAAAAGTTCCAGCATAGCGTCTTTTTTGCTGAGAGCGCCTTTTCCCTCTTCCCAGTAGATATTCTCAATCTTGTTGATAAATAGAAAAACGCCGAAGGCGTGTTCAGCCCCGTATACATGGATCTGTTCCATTTGGCTCAGATCCACCTCACTGTCTCCTAACAATTGAACAAAATATCGATCCAGTTTTTCAGTGATATCGTCTGGATACGCATATTGCGCATCGAAAACAATTATTTTTTCAAAGATGGACTGCATATCCGTATACCAGGGATATTTCGCCTTTAACCATCTGCTGAGCATCAGAACGCCGCTGCATCCTTTGTTGTATTTTAATTTGTGCACAATTGCTTCCAATAAGTGGTATGTCGTGACCACACTGTATAAAACCATGCTATTTCTGACCTCCGATATGCAGATAGTAATTTTTCACACGTTCCCCGATGCTCTCGATATGCTGATGCTCCCGATCGCCGCTAAAGGCATACCCATATATGATATCTTGAAAGTGAGTTTCAAAATAGTGCTTGTGAAAAGCCAAAACCGAGAATGGACGATACGCGTCATGCCCGCTGATGTTGCACAGGTATGCGTCTTTTGAAAATGTTTCCCGATAAAGCATACAGAAATCTAAAATCCCCTTTTGTATCTGGGATATGATCTCGTAATTTTCTGCCTCCGGGATGTCAAATACATAATTTCCACACTCCCCTACGCCGCAGAAAGCAGGGTATTGCGCCTGCGTAAACAGTTCAAACACGGCATTATTGGTAACAGCAGCATTTTCTGTGACATGGATCTGCTCGTTTCGTCTGTCGTGCAGCGGAGAAAAGAGATAAGCGTCCAAAGTGCCATCCTGATAATAAGGCAGCGCATACTCTGCGGTTCCATAGCTCCCCGCACCGCCTGCCATCCAACACACAATGTTACAGTCTTTTGCAACATATTTTTCTACAAACGCTTTAAAACCCAGCGGCCCGCTTCCAGTCCATCCCACGTCGACTACCGCAATACGTTTTGCATCTCCGATCAATGTCTGCACTTTACGGATGACGCAGCCGCGTTCCATACGATATCCTTTGCAAATGGATTCCCAATTGCTCCCAATACACTTTTTGATCGCTTCCAGATTATATCCGCTCACAATACTGCTATGGCAGAGCCCGTACTTTTTCAGTTCGTCTTCCGATAGCTGGATAGAAAAGCTGTCTAAAATACTCGATAATTTTACATTTAATGCGCCGGATGCCTTTTGCCGGACGACGCAATCGATAAATGCCTCCTGCTGCATCTCCGCCATATATTTTAAACTGGCAAACTGGGACCAGAAAATACATTCACTCTCAATATCTCCATATAATTTGCGATAAATTTTTTGATAGATATCCCCCTCCCGGGACAAAAAAATAATTTTGTCGATCCCTTCCCTTTTCGCTTTTTCTTCTATCCATTGGCAAAACCCCAAAATATAAATCCCGCCATAAACAAATCCATATTCATAAAAAAAGGGGAGTTGGTTCATCCCATTGTGGAGATATGCGTTGATAAGACCTTTATATGCTGAACCTGTCAGATCAGACATCCATTCCGCCCGAAACTGCCGACCCACATCATTTACATTTTTATAATATCTTGTCTCAAATCCAGCTTTTTGCGCCCCCTGAATGTCTGCTGCATAGTTGTCCCCGATGTGAACGATCTTTTTGCCCGGATAGTCATCTATGATACGTCGGTATAATTCGCCGCTTCCTTTATTGCATCTATAGTCGCAAGATACATAAATTTTCTCATATCCATGGTATCCGCACTTTTCTACCAGCTCCGCCATGATGTGACCTGGGAGATACATATCTGAGGTCAATACGATCGACTTCTTATGGGCGCGGAGGATGTTATACACAATCTGCATATATGGATTTGCAAAAAGATAATCCTTTTCTGTCTGAATTTCCGTTTGTACGCCAGTCTCAGCAGGGATGCCTGACTTTCTTTCAAGCTGCTCATATATTTCATAAATATTGACTTCTCTTGTGCCATACTGAGTTTGAAGCTGCGACCGCGCTTCCTTCTCCGCTTCCATCCTGCTTTTTTTGTAGCTGGTAAAAATTGCCGGATAGGCTAACCGTTTGCCGACAAGCAAAAAGATGTCCGCCGGATGTTCAAACGGGCGGAATAACAATGTATCAAAAATATCAAATGAGATAACTTCATATTGGAGCAGCCCCTTCCCAAAATGATATGGCGCTACCCTGTGGAAAAACGTGGACTCTGCACCTCGGAGATACGGGCCTTTGACAGGTGTCGCGCTGTTAGCCGCCTCTATGGTTTTCTTTGGATCAGGCTTTTTTATGTTGTGAGTCTGATCTGGTATTGCTTGTTCTGTCTCATGGGCGCTGCTTCCATTTTTCTCCCAGTACATCATTGGCTGCGTTTTTTTCGCTACCCTGTAATGCCATATCAGCTTTCCTAAAATTTTCCAATGTCTGCTTCTATGGGTATAATGTTCCGGGATATGCTCTTGTACATACCTCTCATACTCATATCTGATATTCGCATTTTTTCTCACAATGTAGTCATATAATTTATCTTTCAGCTTCATCCCAGTTTCTCCGACCATTCCTTTTCCTTGTCAGCTTCCATCCCCCTATACGCCCCACACACCTCCGCCGCATCCCCCACCATCTGCAGCACCCCTTTTTCGATCCACACTACCTTTGTGCAGTGCTCCAGGATTGTCCCCATCCCATGGCTCACCATCAGCACTGTGGAGCCTCCGTGGATCATCTCCTGGATTCTTTTTAAGCTCTTTTTGCGAAAAAACTCATCTCCCACCGACAATACCTCGTCCAGAATCAGGATCTCCGCCGCGTCCCCGGCTGTGGCGATGGCGAAGCCCAGACGGGACACCATGCCGGAGGAAAAATTTTTGACTTTTTCCTCCATAAAGCCCTCCAACTCCGCAAACTGGACGATTCTCTGGTAATGGCTGTCTAAGAACGCCTTGGAATACCCAATCATTGCCCCGTTTAAGTACACGTTTTCCCTGGCCGAAAGCTCCATGTCAAACCCAGTCCCCAGCGTCAGAAGCTGTACTTTCCTCCGATCCACCAGCACGCGGCCTGCCGTTGGCCGCAGCGCCCCTGACACAATCCGAAGCAGCGTGCTCTTGCCGGAACCGTTGGTGCCGATGATGCCCACCACCTCCCCCTGGTACACGTCGAAATCTACATGATCCAACGCGATCAGCTCCCGGTGGGACACCTGATGCTTCAACCGCTGGATCAGGTATTCCTTTAAGCCGGAGGCATTGCTGGTAGAAATGTGGAATATCATGGTCACATTCTGGACAGAGATGACAGGCTCCTCATACTCCTCTGTGTCATCCCATTCCTCTAATCCGTATTCCTCCTCATAGAGCAAAGACTCCTCAAAAGCTCCATCGGCCAGATCCTCCTCAAAAGCCATGCCGTCCTCATCGCCATTCCCTGTTTCTTTCGCAAGGGCCATGCCATCCTCACTGCCATTCCCCGCCTCTTCCGCAAGATATGCTTCCTCCGTTTTCCTTTGTCCCAGGTATGGCCTGTCTGTTCTGCCGCTCTGCCCTTCCAGCCTTCTTTGGCTTTGCAGGAGGCAGGCTGCCCCGATGGAGATCGCAGCGGCCATGGCCGCCGCCAGGAAAACCCATGTTAACATCATTTTATACCCCCAGCGTGTTTCAGCACGCATACCACTGTCCTATATTTTCTGCATGACGCTGTTTTCGTTGTACTTAAAAAGGAAATATCCACCGCCCAGTCCGGCGATCCCCCAGAGAAAGATTTTGAACCACAATTCTGGCTCCGGCATGACGCCGTACAGCATCACGTCACGGGCATACAGGATAAAATTGTATATGGGGTTTAAGTCCAAGACCTTCTGCATCCCTTCGCTTAAGCGGTCCGCCGGATAAAACAGGGCGGACACATACATCAAAAGCTGAAGCAGCACGGAGTACAGATATTTAATGTCTGCAAAGAACACATAAAACACCGACAGCCCCAGGGCCACACCTGTGGAAAACATGAGAAGCAATATGAGGGGCACAGGCAGCAAGAGCATATAAACCGTTGGCCTGATCCGGAAGAGAAACAGCATCACAACATACGCTGCAAATGAATAGCCAAAATTGCTGAGCGCAGTGAGAACCCTGGCGATCACAAAGGTCTGCCCGCTGAATTTCGTCTTTAACAGCATGGATTTATTGTCTGTCAGCGCGCTCATCCCCTGGCTTGTGGCTTCCGAAAAAAGCGACCAGAACAGCTGTCCCGTAAACAGATAAATTGGGTAGTTCTCAATGGATCTCTTGAAAATGGTTGAGAACACAAGTGACATTACTGTCATATGTAGCAGAGGGTTTAAAACGCTCCACAAGATCCCCAGATAGGATCTGGCATATTTCCTCTTGGTCTCCCTTGTCACCATCTGCCGCAGGGCAAATAGATACTGCTTTCGGTCTTCCCTGTTTCTTCCCATATCAGAATAAATGTCTTCCCTTCCCCATAGCCTTGATCTGCTTTCTGAAGTATACGGCAAATTTGTAATATCTCACGTGGCGCAGATAACTCTTTCGCTTTCCGGACCCAAGCCTTGCGATGCTTCCCTCGATCCAGCTGCTCTCGCAAATCGGCGTCTTCCCGATCCCGCACAGGTGGAAAAGCCGCCCAAGAACTCTCTGCCCTCGGATCTCCCGCTTTGTCAGCCTTGCGGCAGCCTCTTTCATGCTCCCTTCCAGCACATCATCTGAAAAGAATTGGTTTCCAAAGCTTTCCAGTTCCAGCTGTCCCGGTTCTGCCATCAACAGCCGGAAGAGCCGCTCCGTCAGCTCCCCTTCCGCCTCTCTGCCGCGGCCTGTCCGCCCTTTTTCCGTTTTTTCCCCGCGAAGCCCACTGCATTTGAAGCTGTCCGGGCAGCGCTTCAGAAATGCTTCCAGGGCCTTCAGAGTCCTTCCCAACTGTTCTGCGTTGGGATTTCCCCTTGTATCCCGCTTCAGACAAAAACGCCCTTCCGCTTCCCGATAGCCGTATGTCATGCCTTCCTGGGAGGAACAGATCATCTCAAACAGGGAATTGGAAAAATAAATTTTCCGGCCCAGTCCCCGGCCCGGCGAAAAATACCACCCGTGATACCTGTCCGGGTCCGCGCCTTCAGGCAGTTCATACAGGCCGAAATAAAACCCTTCCAGGGAAATCCCGGGGTTTTGGCTGCGTACCAGCCTTTCCAGGGACTGCTGCATCGTCCCCACCCATCCGCTGTCTACCAGAGCATAGGGCTCCTCTGACATCAGTCCTTCCTGCTTCAGATAGCCAACGGCACTTTCATAAGCCTCTTCGGAATGTCGCTTGATATAGGAAAACAGCTTTTCCTGGGTTTTTAACAGCTTCTTGGCCTCCAGGATCTTCCGATAATCTAAAATTTCCTTTCTCCTGTGCTGCCATCCCATGGCAAGGAGGATCTCCTGCGTCTCCTTCGGCGTAAGCGCCGCCCGCTGCAGGAGCTTTTCCATGGTCACGTCGATCCCGCCCACACAGATAAAATCCAGGCTGTTTTCCAGATCCAGGCTGTATGCGGGCACTCTCAGGGAATACCGGGAAACGGAGAGGTATCTGCACTCCACCGGCGTCCTCCGCCGTGCTGCCATGCTGCAGGCGATTTTGTACATCTGATATCCGTCCCGGCTTAAGAAATAAAGCCGCCTGATCCCGCGGCTGTCCGCTTCCCTCAGTACCCAGTCCACAAATTCAAACAGCGCCGGAACCATAGTCCTCAGATAAAGCGACACATCCTCCTTCGGAGACAATGCCGTCTCCGTCTGCCGGATGGTCTGTAGAAACCCGGGATATTCGGATAAAACGCCGTCATAGAGAGCCATCCTGTCTACGGCAGCTTTTGTTTGGCTCCCCTTGTCTTTTTTGATGTGTTCTTTCACAGACATCGCCCTTATTGATGTTTTGATTTGGACACGGACGCATTCGCGTCCGCGCCCCGATAGAAACCACGCTACCGATTCAGATATACGGCCCGAAGGCCGTTTAGAACATTACTGCAAAAATTTATTCGCCTGTTTTGGGCGACTTGATCCCTGCGGCTGCCGGAACATCCTCAGCGTCCACAACCAGAATCATCACAGGGGAAAAGGACTGAAAAGTGCACGTCACAGTCAGACTGCCGTCCAGCGTAGCCTGTCCCACTTTTTCCCAGGGCATCCCTTCGAGATGATCCTGTCTGTGCAGGACATAGACCACATCGCCGGGCTTAGCCGAACTGACAACCACGGGAATCTGCACGCCGCCCTCCGGGATGGCGCCGCTGTAAGATAAGTCAAACACCGCGGAAAGCTTGGCAGATGCAGACACTTCCATACTGCTTAAGAACGTCTGATCCCCGGCGTACTCCACAGCTGCCGCTGCAATATCCGTGCGCAGATCCGTCACTGCCGTCCCGGCTACGGGTACGGAAATGGCGTCCGCAGCCTCGATGACCTGGGCCGTCGGGCTGGGCGCCGCCATGGCGGGCATAGCAAAAGTCGCTGCCATCATGCCGGCCATGAGAAGTGCATATAATTTTTTCATTGGACAAACCTCCTCTCGTCTCTGATAGATGGTTTCTATATATGAATACCGGGTAACCGATAGTCATACCGCTAAGATATCCTCCGGTAAAAGACCCGTAGGATCAGGTCATAGAGCGCCTCCTCGTCCACATAAAACTCCTCGTAGACGTCTTCCTTCTCCACCGTCCCGGCGACGGAGAGCATATCTTCCCCGTCAAAGGTACAGTCCAGGGCGATGGTGCCTAGATAGGCCGCCTGGTCTGCGGTGATGCTGGTCACCATATGCCTGGAGGCCGTCTGGTAGAGCTTTAAGGGAATGGAGAGATCCTTTTTCGTCTCCTCTTTGACCTCCTGCCAGAAAGCCTGGAGATACTGCTTCTGCCGTTCAATCCGCAGGTTGTTGGCGCCCAGAGCCTCCGACTCCACATCCCGCTCCTGGACGTAGTGCAGGGCCTGCCTTCCGGTAAGCCTCAGCGTGTTCCCTAAGGCCAGATCCGGCGTAAAGCGCGACAGATCCTCTATCACGGTGACCTCCACGCCTCCCACCAGATCGTTTAACCCGGCTACGGCCTTTACGTCGATGGCCCCGTAGCCGTGTATGGGAATGCCGTAAAAGAGCCTGGACACCGCCTGCTCCATCAGCAGGCAGCTTTTCTCCCTCCCGTCCCCATACGCATATTGCAGCGCAAGCTGTGCCTCCTTGTCGTAGAGGTAGATTCCGTTTTTGTCATAGATTTTGATTTTTGCCATGGTGTCCCGGGAGATATTGATCAGCTTTAAGTTCTTTTGAACGGTGTCCATGACAGCTAAAATCACGGTATCCGCCTGCCCGGCGGCGCCCGGCGTTTTCTCCTTCTGGATGTCCTGCCTGCTGTCCACCCCAAGGCACAAAAAAGTCAGCAGGTCGTCGTTGTATTCGTACAGCTCCCCTCTGTATAAGACCTGGCCTTCCTCCAGAAAAAGTCCGCTCTCCTCTTCCGTGCCCTGCTCCTCTATTTGGATTGCCCGCAGCGCCTCTGCGTGACTGTCCAGGCGGCTACGGCCCCACATCCGATACAGGCCAAAGGTCAGTGCGCCTGTCAGGAACACAAAAAACGGGATAAAAATAATGAGAAAAATCTTCTGCCTGCGTCCCATCTCATTTTTCCTCTGTCAGCACTGCCTGTACCAAAAACCTTCTCTCCGAATCATTTTTGTCCACCATACAGGTGGAAAGCGTGAGAATCTGATCCTCTGAGGTGACTTCCAGCTCCCTGTCAATGTTGGCGCTCATGTCCCTGATGTCGTAGACGGACTGCAGATACTCTGCAAACACCGTCTCATCCTGGAAATCAAAGCTTTTTAAGAGATGCCTGTCGTCGTAGGCATAGGCCGCAAAGACCCGGTAGTGGAGCTCCCGGTCTGGCAGATAGATGATCACCTCGCGGTTTTGCTCAAAAAAGTCCTTGGCGGCAAATTTGTGAAGCTGGGCAAACATTGTGCCCGCAGATCTCATGTTGTGTCCGTAGAGCACCGTGTTTGGATCGGAAAAATCCTTGGCGTTTGAGGCTTCCGTATAAATACAGGCCGGATAACCGTAGGAACCGTCCAGGTTGTGATGCAGATAATAGGAGTCATCTGAAGGGTGCTGCAGCACAGGATAGTCGATGTTGGTGCCGGGGATCGTGATCCAGGCATAGATATCCCCATTGACCGTCTGTAAGTACGAAAAGTCAACCGTATCCGGCGCTTCGCCCTCCTGTTCTTCCCCGTCTGCCTGCGCACTGTCGCCCGCTGACGTCCCCGGGGCGTCAACAGCAGCGGCCCCCGCCATGGTCTCCTTCATCGCCCGGAACTGTTCTTCCTGTTCTTCTTCCGTGAGCGCCGGTTTGGGCGTTTCCTCTGCCAGGACGTTTTGCTCCCCCTCCCCGCCGCCATAGAGCAGCCTGCTGACCAAGGTTCCCAGGCAGAATGCCAGCGCCAGGCCCGCGATGCCCGCCAGAATCTTTCCCCAAAATATCTTTCCTTTTTTCATGTTTCCTCTCATTCTGCCACTTTTGCGGCTCTGGATTCCGGCCGCCGCAGTCTGTCGGCCGCCGTCTCGGCGCTGCCCTCCGCCATCTCCAGGCATTCCCGCCTGTGGGAGAGCTTCTTGATCCGGTGGAGCAGCCCGCCGGGGACGCAGGCGGCGGCCATCGGGCGCACCGCATACAAAATTCCCCAGGGGAACAGCCATCCCATGTCGTGGAAATTTCGGAATCGGAGCCTAGTCTCATCCAGCCGGTAACAGAATTTCCGTCTCTGATAGGAACGCTTGTCCTCCCGGTAGCGGAATAAAATGTCCGGCATATTATAGCCGCAGATCCCCGCCTTCTTGAAACGCATAAATAACTCATAGTCCTCGCACCGCAGGGTTCCCGCCGCGCTCTGATAGGCCATCTGGGTGTCAAACACGCTGCGGCGTATCATCACCGTCGGGTGTATGTAGGGGGAAAACCGCATGAAATCCCGCTTCGAGGGATGTTCCGGCATTCTCCTCACGCCCCAGGGCCCGTCCTGATCGATCAGCATGGCGCTGCATCCCACAAACGGGACGTCCGGGTGGCTTTCCATAAACTCAAACTGGACCTTCAGCCGATCCGGCTCGCTGATGTCATCGTCGTCCATCCGGGCCAGATATCTGCCCTTTGCGTGGTGGATACACTCATTTAACGAATAGGCCAGTCCCCGGTTCTGCGTCTCCCCAAGCAGCCGGATCCGATGATCCAGCGCGGCGTACTGCTCCAGCTGCCTTCTGATATCCGCATCCGAGCCGTCGTCATAGATGATAAACTCGAAGTTGGTATAGGTCTGCCGCAGTACGGAGAAAACCGCCTGCTCCAGATACCGGCTGTTGTACTGATTGTAGATTCCCATGATCACACTGATCACAGGTGTCCTCTGCTGATCCATTGTCCTGCTGCATCCATTCTGTGATAAAATTTACCTGTCGAAAGACCCCATCGCCCCGTAGATTTCCCGCATGATCCGGCCTGTCTTTGAGAGGTCAAATCCGGCGGCCTTTTTCTGGCAGGCCGCAGACATCGCTGCGGCCTGCCCGGCGTTTTCTTTCATTTTTTGGATCAAGGCCGCATATTCCCGGGGCTTTCCGCTGCGGCATACATACCCGGTAATGCCGTCCTCCATGTACTCCCTGGTGCCGCGGCAGTCGGAAGTGATCAGGGGGATGCCTGCGGCCATCGCCTCCAGGGCTGCGATACCCAGCCCTTCCCGGATGGACGGGAAGCAAAAGCAGTCTGCGCTTTGCAGCATAAGCGGGATATCACTGCGGAAGCCGTAAAAGGTCACCTGTCCGGCAATCCCAAGCTTTGCCGCCAGCTTTTCCAGATACGCCCTGCGGTATCCTTTGCCGCAGATACCGTATCGGATGCCGGGATCCCCCAAAAGGGCCAGGGCGCGCAGGATGGCTTCCTGATTTTTGTTCCGATTTAACTCTCCCACCGAAAGGATATGGAAGACGTCTTCCCCGATTCCCAGTGCCTCCCGGATCCTGACGCGGCTTCCCCGTCTGGCCGCAAACCGCCCCGTGTCTACTCCCACGCCGGGGATACGACGGATCATTTGCAGACGATTGCCTGAAAATTTTTCGGCTCTCTGGGCGTCCTCGTGATTGATTGTGATCAGGCAGTCCGTACATCCGGCTAAAAGCCGCTCCGTCGGATAAAAAAACATCCAGTTGAAAAACGGCGCCCCGCGATAAAAATGAAATCCATGGGCAGTATAGATCACATAGGGCCTTTTGTGTTTCGGTAAGCACGTCGCGGCGATCCGTCCAAGTACGCCTCCCATGGGGTTGTGACAGTGTACCACGGAGACATCCTCCTCCCTCAAAATGGTGCAGAGCTGGAAAAGAGCTTTCAGATTACGCCCGATCTTTGCCGGGGATTTCTGTATGTCGATGGGGTGCAGCTTTAAGCCTTTTGCCTCCAGGGCTTCCCTGTCCAGCTGGTAAACAGGATTTTGGAAATTGCTGGCATAATGGATCTCATAGCCCTGTTCCATGAGGAGCTTTACGTCATTCATTTCAAACTGCGGCAGAAACCCTCCCACAGTGGTGACAATCAATATCTTCTTCATGGGGCGTACCACTTTCCCCTTCCTGTTTCACAACAGTTTCCCGTATCGATTTTTCGGATATATGTTTTAAACGTATTTATTATATACGTTTAAAACGTGTATTGTCAACAGAATAATCTCGGGATAATAAAAGTATTGGAGGATGATTCAGAATGAAAAAGACTTATGATCGTCTCGCCGTTGGAGACCGCCTGCGCTTAAAACGTACCCTTCTGGGGTTTACCCAGGATGAAATGGCAGAAAAAATCGACCGGGCCACAAAATACTATGCCGATATCGAAAGAGGCAGCTGTGGGATGTCTGTGGAGACATTGATGGCACTGGCCGATGTGCTGCATATGTCCCTGGACTATCTGATATATGGGAAGGAAACTTCTGAAAATGAAAAATTGCAGCATACTGAAGAAGTAGCTGCAATTTTAAATATGCTAAATAATTCTGACGAAAGAACAAGAAAATACGCAAGAAGTCTAATAAAAATCTACCTGGCCGCCGTCACAGGGCGGCCAGAAACTTGATGTTCCCTCTCACCACTGTGCGTCCGACACCTCAATTTTTTATCCCGCTGGAAAATTCCCCCGTGTGCTGAGGCCAGCAGCATCGGTGCGCAGGCGTCCCTGCCGCTACTCCTAAGCATATAGGGGAAATTTGCAAGATCTTGTACCCTGACGTGGCCAAATGTGAGCGGGCCTGCAGCAACCCCAAGACCTTCATACAAATTCTTTTATTCATCATGGAGCTCTATTAAATCAGAATTGCCAAAGATCTCACAATATCTCTCAGCACTCTCCCATATCACAACATCGGGCTTGTACTTATCATACATATCTGTCGTAAACGTGTTAGTGAACACCCACTCGACTTTGTCTGCCGAATAATACCCCCTGCACACATTTGACAAAAATCCTCCAAACGAATCCCCGATGAACAACAGTACCTGATCATGATACTGTGACGGATCTGCAGATTCTTTTTTAAAAAAATACACGGTATCTATCATGTATCGTTCGTCTGTTGACAATCCTGCTAAATACGCCAGATCGCCTGCATATGTCGTCGAATCTATCCTGAAATCAACGCTGTCCAGCGGTGCGAATGTACCGTATGCCTCCTTGAAAAGTTCCTGCATCATCACAAAGGACCCCTGATAATTGCTGTGGGTATCCGTATTATAATAAAGCTGCGCCTCGTCTTTCGCCTTGGTAAGCGCCTCTTTGGGGTATGCAAAGACAAGATCCGTATGCTCCTTGATGTAATCCGCAAGCTGCTCGCCGCGCGAGACTTCATTTATGCGCACTATTGTATCCGGCATATTTTCCGGATATATGATTTCCTTGTTAGGGATGCACATTGCATAAAATTCAATCCCTCTTGACGCGAGGTAGTCGCGCGTTGCGGCTAGATTTGCCGCAATCTCTTCAAGTTCTTCGTCAGTGAAATGGTTTATCCCCATATAGTCCCACAGCGGATGTCCATCCTGTTCCGTCTTATAAAAGAGCATATTGTTTTTACCAACCAGTACCTGCGTTGACTCTATATAAGTGCCTCCTGTCAAAAGCGACGTTATCGAAGTATTAAAGGCGATCAGTCTTGTCCTGCCAAAAAGCCTTTCCGTGAAGCTATTTAATGACTTTTGAAGCTCCATAAACACTGGCTCGGATTCGGCTTGCACGACAGCAGCATTTTCATCCGTCTCCTCACTTTCTGGCTCCTGCAGCGCTCCGTTATTCTCAAGTACCTCGCGCTGTTCGTCGCTTAGTCCTTCGTTGGCAGGTGCGGCAGCAATATCCCTGGCCATCGTCACAGCTGGAACAACCAGTATGAAAATCAGAAACAACACTGCTATCCATTTATTTCTCTCTTCCATTTAAATCATAACCTTCCTCAAGTATGTGCCATGGTATGTGTCAAAAGTTAAAATAGATGAACGGATTGTAGGCATTGTTGCTTATAAATGATACACTTACCACCAGACACACAAGCACACCAAGTGCATATACCGTCTGCCATACCCTGCTGTCCTTAAGCTTTTCATCGATCTTTGGCATAATCGGCGCACTTCCGACCACAGCAAACACAAAATATATCCAATTCTGTTTCAGGTACGCCCATATTGCCTTGTCAACAAGCCCTTTTGCGCCAATGCCGAACATCGCTTTGATATACAGGAAAGCATTTTGCATCTCCGTAGACCTGAATATTACCCAGCCGATGATCACAAACACCATCGTGTAAATATGTCCCCACCAGTAACTCTTCTCGTTTAATCCGCTAAGGCGCTCAAATGTCAGTATCACAAAATATAAGCTCCCCCACGCGATAAATGTCCAGTTAGCGCCATGCCACATACCTGTGAGCAGCCACACCACAAAAAGATTAAATATGAGCCTTGGCTTTGATACCCTGTTTCCGCCCAGTGGGATATATACATAGTCACGAAACCATGTCTGCAGGGAAATATGCCATCTGCGCCAAAACTCCGAAACCGTTTTGGATATATACGGATATCTGAAATTTTCTTCAAAATGAAATCCGAACATCTGTCCCAAACCTATAGCCATATCAGAATATCCGGAAAAATCAAAAAAGATCTGGAATGTATAGGCGATCGCCCCAAGCCATGCCATACCCGTCGACGCCCAAAACTCACCGTTTATGACAAGGCCGAACGCATGATCCGCGATAACAGCCATATTATTTGCAATGATCACTTTCTTGCCAAGGCCTATGCAGAAACGCGTAACCCCCCCTGAAAAGTCGCTGAAATTTTCTTCCCGGTGCTCGATCTGTTTTGCGATTGTCTCATATCTCACAATCGGACCTGCTATAAGCTGTGGGAAAAGCGATATGTAAAGCCCAACGTTAAGCGGGTTATACTGCACATTGCCGCGCTTTCTGTACACGTCAATAACATACGACATTGCCTGAAACGTAAAAAAAGAAATGCCTATCGGAAGATCTACTTCAGGCACGGGGATCTGCGTATGCGCAAAGCGGTTTATCTGAAGCACAGCAAATTCACTGTATTTAAACCATCCCAATGTGCCTATATTAACAGCCACCAAGAGTATGAGCACGGTAGACTTAAGGAACCTGTTATCACGAAACCGGTCAACAAGTATTCCCAAAAGCCAGTTCACCAGTATCGCGGCTACTATCAAAAACACATATACCGGCTCGCCCCACGCATAGAAAAACAGACTTGCGATAAGAAGAAATATATTCTTTAAGTTAGTAGTCTTTCTTAAAAACGCATAGTATATGACTAACACCGCCGGAAGAAAGACAAACAAAAAAATTTCACTTGGAAATAGCATGATATTCTCCTAGTCCATATCTTTTGCACCGTCAAACACTCTTACTGTATATCCTGTCATGTCAACTCTTTTCTCCGCCTTGTGTTTATGATATATACTTAGAATGTGTCCCCTCTCACCACTGTGCGTCCGACACCTCAATTTTTTTATCCCGCAGCATCAGTTCCCTGACGGCGCCAGCCGGATCTTTGCCCGCAAAGAGGATCTGGTTGACCTGCTCTATGATCGGCAGCTGCACGCCGTACTTCTGTGCTAACGCCATAGCTGCCCTGGCAGAATAAACGCCCTCTACCACCATCTGCACCTGGGCCATAGCCTCCTCATAGCTCTTGCCCTGGCCGATCAGGATGCCGGCCCGGCGGTTTCTGGAATGCATACTGGCGCAGGTCACGATCAGATCCCCGATGCCCGACAGGCCGTAGAACGTCTCCCACCTGCCGCCCATGGCAGTTCCCAGCCTTGCGATCTCCGTGATCCCTCTGGTAATTAACGCTGCCTTCGTGTTGTCGCCGTATCCCAGCCCGTCGGCGATCCCGGCTGCCAGCGCGACCACGTTTTTCAGTGCGCCGCCCAGCTCCATGCCCAGGATGTCGGGGCTCACATACACCCGGAATACCTCGCTCATAAACAGGTTCTGGATGTACTCCGCCGTCTCTTTGCTCTTTGCGCCTACCACAATGGTGGTGGGAAGCCCCCTGCCCACTTCCTCCGCGTGGGAGGGCCCTGACATGACGGCTGCGTCCGCCTGGGGGATCTCCTGCTCTATAATCTGGGAGAGGGTCATCAGCGTGCCGTCCTCGATCCCCTTTGCCACATTCAGGATCTTCTGTCCCTGCGCCACCAGTCCGCTTAAGCGGGCTGCCGTCTTCCGGGTATAAGCGCTGGCCACCGCCATCACCAGCAGGTCTTTGCCTTCCACCGCCTCCCGGTCGTCTCCGGTGCACAGGATGTCCTCCGGCAGAATCACCCCCGGCATCATCTTGTGTTCCCGGTTTGTCTGAAGCATCTCCACCTCGGAGTCCAATGCTGACCACACCGTCACCTGGTGGCCGTTGTTGTGCAGCAGGATGGCCAGGGCAATCCCCCAGCTTCCGCCGCCAATGATACTAATCTTTGCCATATCACGCCTCATTTCTGCGCCGCATCCTGGGCGGCGGCTGCTTTCTCCTGTCCGGGCACGTCCTCATCCGGGGTGCGCTCCTTCACATCCACTTCATTTTTCCGGAACAGATAAGTCTTCCTCTCATTTCCGTGCAGAAGGCGCACAATGTTCTGTCTGTGCCGCCAGTACGCCATGACCGCCAGCAGAAAAGCCAGAAGGTACATCTCCCAAAGCTGCGCCTGGGTCATTGGCCCGAAGACGCCCATCTGCCCGCAGATCACCATCTCCACCACAAACCCGGCGTACACCAGGAGGGAACCCAGCGACACCAGATGGGTCGTGAAAAAGATGCTGAAAAAGACCACAACGCCCATGACGATAAAATACGGGTGGAAAGATAGGATTAACCCCGCCGTGGCGGCAATCCCTTTTCCGCCCTTAAATCCCATATAAAAGGGAAAATTGTGCCCTAAAACAGCGCCTGCCCCGGTGTAGAGGCAAAGCAGATAGATGATCTCCCCATGGCTCTGCCCAAAGAGCAGCCGCACGATAACCACCGCGGCAATACACTTTAAGCAGTCTCCGGCCAGCACGATCAGCCCGGCCTTCGTGCCCAGCACCCGCAGGGCGTTTGTGGTGCCGGCATTGCCGCTGCCGTGCTGGCGGATATCGATCCCATGGGCCTTCCCGTAAAAATAGGAGGTCTGAAACAGGCCGAAGACATAACCGATCAGCAGACAAACAATTCTCTCCATCCCTACTGCTCCTTTTCACTGCGCTCCCTGATGATAAACCGAAGGGGCGTTCCCCGGAATCCAAACGTCTCCCGGATCTGGTTTTCAATGTATCTGGTATAAGAAAAGTGCATCAGTTCCTTGTCGTTTACAAAGATCACGAACGTGGGGGGCTTTACCGCCACCTGGGTGATATAGTACAGCCTAAGCCGCTTTCCCTTGTCCGAGGGCGGCTGCTGCATGACCACCGCCTCCGCCATAATCTCGTTGAGCACCCCGGTGGACACCCGCATGGCATGGTTCTGGCTGACCATGTCGATGGTGTCGAAAAGCTTTGGCAGCCGCTGTCCCGTCAATGCCGACACAAACAGGATTTCCGCATAGGGCATATAGGAGAGCACAGTGCGGATTTTTTCCGTCATCCGATAGATGGTCTTGTCGTCCTTCTCCAGGGCGTCCCACTTGTTCACGGCGATGATGACCGCCTTGCCCCGGTCGTGGGCGATCCCCGCGATCTTGGCGTCCTGTTCCGTCACGCCCTCCACCGCGTCGATGACTAACACCACGATATCCGCCCGCTCCACCGCGCTGACGGTGCGGACGATCATATACCGCTCCAGCTCCTCTTTTACCTTGTTCTTTCGCCGTAAGCCCGCCGTGTCGATAAACACATACTCCCTGCCCTTATAGGTCACCTCCGTGTCCACCGCGTCCCGGGTGGTGCCGGCGATATCCGACACGATGAGGCGGTTTTCCCCTAAAAGCTTGTTGATCAGGGAAGATTTCCCCACGTTTGGCTTGCCCACAATGGCGACCCGGGGCCTTTCGTCTTCCTCCCCGTCTGGCGCATCCTCCGAAAAATAAGAGACCACTTCCTCCAGCATATCCCCAAGTCCCAGCCGGTTGACCGCAGAAATGGGATGGGGATCTCCCATGCCCAGGTTGTAGAACTCGTACACGTCCGCCATGAATTTGTCAAAGTCGTCCACCTTGTTGACCACCAGCACCACAGGCTTTCTGGAGCGGCGCAGCATATCCGCCACCTTGGAGTCCGAGTCCACCAGCCCCTGGCGCACATCCACCAGAAAGATGATGACGTCCGCCGTGTCCATGGCGATCTGGGCCTGGGCGCGCATCTGGGACAGGATCACGTCGTTGCTGTCCGGCTCGATGCCGCCTGTGTCGATCAGGGTGAAATTCTTATCCAGCCAGCTCACATCCGCATAAATCCGGTCCCTGGTGATGCCCGGCGTATCTTTTACAATGGATATCCGCTCTCCCGCCAAGGCGTTGAACAAAGTAGACTTGCCCACATTGGGCCTGCCAACTACCGCCACGATGGGTTTTCTCTTTAAAGCCATTCTCTCCTCCGTTTCAAATCTCCGTCTCAGCTCTGCAAAAAGGCGTTTAATAACTCATGTCCGCTTGATTTTACAATAGAAATGGGCACTTGTAAAGCCTTTTCCAGTTCCGCCACCCGCAGATCGTCCAAAAACACGTCCTCGCCGCTGCGCAGCATATTTTCGGGCAGAAGCAGCCTCTCCCCCAGATCCTGCCCCGTGAGCTGCTCCCGCAGATCCTGCCCGGTGAGAAGCCCGGAAACCGTGATCTGCTCCCCAAAGAAGCGGTTCTCTATGGCATATACCCGGATGGAACGCCCCGGGCAGGCCTCCTGCACCGTCCGGGCCATCTGCTCCAGGTAGGGGAAGGCCAGACGGCCTGTGGCAAGGGAAAGCTTAACCGGGGCAGGGACTGGCCCCAGAAGCCCCTTCTGCCCTGCTTCCGCAAGGGCCTCCGCAAACTCATCCAGCAAAAGCCGCAACATCCCCACCCCGTTTTCCAGCTGTAAGTAGCCGTCGTAGCGTCCTGCCTCCGGCAGGCTGCGGCCCGCCAGGATATACCATTCGTCGCTGGCGTGGACAAAATGCGTCCCGTGGCTTTCCATGCACTCCCGCTGAAATCCTTCGATCAAGTCGATCACTTCCGCCGCATCCCGGGCGTCAAAGGGCTTTAGCGGATAAAGCCCCTCCCGGTACTTTGTCAGCCCTACCGGCACCACAGACACGCTCTCCAGATTGGGAAGGTATTTTTTTAACTCCCGGATACTGTAAGAGAGCTCCTCCCCGTCGTTTAAGCCCTTGCAGAGCACGATCTGTCCGTTCATCCGAATGCCGGCCTCCATCAGCGCATCCACCTTCTTCAGCGCCTCTCCCGCAAAGCGGTTGTTTAACATTTTACAGCGGAGGGCCGGGTTCATGGCCTGGAAGGAAATATTGATGGGGGAAAGGTGGTATCTGCAGATCCGCTCCACATCCTTTTCGGACAGGTTGGTCAGCGTCACATAGTTTCCCTGCAGAAAAGAAAGGCGGGAATCGTCGTCTTTAAAATAAAGGGTAGGCCGCATCCCCGGCGGCATCTGATCGATGAAGCAGAACACGCACTTATTCCGGCAGCTGCGGTACTCGTCCATGAGGCCGCTCTCAAAGACAAGCCCAAGATCCTCATCCGGCTCCTTGTCCACCTCCAGAAGCCACTGCTCCCCGTCTGATTTTTCGATCAGGACCTCGATATAGCTGTCCTGAACCAGGAACTGATAGTCAAACACGTCCTCTATGGGTTCCCCGTTTATGGCGACCAGCCTGTCCCCCGGCTCGATCTGAAGCTCCGAGGCAATGCTGTCTGGAAGTACCCTCTCTATCCTGTGCTGTTTCTGCATCGCTCTCTCCTTTTCCCCTGATATACAATATACTAGAAATTTCTTGACGTGTCACCATCTTAATGATATAAAGGATGTGTTGCCGATAAGATGTCAACCATACAACGGAGGCCTCTCATGCCCAATTTACAGGAACTGGAAGACGCTATGCCCGTAGCGCCCTTAAAGATCGCCGCACTTCCCTCTGCGGAACATATGGCGCGCCGCATCAATCAATATCTGGTGGAATACCGCAAAAGCATCCATAACGACAAAGTCAAAAACGACCCTGCCTTCCAGGGTTATATCGAAAACAATTATCTGGTGGACGTGGAGATTCCCCGCTTCGGCACCGGGGAGGGAAAAGCCGTCTTCCGGGAATCTATCCGCGGGAAGGATCTGTTCCTTCTGGTGGATGTGTGCAATTACAGCATCACCTACCGAATGAACGGCTACATCAACCATATGTCCCCCGACGACCACTACCAGGACTTAAAGCGGGTCATCGCAGCCTGCAACGGCAAGGCCCACCGCATCAACGTGATCATGCCCTTCCTCTACGAGGGCAGACAGCACAAGAGAAACGGCAGGGAATCCCTGGACTGCGCCTTTGCCCTGCGGGAGCTAAAGGAGATGGGCATCAGCAACTTTATCACCTTTGACGCCCACGATCCCAGGGTGCAGAACGCCATCCCGTTAAGCGAATTTGACAATTTCACGCCTCCCTACCAGTTTATCAAGGCCCTGTTAAAGGCGCAACAGGATCTGACCGTGGACAAGGAGCATCTGCTTGTCATCAGCCCCGACGAGGGCGCTTTGAACCGGGCCATCTACTTTGCAAGCGTGCTGGGCGTTGACACCGGTATGTTCTACAAACGGCGGGATTACTCTGTCATCGTAAACGGCAAGAACCCCATCGTGGCCCATGAGTTTCTGGGGGACGACGTGGCCGGGAAGGACATTATCATCATCGACGACATGATCTCCTCCGGGGGCAGTATGCTGGACACGGCGAAGCAGTTAAAGTCCATGAATGCCCGCCGGGTGTTCATCTGCTGTACCTTCGGCCTGTTTACCGACGGGCTGCAGGCCTTTGACGACGCCTACGCAAAGGGGTATTTCGACAAGGTTGTGACCACGGATCTCTCCTACCTGCCGCCCCAGATCTATGACAAGCCCTATTTTATCAAGGCGGGCATGAGCAAATTTGTGGCCTCCCTGATCGACTTCATGAACCACGATGCCTCCCTGGCCAACACCCTGGCTACCACCGAGAAGATCCACAGTATCCTGGACGCCTACAACGCGCGTTCCGGCGTGGAACTGGACGTGGACTGAGGGCCGTCCTCCCCTGCAGACTCCTCCCGGTACAGGGGAAACTGGATCGAGACCTTAAACAGATCCCCGTCTAAGAAGATATCGAAGACGCCGTCCTGGGCCTGCACCAGATTCTTTGCGATGGAAAGACCCAGGCCGCTGCCCTCGGTGCTGCGGGAGGAATCCCCTCTGATAAAGCGCTCCGCAAGCTCGTCCGGGCGGATGTTCATCTGCTGTTTGGAGATATTCTTAAAAGAGACCTGCACCACATCTTCCCGCACTTCCGTGTCGATATAGACCCTGGTTCCCTCCAGCGCATATTTACAGATATTGTTGAACAGGTTTTCCATCACCCGCCACATCCTGCGGCTGTCCGCGTAGATATAGGCGGGCTGCTCTCCTGCGTCAAAGATGGCCTGCAGATTCGTCTCCTCCAGCTTGTCGGAAAATTCCCCGATGCTCTGATGGATCAGTTCGGTGAGATTTAACTTTTCCCGGTTCAGCTCGATATTCCCCGACGAGATCTTAGACGCCTCCACCAGGTCGTCCGTGAGCTGTTTGAGCCGGTGGGCCTTGTTGTCCAGAATATCGACGTAGCTCTTGGCAGGCTCCTCCTGGATCTTTAACCGCTTCAAAAGGTCTACATAGTTGATGATGGAGGTGAGCGGCGTCTTGAGGTCGTGGGAGACGTTGGTGATCAGATCCGTCTTCATCTGCTCGTCCTTCATGCTGGTGCGCACGGCCTTACGGATGCCCTCGCCGATATTGTTCACCGCATCCGCCATCTCTCTGCTGGAGCCATGTAAATTCTCCGTGTCCAGCTTAAAGTCCACCTCGCCGTCCCGGATCTTTTTGATCCCTTCCACGATATCCCGCTGCTCCCCATTTCTCTTAAACAACAGCACTCCCACCGCCCCGTCAAATATCAGGATCCCGGTCAGGATGGCCGCCGCCGGAAGCTGATGGCTCCGGAGACGGTAGACAGCCGCTATGCCCACCAGGTGAAAGAACAGGTACAGGTTATAGGGAAGCAGGGTGCTCACCGCCGCGCTTTTGTGATGGAGGATAAAATGCCCGAAAGACTGTATCCGGGAGAGCAGGGCGTAGAGAAGGCTGCCCGTCCACAGGCTCCAGGCCTTTGCCCTGCGCACCAGGCTGTACCAGATCACGCAGAGGGAGACGCTGACATAGAGGCCGTAAAGACCAAACACCCCATAGTGGTACAGCCGCGTCAGCTGGAGCCCCATCCATTCCATAGGAATCACCCCCGCCGTCCCGGCCACATCCTGCAGCAGGCCAAAGCCCGCCACAGCCAGGTATACCGCCCCTGCGGCCAGCAGAAACAGACACTCCGTAAAGAGATGGTCAAAGCGCCACAGCCGCCACACCCGGGAGCCGTCAGCCTCATACGCCATTCCCGTCATGGCGGAGCGGTACACGCCGATTCCCAGCCAGAGCAGCGCCATCACCACAAGGAAGAAAAAGATGCGGCTGGTATAGGGTATCACTTTTTCGTAAATCAGGTGGGCGTTGTAGAAGGCGTCGCCCACTGCCTGGTAATCCGTGTCCACGGCCAGCCAGATATGCGTGGTGTCGGGGTAAGCGTACTCGTAAAGATTCATGTACCCGTACAGTTCTTTTTCGCTGAGGCCGATGTTGCCCATAAGGGCCAGGCTGTCGGGGTAATAGATCAGGTATCTGCGGTATTCGGAGAAAAATTCCGTCACATCCTCGTCGCTTGCGTTCTTCAGCTTGTCCATATTGGTGTAAGCCTGCACGCCCTCCTCGGTGGTGAGCCGCACCATGTATTTGACGTTGCTGTTCTCCGCCCGGTACAGGGGATTGCAGAGCCGGTAGCGGTCATAATTTGCCGTCAGGTTCTCCACGGCGGCCGCCACGTTCCGCTGAAGACGGATATAGTCCACCCAGTTGTCCGCATAGTCCACCAGCTGTCTGACTCCGTCTACGGTTTCGTAGCGGACGGTGAGCATGGGAAAGGAAACCGTCAGGGAACCGTCGTCCTCCCGGGAGAGCCGCACCTCGTCCAGATCCTGCGCCATCAGATAGGAGAACACCATATCCTCCAGCTGTTCCTCCGTGTACCGCTCCATCTCCTGTGAGAGAAGCGTTATTTCCTCCGCCGTCTTTCCATAGCTGTCTTCCGACGCCGTTTCCCAGGTTTCCTGGGCGCCGCCCTCCTCCCAGTGCTCCTCCTGCTTCTCCCCTGTTTTCCGGAAGGCCTCAAAGGCAAGCTGGCCGTACTGGTTAAACTGGAAATTTTCCGGGTAGATGCAGTAACCGAAATAATTGACGAAATCGGACATACTCATGGTGCGGTCTGTGTAATCCACTCCCCGCTTTCCCCAGTTGATCAGGTTGTCCAGCTCATAGACTGCGGTGATATTGCAGTCCTGCCCCAGGCCGGTCTGCTCCGCATAGGCCGTCACGTCGATCCGCTTGGACGGGTCAAAGACGTCCCCCGTCTCCAGCTGCGCCTTGAGCACCACCAGCTGGGTGATGTCCGACACGGCGTTGCGGAACAGGCTGTTATAGATGTCCGAGTCCTCAAAATCCCGCTTGTCCGCCAGGGGAAAGATCCGGTAGACCTGTTTGCCGTCGATGGAATCCACGGCGAGATACGAATTGAGCACCAGGCTGCCTGCCGCCACGCCGATGGCCGCCGCCAGCAGATGCTGCAAAATACCGATCCCGATCCGTCTCCAGGTGTGTTTCTTCATGCTCCCTCGTTTCCTCTACTGCTTGTCGATCTTATATCCCACGCCCCACACCACCTTCAGATACCGGGGCTCCTTGGGGTTGATCTCGATCTTTTCCCGGATATGGCGGATGTGGACCGCCACGGTGTTGTCCGCGCCGATGGCGTCCTCGTTCCAGATGCTCTCATAAATCTGATCGATGGAAAAGACCCTGCCCTGGTTCTTCATCAGAAGGAGCAGGATATTGTACTCGATGGGCGTCATCTTCACCGGCTCGTCGTCCACCGTCACCTGTTTGGTGTCGTCGTTGATGATCAGTCCTCCCACCTGGTAGATGGCTTTGTTCTCCGCATTCAGGCTGCCCAGGGAAGTGTAGCGCCGAAGGTTTGACTTGACTCTTGCTGCCAGCTCCAACGGGTTAAAGGGTTTGGTGATATAATCGTCTGCGCCGATGTTTAAGCCCAGGATCTTGTCTGTGTCCTCTGATTTTGCGCTGAGCATGATGATGGGGATGCTGCTGTATTCCCTGATTTTTAACGTGGCCCGGATGCCGTCCAGCTTCGGCATCATGATGTCCATGATCAGGAGATGGATTTCCTCCCGCTTGAGCAACTCGATGGCCTGGGCTCCATCGTAGGCCTTGAAGATCCGGTAGCCGTCCTGGCTCAGATAGATCTCAATGGCGTCCACAATCTCTTTGTCGTCGTCGCATACAAGTATATTGGCCATATTTCCTCTTTTCCGCCGCAGCGCGGCTGTCATTTGTCTTATCCCTATCAGTATAAAACAAATTCTTTTAAAAGATCCCGAAGAAATTTCTGAATATTTTCTTAAATCCGTTTAATTCAGCATCAAAAAGGCCGCCAGATTCCCCCGTTTTTCTGCGCTTACCCGATGGGAAAACAGGTATCCGCTGTTGTGGCAGGTGCAAAGATCCGTCACAAAGATCTGCTCAGCCGGGATACCCGCCTGCATCAGGATCAGCAGATTGGCCAGCCACAGATCCAGCCGGTACTTCCCGGGCTCGCTCTGATCCGGCTCTGCCACCTGCAGCAGCCGCTCCTGTCCATATAATTTCACCGCAGCCGCCCGGCGCAGCTCTTTCGTCTCCTCCCCGTCCAGGGGGAAAAAGCGCTGTGCTACATCCCTGCTGACCTGATAACAGTTCTGGCAGATGGAGGGGCCGATGGCGGCAAAGAGATCCTGCGGCTTTGTGCCGAAAGCCTCCCCCAGGGCCCGGGTCATGCAGGCCCCCATACGGTCTGCAGTCCCCCGCCAGCCGGAGTGCGCCGCGCCGATCACCCTCCGCTTCCCGTCCACAAAGAGAAGGGGCACACAATCCGCGTAGAAGGTCACCAGGGCAAGACGGGGCACATCTGTGATCAGGCCGTCCACATCCGCGTAATCGCAGGGAAAAACCACGCCCTTTCCGGCGTCCTCTTCCCCCACCCGCCGGATATGGGTGGTGTGGGCCTGGCGGGAGGCCGCCATGCGCTCCGGCGGGCAGTCAAGTACCTGGCCGATGCGCCGGTAGTTTTCCGCCACGTCCTCCGGGTTGTCCCCCCGGGTAAAGCTTAGATTCATGGAAGAAAACGGCCCTTTGCTCACGCCGCCCCTGCGGGTCGTCACCAGATGGCGGACGTCTTCTATCTTTTCCAGACCGGGAAAGGTCAGATACTCCAGCTCCTCCCCCGGGGAAATGCAGACGCTGTTTTGCCTGATCCCCTCCCCAATCCGCCCGGGATGCCGTATGAGTTTTTCCATGTCGATCTCCATTCCGAAGCGCTCCCGCGTCGGGCAATGCGAATTTTAAATCCGCGTCTGCCCCAGGGGAATTTGCGGCGCTCCGGCACAAATTCCAGAAGGGAAAAGTCTATTTTGCAAAACAATCCGCACATCCACATGATGTTTACGCTGTACAATGGGGAAAGGCGTTTTGCAGCCATCTGATCTCCTCTCCCCGGATGGCCACCACATCGTAGCGCACGGGGACGTCCTCCCCTGTCCTGTGGAGGTAGCGATAGTAGTCTGCCGCCCGGCAGATCCTTTGCTGTTTGCGCCTGTCAACGGCCTCCGCCGGGTCGCCGCTTGTGCCGCCGCTTCGGTATTTGACCTCCACAAAGACAAGATACCCCTCATGGCGGCCGATCAGATCGACCTCCCCACGGCGGCTCTTAAAATTTCTTTCCAGAATCTGCATCCCCCGGGCGGCCAGATACTCCGCCGCCAGGCTCTCCCCGGCGGCGCCCACGCTCCTTTTGTCCACAGCCTATCCTTTCATCTTACTCTTGATTTTGTCCATGGAGTCCACAAAAATCAGGATTTCCGCCACCACCTCATAGAGCTCCGGCGGGATCATCTCCCCGATCTCCAGCCGGGACAGGGTATCCGCCAGCTTGTCATCCCGGTGGATGGGCACGTCGCTCTCCTTGGCCTTCTCGATGATCTTCTCTGCCAGAAGGCCTCTGCCGCTGGCCACCACCCTGGGGGCCTGATCCGATGGGTCGTACTCCAGGGCGATGGCCTGTTTCACTTTGTCTGTCTTTTTGTCGTTCCCGCTCATAAACACACCCCGTCAAGTCCTCACATCAAAGGCATATTGGGACACCAGCATCCCCTTCTCCTGTCTGAGGAGAGGAGCGATACCGCTGTCTTCTCCCTGGCCGCCCTCCCTGACCGTCATGGAAAAGCTGCAATCGTATCCCCGCCTGGCCAGCCGCTCGGTGAGAAGATCCATATGCGCCTCCAGAAAGTCCAGCATCTCGTCGTCCCGCACGGTAAACCGTGTGTTCACTTTTTCCCGCTCCAGGGCCACATACACGTCCACAGGCCCTAAGTGCTCCATGTCCAGATGTAAAAGGGCGGTGATCTTTCCCTCTGCCGCCGCCAGGGAGCGCTTGTTGGTATAGACATAGAGTTCGCCGTGGGCCTCCCCCTGCCCCATCTTAAGCGGGAGCTGCACATAGGCGTACATCTGGTTCAACTGGTTTAAAAAATCCAGGTTCCGGGACAGGGTGCCCGCGGTGCGGAAGGCTGCACTCTGGGTCTGGCCGCCGCTCTCCAGAGCCTGTGAGAGTCCTTTTAGCTGCCGGTCCAGCCGCCTGTAAAGGGCTTCCACCTTCTCCGGCTCCTCCACCTCCTGGGGGCGGATGCTCCAGAGGTTTTTCAGCTGTCTCTCCAACAGCCCCTGAAACGCTTTCCCGGCAAACACGCGGTGCAGCTCCTGGACGCCCTGGGGAAAAGACTGGCTTCTTGCAAGCAGCCGCCCTGCCAGGTCAAAAAAGGACTGGGAAGAAAGCTCTCCCCGGGCAAACTGCTCCAGCGGAACCTGGAAAGCGGCCCGTTCCTCCTCCGGCAAAGGCAGCGTCTCCAGCACAGCCAGAAGATCCTCTGCAAGGGCCCCTCTCGCTGCGGCAGACAATGCGCCCTCCGCCGTGAGGACGGCGCTTTGCCCCTGCGCCCCCTGGACGTCTGAGGCCCTGCCCTCCGCTCCCGGCGGTCCGTCTCCGTCCGGCATTCCCTCTGTTTCGCCCGGAGCGCCCTCCATCCCGGCCAGGACGCCCTCCCCGCGGGCCAGCCCTTCCCCTGCTTCTCCCAGAAGAATGCCCTCCGCCTGGGCCTGCCCAAGAGACGCATCCGGCAGAGCCTGGGCAGGACTTTCCGGCTGTCCGGCCTGGCCGGGGACAGGCTCCGCCTCCAAAACCTCCGAAGGGTTTTCAGAGAGCATGGAAAACAATTCCTGATACAGGCTGGAAAGCCCCTGTCCATTCCCCTCTGCCCGCATCCCCGCCATGGCCTGGGGCAGCGCTTCCAGCAGACTGTCCAGCCCCTGGTTCAAAGAATGGGTCAGGCTGCGGTAAGAGATCATCTGTTCCACATTCGCCTCGTTCACAGGCAGTCCGAGCCGATGGAGATTGACGATATCAGACACCTGGGCCTGTGGGTAGGAGGAGATCTCCCGGTACATCTGCTGCATGGAAGCTTTGTCCACGGGCAGCCCGGCCTCCATCATCTGCCCGGTCATGGACACAGTGGTCTCGTTTAAGGGAAGGCTTGCCATGTCGATGGCTTTCATCACGTTCACATCGGCGGACATATTGGTAAACAAGGGGCTTAGGGTCAGCGTCCTGCCGTTGTTTCGCACCTCGAAAGTCATGTTCTTTCCCACTTCCAGGTTCATGTTCTGATCCACCCTCGCCTGGATGACCACGTCGTCGCTTAATCGGATCTGTACCTCGCTGCCATTCCGGCCCACGATCTCTCCGTGCAGGGTCTGGCCCGGCACCAGGGAGCGGATCTGACGGCTGATGCTGGCCGCCTGGGCGCTCCCGTAGGGGCTGGATGAGCGCAAAGATCCGTCTGCCCGCTTACCCTGTGCGGACGTCTCAGACATCTGTACATTTCCCCATGGCATCCTCAGTCTCATCTCGGTCTCCTCAGACAAAATGTGTGATAAAGCTCCTGCGGTGGATCGGCGTGGGCCCGTATTTTTTCAGCGCCGCAATGTGCGCCGGGCTGCCGTAGCCCTTGTTTGCCGCAAAATCATAGGCGGGAAATACCTTGTCGTACTCCTGCATCAGCCGGTCCCTGGTCACCTTGGCCAGGATGCTGGCCGCCCCGATGGTAATGCTCTTTGCGTCCCCCTTGATGATGGGCACCTGGGGCAGGTTCACCCCCGGGATGGTCACGGCGTCGTTTAACAGGATATCCGGCGAAGGCTTCAGCTTCCCGATGGCCTCCCGCATGGCCTCATAGGTGGCCTGCAGGATGTTGATCTGGTCGATCCGCTCCGGCGTGGCATATCCCACGGCGCAGGCCACGGCCTGTTCCAGAATCACCTGATAAAGCTCCTCTCTCTTTTTTTCGGACAGCTGCTTGGAATCGTTTATATATAAGATCCGGCAGCCCCTGGGAAGAATCACGGCGGCGGCCACCACAGGCCCCGCCAGAGGCCCTCTGCCCACCTCGTCGATGCCGCAGATATACTCATACTCCCCGTACTGTTCCTCGTACCTTCTAAGCCCTTCTATGCGCTCCCTCTCCCGTGCGAGGGCCTCCAGGCGCCTTTGGGCGGACGCGATCAGTTTCTGCACCCCGGCCCGGGGATCCTGCCTGTGGGCCTCTATGAAGGCAGGCAGCTCTGTTTCACAAGCTGCCTGCAACGTCTTTTGTATCTGGCTGATACTCTCTTCTCTGTCCATACTCTGTCTCCGTCACTGATGTTTGAGCACGCCGAATCTGGAAAAGGGCCAGATGCGCACCCAGGCACGCCCCACAATGGCGTCCCGCTTCACGTTTCCCACGCTCTCCATCCGGCTGTCCGCGCTGTTGTTGCGGTTGTCTCCCATGACAAAGTACTCGTCTTCTCCCAGCACGATGGGCTCAATGGCGATTCCCACGTTTTCCGGCCGGATCACTTCCTTGCCGTACCCTTCCGGCAGAAGCACCCCGTCGATATAGATATCCCCCTTGGCGTCGATCTGTACCGTTTCCCCGGGCAGGCCGATGATGCGCTTGATAAAGAGCACCTGTTCGTGGGGAAAGACGATGATATCAAACCGGCTGGGATCACGGAATCGGTAGCTGATCTTATCCACGATGAGATTGTCCCCGTCATAGAGAGTAGGTTCCATGGAGGCGCCTTCCACCTTGGTGCGCTGGCACACAAAACTGGTCAGCGCCAGCACCGCACACAGCACAAAGAGCAGATACAAAAGCGTGCTGATCATTTCTTTCATCACCTTGTTCATTGCGTATACCAAACCTTTCCGGGCAAACTCCCTATTCCCTTTCCCGCGGCCGCTCCAACGTCATACGGCCCAGGCGGCCGCTCCTGAAATCCTCCAGCAGGATGGCGGCGGCCTTCCGATCGTCTAATGTGTCCCCTTTTCCCAGGCAGCCTCTGGCCTTTGCGATGAGGCCCAGCGTCTCCTGCGCCTCTGCGGCAGGAAGGACGCCATACCGCTCCGATACCGCCCCAGGGTACAGCTCCTGCATGCAGTCCAGCAGATCGCAGGCCAGCTCCTCCAAAAGAAGCGTCTCATCGTTCATGGAGCCCACCAGAGCCAGATACATCCCCGCTTTTGCATCCTCAAACCTGGGCCAGAGGATACCGGGGGTGTCTAAAAGCTCCAGGCTCTTATTCAGACGTATCCATTGTTTCCCCTTGGTGACGCCGGGCTTATTTCCCGTTTTGGTACAGGCTTTCCCCGCAAAGGCGTTGATAAAGGTGGACTTGCCCACGTTGGGGATGCCCGCCACCATGGCCCGCACGGGCCGGTTGACGATCCCCCGCTTTTTATCCCGCTCCAGCTTTTCCCGGCAGGCTTCCCTGACCAGGGCGTCTATGGCTTTGATGCCTTCGCCGGTCTTGGCGTTGATCTCCTGCACATGGATGCCCTTCTCCCGGAAAAAAGCGGCCCACTGCGCGTTTGCCTCCGCACTGGCCAGATCTGCCTTGTTCAACAGCAGGATGCGGGATTTCCCCGCGGCCAGCCTGTCGATATCCGGGTTCTGGCTGCTGTAAGGGATCCTGGCGTCCACCAGCTCGATCACCAGGTCGATCAGCTTTATGTTCTCCTGCATCATGCGGACGGCCTTGGTCATATGGCCGGGATACCAGTGATATCTGCCGTATTCTTCCCTCATCTCATTTTACAAATCCCATGCCCGACCCCTGACAGGCGGCACGGAACCATACCTTTCCTATAATGTCGTCCCCCTGCACGGGCCCGATGTTGGCGGAACGGCTGTCCTCGCTGTTGCCCGGATTGTCCCCCATGCAGAAATATTCATTGTGATCCAGCACAAGCTCGTTTGCCGCAATCCCCGGCTCTGTCACCCGCTCTGCGACCCAGGGGCTTTCAATGCCGTTGACATACAGGACGCCGCTCTGCACCAGCACCCGGTCCCCTGGCACTGCCACCACCCGCTTGACATAATAGTGGGCGTTCTCGTTGCCGTTTGGCAGAAACACCACCACGTCCCCTCTCTTGGGGGAGGAGATCACATAGAGAAAACGGTTGATCAGAACCTGCTGCTCGTTGTAGAGGACGGGCTCCATGGAGACCCCCACCACCCGGGTGGTCATACCCAGGAAAAAAACCAGGACGCCCGCAATAAAAATTGCCGCAAGGATGCCGAATATCCAACTGAACACCTCCCGCACGGCCGCGGAGCTGATCTTTTTCTTTCTCTTATAAAAACTCAGTCCTTTGCTCTTTGCCATCTTTTCCGCTCATTCTGCCACAGGGGCGGCGCAGGCCAAACAGTGCCTTTTATGAGTATAACATATTTTCTGCAAATAGAAAAGGACAACTACGCCGGTAATTGTCCTTCCGCTATTCCTTATCTCACGAGCTCTTTTACCTTTGCCTTCTTGCCCGACCGATCTCTCAGATAATTCAGCTTTGCGCGTCTTATCTTACCCTTTCTCACAACCTCGATCTTTTCCACATTGGGGGAATGCAGGGGCCAGGTCTTCTCGACGCCGATGCCGCTGGAGGTCTTTCTCACGGTAAAAGTCTCCCGGTTGCTGCCGCCCTGGCGCTTTAACACAACGCCCTCAAATATCTGGATCCGCTCGCGGTTTCCCTCTTTGATTTTGCCATAGACCTTCACGGTATCTCCCACCGCAAAATCGTCTACCTTTTCCTTCAGCTGTTCTGCCTCGATCTCTCTGATGATGTCACTCATGGTGAGCCTCCTTTTTCAAATGGATGTTCTTAATACTTCCATGGCGGTCCGATACGCCACTGGTAACAGAGGACCATCTCGTTTTCGCAACATTCAGATTTTACCACAGTGCGCCGGAAAATGCAAGCATGAATTTGCACCGCGCCGACAACTGCCGCACTGATAACATGACACGGCAGACAACCGCTGTGGCCGACAAAGCGGCAAAATTTGAGCTGCGGTTGGCACGCGGCGCGTCCGATGTCCTCTGGGCAGACCGTAAAAGCACGCCGGCACTTAGCGAGGTACTTTCGAGCTTAGTGACCGCTGCGTGCTGCGCCGAGCGAAAGCGTGTCTGCCCAGAGGACATCGGACGCGCCTGCCTTTCCTGGCGGAAAAATCAACTGTGCCGCTCCATCCACCAGTAAAGGGGGCCTGCCTGGTAAAACCCCAGTTTTTCCTGCAGCTGCAGGGAGGGAAGATTGTCGGGTTTTACCTGGACGTAGGGGGTGAAGCCCCGCTCCAGCGTCCGATTGACCAGATAGGCTTCCAGAGAAGCCGCCAGGCCCTGCCTGCGGTATGCCTCGTCCACATAGAGCATCCCCATGCTGCCCTCCCGGTGGGTGCCGATAAAACCAGCCAGCTCTCCCTCCACAAAAGCGCCGTACACAGCGCCGGATGTAAGCCGCTCCCGCACATATTCCGGCCCATCCATCTCATAACGAGCGCAAAGATACGCAAAGCTCTCCATCCCAAGAAGACGGATATCCTTGTGCCTTACGGGCAAAGTTTTTCTCTGGGTATAGAGAAACTGCCTGCAGGAAAAAAGCGCCTGGAAGCCCGTCTCCTCCAGAAGCTGCTTTAAGCCCTCCTGATGGACGACCACCAGCTCTGCCTCCCGGGGCATCCTGTCCAGAATGGCCCTGCCTCCGGCTCCGTCTGCGGCGCAAGCCATACAGATACGGCTCTCCGGCAGGTAGACCGCCGCCGTATCCCCGTTTTCGTAGAGGATTTCCCCCAGCCCTCTGGCAAGGCTTTCCATCATGTGGATGTTGCTGCGCTTTTCCCTGGAGAGGCGTTTCGCCAGGCTCTGCCTCTGCCGGTATCTCTCATAGAGCTGTGGCCGCACGCTCCTGGTGCGCTGTAAGGACTGCTCCAGCCGCCATCCGGCAATCCGGTTGTGATCCCCGGATAAAAGCACCTGGGGCACCGCCTTATCCCGCCACACCTCCGGCCTGGTGTACTGAGGGTACTCTAAAAGATCGTTGTCAAAACTCTCCTCCTGAGCCGAAGTCTCGTTTCCCAAAACCCCGGGAACCAGCCGGGCCACCGCGTCGATGATCACCATGGCCGCAAGCTCTCCTCCGGTCAGGATGTAATCGCCGATGGAAACACGGTCCGTGACCACTTCCTCCAGCACCCGCTCGTCAATCCCTTCATAGTGGCCGCAGAGCAGAACCAGCTCCTCCTCCCGGGCCAGTTCCCGGGCCAGTCTTTGGTCAAAGGGGCGTCCCTGGGGCGTCACATAGACCGTCCGCACAGGACGGCCCCCGCAGACGGCCCTGTGGGCGTCATAGACGGGCTGGGCCTGGATCAGCATACCGGCGCCGCCACCGTAAGGGTAGTCGTCCACTTTGCCGTGCTTTTCCAGGGTGTAATCCCGGATGTTCACCGCGTGAAGCGCAATGAGATTTTTATTTAACGCCCGGCCGATGACGCCGGTTCCCAAACCCTGACAGATCATCTCCGGAAATAGTGTCAGCACATGAAATTTCATGATTTTTCACACTGTTTCGTCCAACAGCCCTTCCAAAATGTGTATTTTCAAGTACCCCGCCTCCACGTCCACCTCCAGCACGCATTGCTTGATGGCGGGAAGCAGCAGCTCTCTGCCGTCCTTTAACCGGATCACATAGACGTCATTGGCCCCGGTCTCGATCACCCGCTCTAAAACGCCCAGGGGGTTCCCCTCCTCGTCCAGAGCCTTAAGGCCCTCCAGATCAGCCACGAAATATTCGTCTTTCCCCAGCTGCACGGCGTCTTTGCGGGGGACGAACAGCGGGCAGCCTGCGGCCTTCTCCGCATCGTTTCTGCTCTCTAAGCCTTGAAGCTTTAAGAGCACAAACTGCTTGGAAAACCGCACGCCCTGCACCGTCATGGGCCTGCGCTCTTTCCCCGTGTCCAGGAGCACTTCCTTCAACCGCTTAAACCGCCTGGGGTCGTCGGTGGTGGGAAATACTTTCACCTCGCCGTTTATCCCGTGGGGAGACGTGATGATCCCCACCTGAAAAAAATCTTCCATTTTCCCTCTGTTTCTGCCGCCCGAAACGGCTATGCCCAAACGCACGAAGAGGGACAGAAAACCCTGCCCCTCTTTTTGGTTTACACGATCTCTACATCCACTCTCTGGTTGTCTTTGTTGGATGCCGCTTTTACCACAGCTCGGATTGCCTTGGCAATCCTTCCCTGCTTGCCGATGACCTTGCCCATATCGGACGGGGCCACATGGAGTTCGATGATAGTGGTCTTGCCTTCTCTGCGCTCTGTCACCGCCACCTCGTCTGGATGATCCACCAGCGCTTTGGCAACCACTTCCACTAATTCTTTCATCAGGACACCTCCTAACTTACTTTTCGATGCCGGCCGCCTTGAAAAGTTTTCCCACTACCTCTGTGGGCTGTGCACCGTTTGCAAGCCATTTCTTTGCAAGCTCCTCGTTGATCTTAAAGGTGCTGGGATCCGTGCTGGGATCATAAGTACCGATCTCCTCGATGAATCTGCCGTCTCTGGGAGAACGGGAATCGGCTACGATAATTCTATAAAAAGGAGCCTTCTTCTGTCCCATTCTTTTCAGTCTGATCTTTACTGCCATGTCTTTACCTCTTTCTGCCGGTTTTTCCGGCTCTTCCTTGTTGTTGGTATTATGAAAAGGAGACGGCGCCGCCGCAAGTCCTTTTTCATCAGGTTAAAAGGGGAATCTTCCGCCCCCCATGCCGGGAAAGCCGCCGAACATTCCACGGCCCTTTTTCCCGCCGCCGAACTGCTTCATCAGCTTCTGGCTCTGCTCAAACTGCTTGATAAACCGGTTGACCACCGCGATGTCCACACCGGCGCCCCGGGCGATGCGGTGCTTCCGCTGCGGGTTTAAAAGCTTTGGATTGCGGCGTTCCTCCCGCGTCATGGACAGCACGATGGCTTCCATGTGCTTCAACTGCTTTTCGTCCACCATGGAGCTTAAGTCCGCGCCTTTGATGCCAAGGCCCGGCAGCATCCCCAGGATACTGGAAAGGCCGCCCATGTTCCGCATCTGCTTCATACTCTCCAGGTAATCTTCAAAGTCGAATTTCCCCTTCTTCATGCGGGAGGCCATCTCCCGGCCCTTATCCTCGTCGAGATCTATGTTTTCCTGGGCTTTTTCGATGAGGGTCAGCATATCCCCCATCCCCAGGATGCGGTTGGCCATCCGCTCCGGATAAAACTGCTCCAGATCCGAGAGCTTCTCCCCCATCCCCACGTAGAGGATGGGTTTTCCCGTCACCGCCTTGATGGAGAGGGCAGCGCCGCCCCGGGTATCGCCGTCCATCTTGGTGAGGATGACGCCGTCTACGCCCACCTTATCGTCGAACTCCTTGGCCACGTTCACCGCGTCCTGTCCGGTCATGGCGTCCACCACTAACAGGGTCTGGTGCACCTCTACGCTGGCCTTGATCTCCTGAAGCTCCGCCATCATCTCCTCGTCCACATGGAGCCGTCCGGCAGTGTCCAGGATCACCACATTGTATCCGTTATCCCTTGCACGGGCCACAGCCTGGGCCGCAATCTCTGCGGGCTTGTGCTCCGTCCCCATCTCGAACACGTCCACGCCCATCTTCTGCCCGTTGATCTTCAACTGCTCAATGGCCGCAGGACGGTAAATGTCGCAGGCCGCCAGCAGGGATTTTTTCCCCTTCTGCTTCAGCTTTCCGGCCAGCTTTGCCGTGGCGGTGGTCTTTCCCGCGCCCTGAAGACCGGCCATCAGAATCACCGTCACCGCCTTGCCCGGCTGCATGGCGATCTCCGTGGTTTCGCTCCCCATGAGGGACACCAGTTCCTCGTTGACAATCTTTACGATCATCTGCCCAGGGTTTAAGCCGCTCATGACCTCCTGCCCCACGGCCCTCTCCTCCACGGCCTTGACGAACTGCTTCACCACTTTGAAGTTGACGTCCGCCTCCAGGAGCGCCATTTTGACCTCTTTTAAGGCGGCGCGCACATCCTCCTCGGTGAGCAGGCCCTTGCTGCGCAGGCCCTTAAACACATTCTGCAATTTATCCGTCAGGTTTTCAAATGCCACCGGTCATTCCTCACAGTTCTTCCAAAAGCTGGCGCGCCAGGACACGGATCTTTGAGAGCCGCTCTTCCATGTCCCCCCGGCCCTCCGGCCCGGTCAGTTCCTCTATCTCACACACCGCCGCCTTGGCCCTGGCAAAGCGCTCTACCAGGTGGAGCTTGCCCTCATACGCTTCCAAAATCTTGTCGCAGCGCTTGATCAGATCATGCACGCCCTGCCTGGTGATGCCCCGCTCCTGGGAAATTTCCCCCAGGGACATATCGTTGTACAGCGCATCCTCATAAATGCTGCGCTGATGCGGCGTCAGCAGTTCGCCGTAAAAATCAAACAGCATTGTCTGCTCATAAATCTTGTCCATGCTCTTTTGCCTCACAGCGCCTTCCACAAAGGAGGCACCTTGAGTATCTTACTACACCCGGGAACAGGTGTCAAGTATTTTTTCTTTACAGGGGAAGCGCAGATCCCCTGCGCGTCTATATCTTCTCGCTGAAAATGCTCTTGTACCCCTCCCCGAAGATCTCCGTGGCGCTGGTCACAATGGTAAAGGCCATGGGGTCTTCCTGGCGGACGATCTCCTCCGCCTTGGGGGAGAGCTGCTTTTTGATCACGCACATGATCACTTCTTTGTCCCTGCCGCTGTAAGCTCCGGTGCCAGACAGATAGGTCGCGCCGATATCCAGATCTTCCAGAAGCCGTCCCGCAATCTCCCGATGGCGGTCGCTGATGATAAAGAGAAGCTTTGCGCCGTCCCTGCCATAGAGCACCAGATCCAGAAGCAGGGAGTTGACCAGCACCACCAGACCAGCGTAGAGGGCTACATCCAGATTTTTAAATACAACGGCGGACGCGGTGACAATCATGGCGTCCGTGATCAAAAACAAGGATCCCGTTTTTAAGTGGGGGAACCGTAACCGCAGCAGTTTCACAATGATATCCGTGCCGCCGGTGGTAGCGCCTGCCTTAAACACCAGCCCCAGGGAGACGGCGATCATGGCGCCTCCCACCAACGCCGCCAGGAGCAGATCCGTCGTCACAGGGCCGTAAGGCGTCAGCCAGTTGGTAAACAGGGAGGTCAGCGCGGTGCAGTACATGGTGGAAAGGATAAAGCGCAGGCCGAATTTCCAGGTGCCCACCGCCAGGATGGGCACATTGATCAACAGCATCCAGGTACCGGTCTCCAGCCCCGTGAACCGGTTTAAGATGATGGAAACACCGGTCACGCCGCCGGGCGCCAGGGAGTTGGGGTCTAAAAACAGGCTGACCGCCGCTGCATAGATGAAGGAAGCCAGGGTGATCGCCAGATAGTCCTTCACCCTGCGGCCCACCGATTTTGCGGCCTCATAGCGGATCTCTTTCTCCTGTTCCGGGTTTGTGATCGGTTTTCCTGCCATATCTTACTCCATTTCCTGCCCTGTCAGTTTCCTGTTTAAATGATGGTGCGGACCTGCTTTGGCTGGAAGCCGCCCTTTTCCAGCGCGTCCATGATCTGACGCTTGTGCTCCGTGCCGAAAGCCTCCATGGTGATGCAAAGCTCCACGGCTGCGTTGCGGTTGATGGAGACAAACTGGTTGTGCTCCAGCTTGATCACGTTTCCGCTCACCCCTGCGATGATGCCGGAGATCCGATACAGCTCTCCCGGCTTGTCGGGCAAAAGCACAGACACCGTAAAGATGCGGTCCCGCAGGATCAGCCCCTGCTGTACCACGGAAGACATGGTAATCACATCCATGTTGCCGCCGCTGATGATGGACACGATATTTTTGCCCTTCACATCCAGATGGCGCAGGGCCGCCACCGTGAGCAGGCCGGAATTTTCCGCCACCATCTTATGGTTTTCCACCATATCCAGAAAGGCGCCTACCAGCTCCTCGTCCTGTACGGTGATGATGTCGTCCAGATTCTTCTGGAGGTAGGGGAACAGCTTTTCGCCCGGCGTCTTTACCGCCGTGCCGTCCGCAATGGTGTTCACCGCGGGAAGTGTGGTCACCCTGCCCGCCCGCAGGGATTCCTGCATACAGTTTGCCCCCGCCGGTTCCACGCCGATGATCTTGACCTTTGGATTCAGCATCTTCGCCAGGGTAGAGACGCCTGTGGCCAGGCCGCCTCCGCCGATGGGCACCAGTATGTAATCTGCCTCCGGCAGCTCCTTTAAAATCTCCATGGCTATGGTGCCCTGGCCGGTGGCCACCGTCAGGTCGTCAAAGGGGTGGATGAAGGTATATCCATGCTCTGCGGCCAGCGCATAGGCCTTCTGGCAGGCCTCGTCGTACACGTCGCCGTACAGGACCGTCTCCGCGCCGTAGCTCTGGGTGCGCTCCACCTTGATGAAGGGCGTGGTGGTGGGCATGACGATGGTTGCCTTTGCCCCGTAGCACTTGGCCGCATAGGCCACGCCCTGGGCATGGTTGCCGGCCGAGGCAGTGATCAGCCCCTTTGCCCGTTCTTCCTCTGTCAGCGTGCTCATCTTATAATATGCGCCCCGCACCTTGTAGGCGCCGGTAAGCTGCATATTCTCCGGTTTCAGGTAAACCTTGTTCCCCGTGATGGCGCTGAAATAATTGCTGAACACCAGCTCTGTCTCCAGCGTGACCCGTTTTACCACCTCACAGGCTTCCTCGAATTTTTCCAACGTCAGCATCTGTTCTCCCATCTTCCTCTCCCTTTCTCCTCGTAAAAATCAGTACAGCGGCGATCCTTCCTCCGGCTCCAACTCAAACAGCGCGTTCACAAACTGATCCGGATCAAATTTCTGCAGATCTTCGATCGTCTCTCCCACGCCGATGTACTTCACGGGCACCTTTAACTCCGACTGGATGGCTACGGCAATGCCGCCCTTTGCCGTGCCGTCCATCTTGGTCAGCACGATGCCTGTCAGATCGGCCACCTCCCCGAACTCCCGGGCCTGCACCAGCGCGTTCTGCCCTGTGGTGCCGTCCAGCACGATCAGGTTTTCCCGGTGGGCGTCGGGAAATTCCTTGTCGATGATCCGATTCATTTTCCGCAGCTCTTCCATCAGGTTTTTCTTGTTGTGCAGGCGTCCTGCCGTATCGATGAGCAGCACGTCTACGCCTCTGGCCTTTGCCGCCGTCACCGCGTCGAACACCACACTGGCCGGATCCGCTCCCTCGTTTCCGCCGATCATGGGGACGTCGGCCCTTCTGGCCCACTCCGCCAGCTGTTCTCCCGCCGCAGCCCGGAACGTGTCCGCCGCCGCGATCAGCACCTTGCGCCCGCTGTCTTTGAGTTTCCCCGCAAGCTTCCCCACGGAGGTGGTCTTGCCCACGCCGTTTACCCCGATCACCATGATCACGGACTGCTTTTTCTCAAAATCATAGGCGGTGTCGTCCACCCGCATCTGCTCCCGGATGCTCTGGATCAATAGCTGCTTGCACTTGGACGGCTGGCTGATGCGCTCCTCCTCCACCTGCTCCCGCAGCCGGTCTATGATCTGGGTGGTGGCGCTGACGCCGATATCCCCCATGATCAGGGTCTCCTCCAGCTCCTCGTAAAACTCGTCGTCGATGGCGGTGTAGCCGGTAAAGACAGAGTCCATCCCCTTGACGATATTGTCCCTGGTCTTGGCCAGGCCGGCCTTCAGGCGGGAGAAAAAGCCTTTTTTCCCGGACTCCTCCACCTCTACCGTTTCCGCGCTTCTGAAGTTCACGTCATACTTTCCCATGCCTGCCACGCCCTCCTAATCGTCCAGTTCCTTGTCTATCAGGTTCACGCTCACCAGGGTGGACACGCCCTTCTCCTGCATGGTGATGCCGTACAGGCGGTCCACCTCCTCCATCGTGCCCCGCCTGTGGGTAATCACGATAAACTGGGTGTTCTTGGTCAGTTTGTGCAGATATTTTGCAAACCGTCCCACGTTGGAGTCATCCAGTGCCGCCTCGATCTCGTCCAGCAGACAAAACGGGGAGGGCTTTAAGTTCTGGATGGCAAACAAAAGTGCGATGGCCGTCAGCGCCTTTTCTCCGCCGGAGAGCTGCATCATGTTCTGCAGCTTCTTTCCGGGCGGCTGGGCGATGATGCGGATGCCCGCCTCCAGGATATCCTCGTCCTCCAGAAGCTCCAGCGTCCCCTTGCCGCCGCCGAACAGTTCCTTGAAGACCTTGTCAAACTCATGGTTGATCTGCGCAAATTTTTCTGTGAACTGTTTCCGCATGGCTCCGTCCAGCTCCTGGATGATGCCTTCCAGAACGCCCTGCGCCTCCACCAGATCGTCGTGCTGGGTCTTCATAAACTGATAGCGCTCCATCAGGCTGCGGTAGTCCTCGATGGCGTTCACATTCACGTTCCCCAGCTTCTTGATCTGCTCTTTTAAGGAGGCGATATCCCGTTTCATCGAGGGCAGGTCTGTCATTTTTTCATCCCGGAGAGCGCCTGCGTCGGACAGGGTGATCTCATACTCGCTCCACATATAGTTGATCTGCCCCTCCAGGGATTCCTCCAGCCGGTCTTTCTGGGCATTCAGACGGTAGACCTCCTTGTCCAGGGAAGCGATCTGCTCCGCCAGTTTCTCCCGCCTCTGGAAGAAGGTCTTCTGGCTTTCCGCCAGTTTCTCCCTGCGGGACGCCATCTCCCTGCGTTTGCCCTCCGATTCGTTCTGCACGTCGTAGGAGGCGGCGATCGTCTTCTCGATCTCCAGAATGTTCTGCTTTTTCTGCTCCATGTCCTGGCTGTTTTTCTCCAAAGCCTCCAGAATTTCTGCAAGCTCTGTCTCAGACCGCCCGATCTCTCCCTGGATTCGCTCCAGGTTTGCCTGGTGGAAGCCCTGGGCCTGGCGCATTTTTTCCACCTTTAAATCCTGCTCGGAAAGCAGCGCTGCCGCCTGGGACTCCGCGGCGTGCTGTTTTTCCAGCTCTCCCTGCCGCTCTACGATCTCCTCCTGGGTCTTGCGCTCCAGAGCCTCGCTGTCTGCGAGCTCCTTCTGGATGGTCTCTTTGTCGCTCTTGATCTGGGACATCTGCGTCTCGATGTCCTGCTCCTCCAGCTTCAGGGAGGCCGCTCCCTGAGCTTCCTCCTCCATCCGGGCGCGTTCCTGGCTGATGTTGATGCGCAGGGTGTTCTGCTCGATGGACTTGCGCTGGATGTCCGCCTTTAATGTCTCCAGCTCCATGCGCAGCCTGTTTCGCTCTGCCTTGGTCTCATCGATCTCCCGGTTCACTGCGTCTACGGAAGCCAGAAGCTGTTTCACTTTTCTTTCCAGCTCCTCCACCTCCCGGCGTCTGCCCAGCAGATTGGTACTGTTTTTGAACGCGCCGCCGCTGATCGCGCCGCCGGGCACCAGAAGTTCCCCCTCCAGGGTCACCATGCGGATGCCGTAGTCAAATTTTCTGGCAATCTTCACCGCATTGTCCACGTTGTCCACGACCACGATGCGGCCCAGCATGGATCTGGCCACGTCCGCATACCTTCGATCGGTCCGCACCAGGCTGTCCGCCATCCCCAGCACGCCCTTTTCTTTCAGCACCTCCGGCGTCTTAAATTCCTGCGGGTTTTTGATGCTGGTCAGAGGCAGGAAGGTGGCGCGGCCCAGACGGTTGTCCTTTAAAAACCGGATCATCCTCTTGGCCGTCTCCTCGTCGTCGGTGACAATGTTCTGGATATTCCCGCCCAGAGCGGTCTCGATTGCAGTCTCATACTGCTTCTCCACCTTGATGATGTCCGCCACCACGCCGATGATGCCCTTTACCTTTTCCTTTTGCTCCATGACCTTTTTGACGCTGCCGCCGTAGCCCTCATAGCGCTCGGTCAGCCCTTCCAGGGTCTCCAGCTTGGATCGCTCCATGTGGTAAGCGCTCTGGGTCTCCCTGAGCTTTGCGTCTTTGGCCGCCAGCGTTTCCCGGATGGCCCCCAGCGTCTCTTCGGCCTGGGACGTCCGTTTCGTCATATCGCCGATCTGTCCCGTCACCTCCGCAAACGCTTCTTCCATCTTCCCGATGGTCTCTTCCCGGGCGCTCTCATCCGATTTTGCCCGCAGGATTTTTGCGTTTAACTCTGCCTTCCGGATGTTGATCTGCTCCATCATGGTGTCAAAGCGTCCCATCTTTGATTTGATGGTGGCCCGCTGGTTCAGCTCCCCGATAATGGTATTTTTGCCTGCTTCGATGGCGTTATTCTGTTCGTCTATCTTGTTCTGGATGGTCTCCAACTGCAGGCGCAGCCCGTCGGCGCCAGCCGTCAGCTCCTGCATCTGGCCGTCGATCTCCTCCTTTTTTGCAAGAAGCCCCTCCCGGTCCTCCTTTCGGGAGGCAATCTCTTCCTGGAGGGCGGCCTTTCTGCTGGTCAGATGGGCCTCGCTGCCCCTGGCGGAATTGATCTGCTCCTTTAGGACGTTCATCTCGCCTTCCAGCTTTCCCCGCAGCAGACCTGCGTCGGTCACACTGCTTCTGGCCTCCTCGATGCTCCTGTCCAGCTCCTCGATTTCCTCCTGTATCTGCTGGTATTCCACCTTGATGCTCTCATATTGCTCCGAGGCCTGGGACAGGTCGTTTGCCGCAATGCCGCACTTTTCCTCCACAGAGACGAGCTGTTCCCGCAGGCGGCTGTTCTCCAGCAGGAAGACATTCACATCCAAAGTCTTCAGTTCTTCTTTCTTGCGCAGATAGACCCGGGCCACTTCCGCCTGCCGCTCCAGGGGCCCCGTCTGCTTTTCCAGCTCAGACAGGATATCGTTTACCCGCACCAGATTCTGCTTTTCATTCTCCAGCTTCATCTGGGCGGCCGCCTTACGGCGCTTGAATTTCACGATGCCCGCCGCTTCGTCAAAAAGCTCCCTGCGCTCCTCCGGTTTACCGTTTAAGACCTTGTCGATCTGGCCCTGGCCGATGATGGAGTAGCCTTCCTTCCCCACCCCGGTGTCGTAAAACAGTTCGTTCACATCCTTTAACCTGCAGGGCGCGCCGTTTAGCAGATATTCGCTCTCCCCGGAGCGGTAGAGACGTCTTGCCACCGTCACCTCGTCGAAGTCAATGGCCAGCTGATGGTCGGAATTGTCCAGCGTGATGGCCACATAGGCATAGCTTAACGGCTTCCGGTTCTCCGTCCCTGAAAAGATCACATCCTGCATACTGGCGCCGCGCAGCTGCTTGACCCGCTGCTCTCCCAGCACCCAGCGGACTGCATCCGCCACATTGCTCTTTCCGCTGCCGTTTGGCCCCACAATGCCGGTGATCCCATTGTGAAACTGAAAATTGATCTTATTTGCAAAGGACTTAAACCCGTGTACCTCAATACTTTTTAAATACATATCCTCTTTCCCTCAGCCGCAGAAGGGCCTTGTACGCAGCCTGCTGTTCGGCTGCCTTCTTTGTTTTTCCCTGGCCCTCGCCCAGTACTTCGCCTTCCATCTCCACCGAAACACGAAAGACCTTGCGGTGCTCCGGCCCGCTCTCCTCCAGAAGATGATAATGGAACTCTTTTTTTAATTTCCCCTGGATCAGCTCCTGAAGATTGCTCTTGCTGTCGTAAAAGAGCTGTTTATCTTCCAGATCCGACAGCACAAAGCGGTTGATGAAGGCCTTTGCCGCCTCCAGACCGCTGTCCAGATAGATGGCGCCGATCAGCGCCTCCATGGCGTCTGAGGTGATGCTGTCCCGCTCCCTTCCGCCGGTGCTTTCTTCGCCTTTCCCCAGGCGGATGAAAGCGCCAAGCTCTATCTCCCGGGCGCAAAAAGCCAGGGCCGGTTCGCAGACCATGGCCGCCCGCATCTTGGTCAGCTCCCCCTCCGGCACTTCCCCGTGCTCCCAGAACAAAAACTCGCTGGAGACAAGCTCCAATACTGCGTCGCCCAAAAACTCCAGCCGCTCATAATCTTTGGCCTTATTGATCTTTTGCTCGTTGGTAAACGAGCTGTGCGTCATGGCCTGCTTTAACAGCGCCTTGTTCTGGAAACAATAGCCGATGCGCTCTTCCAGCTGTTCCAGGCTGTATTCTGCCTGCATTTTCTCACCCCCGCCGCATTCAAACAATAACAACAAGAAAGGAGCAGTACGCCAGACGCCGCAATACGTCTGACGAACTGCTCGATACCTCTCAGCAAAAATGGCACGTTTCAGTTCAAAGCGCTCTTGATCAGTTCCACCGCTTCCTCCACGGTATTGATCTTCTCTGCTTTCTCTGCCGGAATCTCGATGTCAAATTCCTCCTCGATGCCCATGATGATCTGAAAGACATCCAGCGAGTCTGCCCCAAGATCGTCTACAAAAGTGGTCTCCATGGAAATCTCCTCCGGATCCACGTTCAGTACCTCTGCAATTACTTTTTTCAGCTTTTCAAATTCCATAACGTTTCCTTTCTTCTCAATCGCCCAGAATCATCTGTTCCTTGATTTTTTCGTTTATATTCTGCTCCTGGAATGCAATGCACTGCAGGATAGAATGTTTGATCTCAATGGCCTTGCTGCTCCCGTGGGTCTTCACCACCAGACCCTTCAAACCGAGAAGAGGCGCTCCGCCGTACTCCTCCGTGCTGAAGCCCTTCAAGGTCTTTTTGAGGGCGGGCTTCACCAAAAGTGCGCCGATCTTGCTGCGCAGGGAGCTCATCATTCCCGTTTTGATCTTGGAAACCAGCGCCCCGCTGACGCCCTCCAGCATTTTCAGCACGATGTTGCCGGCAAAAGCTTCACATACCAGCACGTCCGCCACGCCCAATGGGATGTCCCGTGCCTCTATATTCCCCACAAAGTTGATTTCAGGACAGTTTTTCAAAAGCGGATAGGTCTCCCTGGTCAGGGCGTTCCCCTTTTCTTCCTCCACACCGATGTTTACAAGCCCAACCTTGGGATTTTTCACACCGATGACGCTCTCCATATAGATGCTCCCGATCTTGGCAAACTGCAAAAGCTGGGACGGTTTTGCGTCCACATTTGCGCCGCAGTCCAAAAGCAGGCATATCCCGTTTACGGTGGGGATCAGAGGGGCCAGCGGCGGTCTCTCCACGCCCTTTATCCTGCCCACGATCACCTGTCCGCCTACCAGGACTGCCCCGGTGCTTCCGGCGGAAACCATGGCGTCACAGGAGCCCTCTTTTACCAGATTCATGCACTTTACGATGGAGGAATCTTTTTTGGAGCGAATGGCCATCACCGGCGGCTCGCCGGTCTCGATCACCTCCGATGCGTGAACGACCTCCAGCCGTTCCCCATCGTAGGTATACTTTTTCAATTCCTCCTTGAGGACGGGTTCCCTGCCTACCAGAAATACCTTTACCCGCTGATCCTCGCAGACGGCCTCTACGGCCCCTTTGACCACCTCGCCCGGGGCGTTGTCGCCGCCCATGGCGTCCACGGCTACGTTCACTCTCTCTGACATAGGTTTATCCTTCCGGCGCCGGGCCGTTCCGGGCTTTTCCTCCCCCGGCCCGCGCTTTTCTCTATTACTATACTAGACACCATAGCAAAAATCAAGCTATTTTAGACAGAAAAATACTCCTCCGGGAAAGCCGGAGGAGTACGTCAAGCCGTTTCATTCCAAAACAGGTCAATCTACGCTGACAACCTGTTTTTTGTTGTAAGAGCCGCAGGCCTTACAAACCCTGTGGGGCATCATCAGAGCGCCGCACTTGCTGCACTTTACCAAAGTGGGAGCAGTCATCTTCCAGTTTGCGCGTCTTTTATCCCTTCTGGATTTGGAAGATTTATTCTTGGGACAGATGGACATGGTTACACCTCCTTATTGCGCTTAAAGATATCCTGTATCACTGCCATGCGGGGGTCGGGTACAAAGGTATCGCATCCGCATTCCTCCACATTCAGATCCTGCCCGCACACGGGGCACAACCCCTTGCAGTCTTCCCTGCACAGGATCTTTGCAGGCCAGTTACCGATGATTTCGTTGTACACGAATTTCTCAACATTCAGCTGATAGCCTTCCATAAAGCTCTTGTCGTCCGCATCCTCGTCCTCCTCTTTTTCAGGGGAAGTCACAAGCCGCTGAAAGGACAACTCCATCTCGACCGGCACTTCCGCCAGGCATCGGTCGCAGACAGCCGCAAAGGTAAGCTTTCCGGCGCCTTCGATCATGGCTTTCCCCTCCTCTAAGTTGGTGAAGGTGAAAGATACCGGCGTTTTCTCCTTTACCGGGAAAATCCCCTGGCCGCTGTCAAACTCTGTCAGTTCCGGCACAACTTCTGCCTTCCCTGCCCAGCCTTCCTTTGTCAGCGCATCGGACAAATGAATCAGCATCGCGTCTCCTATGTGTACTATTCTGTGCGCATACCATTCGCACACTGAAACATTATACATAGCGGGCGTCAGTTTGTCAACTAAATTTTATTTTGTTTCGGCGGCCTTACGCTTCCTCTACCGCCTCTTTCATGCGCTTTACGTAATTGTAGATTTCCGGGGCCGCCTTCTCTCCGTACTGGGCGATGAGCTTTACGATAGCGCTGCCCACGATGGCCCCGTCGGAGATCGACGCCATTTCCCTTGCCTGGTCAGGCGTGCTGATGCCAAAGCCAACGGCGCAGGGTATGTCCGTCACCTGGCGGATGCTGGAGACGATGCTCTTTAGATCAGTCTTGATCTCGCTCCTTGTGCCGGTGACTCCCAGAGAGGAAACCACATAGAGAAAGCCCTTCGCCTGGGAAGCAATCCTCTGGATCCGGCTCTCAGAGGTGGGTGCGATCATGGAGATCAAAGCAACCCCCCTTTCCTCTGCCGGCTTTTCAATTTCATCTTTTTCTTCAAACGGCACATCCGGCAGGATTAGGGCGTCCACCCCCAGATCCCTGCAGCGGTCAAAAAACCGCTCGTAGCCGTAGTGGAACACCGGGTTTGCGTAGGTCATGAAGGCTAAGGGGATTGTGGATTTCTCCCGGATCTGCTCCACGATCCGAAAGGCCCCGTCGGTGGTCATGCCGTTTTTTAAGGCCCTCAGATTGGCCTCCTGAATCACCACGCCCTCCGCCGTGGGGTCGGAAAAGGGGATCCCGATCTCCACAAGGTCTGCTCCCGCCCGCTCCATCTCCAGAACAAATTCCACCGTGCTGCCGGCAGAAGGATCTCCTGCGGTCAGAAACGGGATAAACGCCTTTTTGTTTGGCGTGTCGAAGACTTTCTTCAGCCTGTCATTCATGGATGTCCACCCCCTTGTATCTTGCGATCGCCGCCACATCCTTATCTCCCCTGCCGGAGAGGCAGAGGATGATACTCTGGTCGGGGCGGTAGTTTTTCGCAATCTTTTTGACATACGCCACCGCGTGGGCGCTCTCAATGGCACAGATAATCCCCTCTGTGCGGGCCAGATATTCAAAGGCCTCCACTGCCTCGTCGTCCGTGACAGGCACATACCGGGCTCTGCCGATGTCGTGGAGATAGGCGTGCTCCGGGCCGATACCGGGGTAATCCAGCCCTGCGGAGATGGAGTACACCGGCGCGATCTGGCCGTACTCGTCCTGACAGAAATAAGACTTCATGCCGTGGAAAATGCCGAGGCTTCCCGTGGCGATGGTAGCAGCGGTAAAGGCCGTATCCACGCCCTTTCCTGCGGCCTCACAGCCGATCAGCTCCACCTCCTTGTCCCCGATAAAGTGGTAAAAGGCGCCCATGGAGTTGCTGCCGCCGCCCACACAGGCCACGATGGCCGCAGGCAGCTTCCCCTCTTTTTCCAGGATCTGCGCCCTGGCCTCCCGGCTGATCACGCTCTGGAAATCCCGCACGATCATGGGAAAGGGATGGGGCCCCATGACGGAACCCAGCACATACAGGGTGTCGTCCACCCGGGCGGTCCACTCCCTCATGCATTCGTTCACCGCATCCTTCAGCGTCCGGGTGCCGGTGGCCACCGGGTGTACCTTAGCCCCCAGAAGCTCCATTCGGTATACGTTCAAGGCCTGCCGCCTGGTATCCTCCTCTCCCATGAAGATCTCGCACTCCATGCCAAAGAGCGCCGCGGCGGTGGCGGTGGCCACGCCGTGCTGGCCTGCCCCGGTCTCCGCGATGATGCGTTTCTTGCCCATCTTTTTTGCCAAAAGCGCCTGCCCCAGCACATTGTTGATCTTGTGGGAGCCAGTGTGGTTTAAATCCTCCCGCTTCAGATAAATCTTTGCGCCGCCCAAGTCCTTGGTCATTTTTTCCGCATAGTACAAAAGCGACGGTCTGCCCGCATACTCCCTGTTTAAGACATCCAGTTCCCTCTGGAATTCGGGATCTTCTTTATACTGCTCGTAACACGCCTCCAGATGGATCAGCTCGTTCATCAGCGTCTCCGAAATATACTGCCCGCCGTGGATCCCATAACGCCCTTTGCTCATCTTTTTCTCCATTTCTACGCTTTACTTTCCGCGCTCCCGCACGATCCTCACCGCTTCCCGCATCTTTGCCAGATCCTTCACGCCGTCCGTCTCCACTCCGGAGCTCAGATCCACTGCAAAGGGGGTTACCTTGTCCATGGCTTCCGCCAGATTCTCCGCCTTCAGCCCGCCGGCCAGAAAAAAAGCCCTGTCCACCCCCTGCAGCAGGCTCCAGTCGAACTGCTTTCCGGATCCGGTCCCTGCGTCGAACAAGAGGTAATCCGCCTCCGAGTCCAGCCACGCTTCCACATCCCCGGCCCGCTCTACCTTCACCGCCTTGATTACCGGCTTCCCCGTCCGCTGCCGGATGCGCCGGATCTCTTCTTCCGTCTCCCGCCCGTGGAGCTGGGCCATCTGGATCACGCCTTCCTCCAGAAACGAGGCCACTTCTTCCCAGGGGGCGTCCACAAAGACTCCCACGGCCGGGATTCCGGGGGAGAGGGCCCTTCGGAATGCGGCTGCCTGTCTGCGGGAGATATGCCGTCTGAACCCTTCCGCCAGGATAAAGCCGCAGAAATCCGGCTGCACCTCATTCACAAAGCCGATGTCCTCCGGGCGGAACATCCCGCAGAGCTTGATCTTTGTCTTTTCCATCCCGCCTACGCCCCGTCCTTTTTTCCTCTGAGAATTTTCAACATTCCGGCCTTATCCTGACTTTTCATAAAGGTCTCCCCGATCAGCACCGCGTCTGCGCCGCACTCTTCCAGCCGGATGATATCTTCCCTGGTGCTCATGCCGCTCTCTGATACGAATACAACGTCCCCTGGCACCAGTTCCCGCAGCCGGATGGAGTTGGAAATGTCCACCGTAAAGTCCTTCAGGTTGCGGTTGTTCACCCCGATGATCTCAGCGCCCGCCTTTTTTGCCATCTCCACTTCCTGCCCGTCGTGGGCCTCTACCAGCGCGGACAGCCCCAGATCCCTGCAGATCCCGGCGTATTCCTCCAGCTGGCCCTGGCTTAAGATGGCGCAGATGAGAAGCACCGCGTCCGCCCCCATCACCTTGGCCTCGTAGAGCATATATTCGTCCACTGTGAAGTCCTTCCGCAGCAGGGGGATGGACACTTCCCTGCGGATGGCGGACAGATATCCGTCGCTGCCCTGGAAATAAAAGGGTTCCGTCAGCACGGAGATGGCGTCCGCCCCCGCCCGCTCATATTCCTTCGCAATCTCTGTATAGGGGAAGTCCCCTGCGATCACTCCCTTGGAGGGGGAGGCCTTTTTCACCTCGCAGATAAACCGTATCCCAGGTTTTTTCAGGGCTTCTTCAAAGACAAACCCTGTATCCCGGCCCATGGCGGCAGCCTGGGCGCGGATTTGGGCAAGGGGGAGCTGTCTCTTGTGCGCCTCGACCCGCTCCCTGGTCTTTGCCGCGATCTCATCCAATATCATACCGTCACCCCGTCTGTCAGACAGCGTTGGAAAGCCGGATAAATTCCTCCAGCTTTTCACAGGCCTTTCCGCTGTCGATGGTCTCCTGTGCCAGCTTCACCGCCGCTTTCAGGCTGGAAGCCTTGCCTGCCACAAAGAGCGCCGCCGCTGCGTTGATCACCGCTGCGTCCCGCTTTGCGCCTCTTTCCCTGCCCGTCAGGATCGCCCTTGTGATCTCTGCGTTCTCCTTAGGCGTTCCGCCCAGAAGTTCGTCCTTTTCATACCGCTTTAAGCCCAGCTCCTCGGGCGTGATGGTATAGCGCATGAACTGGCCGTTGTGGAAAGCGCAGACGCTTGTGGGGCCGCAGATCGAAATCTCGTCCAGCTTCTCCTGGCCGTACACCACCATCCCCTTTTTCACGCCAAGGTTGCTCAGCACATGAGCCATGCTCTCCAAAAGGCTTTCGTCGTAGACGCCCATCACCTGCATGGAGGGCCTGGCGGGGTTGGTCAGAGGGCCTAAGATATTGAACACCGTGCGGATGCCAAGCTCCTTCCGGATGGGGCCCACATATTTCATGGCCGTATGGTACTTCTGGGCAAAGAAGAAGCAGATGCCCGCCTGGCGGATGAGCTGCTCAGCCTGCCCGGGCTCCAGCACGATATTGACCCCCAGGGCCTCCAGACAGTCCGCCGCGCCGGATTTAGAGCTGGCCGCCCGGTTGCCGTGCTTTGCCACGGGCACTCCGGCTGCGGAAATGATGAGGGAGGCGGTGGTGGAAATGTTAAAGGAGTTGGAGCCGTCCCCTCCGGTGCCCACGATCTCAAGCACCTCCCGGTCCGGGTGAACTGCCAGCGCATGGCGGCGCATTTCCTCTGCGGAGCCTGTGATCTCCTCCACGGTCTCCCCCTTCATGGCGAGCGCTGTCAGATATGCGCTCTTCTGCACGTCGGTGGCCTTTCCGCTCATGATCTCATCCATCACCTGCTTTGCCATTTCATATCCGATATCCTCTTTTTTTACCAGCTTTAAGATTGCTTCCCCGATCACTGCCTCGCTCCCCTTTCTGTTTTTTGTGTCCGCTGCAGAACTTTTTTCGTCCTTTCGCCCGGGCCCTGCCTTCAGGAAATTTTCCATAATCTTTGCGCCCTCCGGGGTCAGCACCGACTCCGGGTGGAACTGTACCCCGTAGACCGGAAATTTGACGTGCTCCACCGCCATGACCTCCCCGTCCGCCGTCTGGGCCGTCACCCGCAGGCAGTCCGGCAGGGTAGCCCTGTCGGCCGCCAGGGAATGGTACCTGGCCACCGTGGTCTCCTCCCCCATTCCGCAAAATAAGGTTCCCGTCCGATCCAGCGCCGCCCGGGACTGTTTTCCGTGCATCAGCTCCCTGGCATAGGTGACGGTGGCCCCAAACACCTCGCAGATGGCCTGGTGGCCCAGGCAGATCCCGAGGATGGGAACCTTTCCCGCAAAATGCCGTATGACGTCCTCGCAGACGCCTGCGTCCTTCGGTTTCCCGGGGCCCGGGGAGAGGATGATGCGCTCCGGCTCAAGGGAGGCGATCTCCTCCACGGTCATCTCGTCGTTGCGGATCACCCGGATGTCCGGGTCGATGGCTGCCGCCAGCTGATAGACGTTGTAGGCAAAGCTGTCATAGTTGTCAATCAACAGAATCAATTTTCCCACGCTCCTTCCTGCCCGCCAAAGAGCGCCGCGCTCTGCTCCACCGCGTTTTTCACGGCGGCCGCCTTCTGGATGCACTCCCGGTATTCGTTTTCCGGCACGCTGTCCGCCACGATCCCGGCCCCGGAGCGGATAAACACTTTCCCGTTCTTGGAAAAGGCAAGCCGGATGGCGATACAGGTGTCCAATTCCCCGGTGAAGGAAACATAGCCGATGGCGCCGCCGTAGATGCCCCGCTTGTTGTCCTCCAGCTCGTTGATGATCTCACAGGCCCTTAACTTCGGCGCCCCCGAAAGAGTTCCCGCCGGAAGGATGGCGTCCACTGCGTCCAGGGCGTCCTTGTCTTCCCGCAGGAGTCCGCTTACCGTGGAACCAATGTGCATCACATGGGAATAGCGTTCCACAGACATATATTTCTCCACCTTCACCGTCCCCACCTGGCTGATCCGCCCGATGTCGTTCCGGCCCAGATCCACTAACATATTATGCTCCGCCAGCTCTTTTTCATCCGCCAGAAGCTCTGCCTCCAGCCTCTCGTCCTCCTCTTTGTCGGCGCCCCTGGGCCTGGTACCCGCCAGGGGGAAGGTGTAGAGCTTTCCCTGCTCTAACTTGACTAACGTCTCCGGGCTGGCCCCGGCGATCTCCCCGTCCCCGCCGGAAAAATAGAACATATAGGGGGAGGGGTTTGTAGTGCGCAGCACCCGGTAGGCGTCTAAGAGACTTCCCTCCATCTTCGCCTCCAGCCGGTTGGAAAGCACCACCTGGAAGATATCGCCCTCCCGGATATACTGCTTGCCCCGCTCCACCATCCGGCAGTAAGCCTCTCTGTCAAAGAGCGGCTCAAACCCGGATTTTAGGGACAGGGGCACATGGGGGGCCTTCTCCCCTTTCTGGATCAGCTGTCTCATACCCTCCAGCTCCAGCGCCGCCTTCCTGTAATTTTCCTCCAGCCCGTCCGTCTTGATGTTGGTAATCAGGAGAATCTTCTGCCGGTAGTTGTCAAAGGCGATGACCTTGTCAAACAGCATCAGATTCACGTCCTCAAACCCTTCCTGATCCGACGCATCCAGCTTCAGGGCAGGCTCGCTATACTTGATATAGTCGTAGGAAAAATACCCCACCAGGCCGCCGGTAAAAGGGGGCAGCCAGGGCAGCCTGGGGCTTTTGTTCTGGGCGATAACCTTTCTGATACACTCGCGGATATCCTCCGTGCCTGTCTGGACGGTAAGACGGCTCTTGACCTGGGTCTTTCCGTTGCAGCAGGTGATCTCCATCAAGGGATCGTACCCCAGAAAGGAATACCTTCCCCATCGCTTATCCGCCTCCGCGCTCTCCAATAGATACACATGGCTGCTCACGTTTTTCAGGATTCTCAGCACCTCGATGGGCGTGGTGGTGTCTGAGAAGAGTTCTGTGCTGACGGGGATCACGCCGTAGGCGTCCCGCGCCGCCAGCCCTTTACATTCCTCCAGGGTCGGCTGCAGTTTCATATCGGTTCCTTTCCGCCGCTTTACCGGCATTTGCAGGGCATGGCACAAAAAAACCCGCCTCAACTGAAATCAAAGACTTCTGTCAAGGACGGGTTATCTCTTTCCCGCGGTGCCACCTTGCTTCGCTCCGTAGAGCGCCCTTATGGGATACTATCATATCCCCGGCAACTGACGTATGCCCACACGTCGCGGAATACTCCGGGATGTCCCTTCGACACTCCCTTTCCCCGCGCCCTCCGTGGCCCATTTGACAGCCCGTTTCCTGGCCTTTTCCAGCGTCCGGCCTCTCTGTAAGGGCGGCGTCTGCCTTTATCTCCACATCTGCGGTTTATCTAGTTTTTATCATCTTACTCCCCCGGAGGGAATGTGTCAAGGCCTAATTTTCGATCTTCCGCACAGAAGCGCCCTCCTGCCGGGTGATCTGGTACTGTCCCTCCTGTCCGCTGTCCTTGGAGATGATAAAGATATGTTTCATCTGCGGCTCCAGCGTCTCAAAGCTCCAGGACTGCCTGCTTCTGGCCACGCAGTTGGGATCGTTGATAAGGAAGCCCTCCCCGTCGTATCCGTAGATGACCACAAAATGGCCGCCTATTGTAAAGTCTCCGGGCCCCATGGAGCAGAGGATGACGTCCCCCGCCTCCAGCGCCTGTTCCATCTCCCGGCGGGAAATCTCCGGCTGGCGCACGGAAAGCCCGTACAAAGCGGGCACCTGTTCCATCAGAAGCCATGCCGTCCCCGTGCCGGGGATATAGTAGCCGTTCTCCATGCTGTAAGCCGCCAGCTTGTCCGGGGTGAGGGACGCATCCCCCGTCAGATAATAGAGGGCCATGGAGAGGGCCGTTGGCCCGCACCCCGTCAGCCCCACCACGCTGTCGTCTCCGTAGGAGGCATAGCCCCACCTGGGATCCCACTGGAGAAACAGGGGATACTCTGCGTCCTTCTCCCCCTCCGTCAGCCCGCTGCCTGTGACCATGCCCTTTTTCTCCAGAAAATGCGCCGCAAAATCCGCCATCTCCGGATTGTTCGCAAGGGCCTCCAAAAGCTGCTGCGGGTAAGCGCCGCTGTTTTCTGCCACCTGCCGGATCAGTTCGCTCTCCTGGCCAAGCAGATCCAGCCGCTCCAGGATCTCCTGCCGGGTGCGCTCCTTTGGCGGATCCACCTCCGCAAGCCCCCAAAGCTGCCCGTAGTCTGCCGTGATGACGCCCACGGAGACTTCGGCGGCGGGGCCGGACTGGGGCTTGATGCTCTGGTATCCCACTGCCTCCTCCAGGGCCATGAGCCGTTTTAAGATCAGCTCCACAGATTCCCCAAGCCTCTCGATCCTGCCCCGCATCTGGAGCAGGGTAAACCCGCACAGCAGAAAGAGAATCCAAAGCAAGGGCCTGCTCAAAGGCCCCTTCGCCCTCCTGTCCCTCCGATCGTTTCCCCTGTTTGCGCCCCCCCGAACAGGGCGGCCCGCTCTCCCATTTTCTCTCGCATTGTACATCGGCTTTCTCCTTCTTCTGCAAAACGTGGGCGCGGGAGCAATTTTCCTGATTCCCCCGCCTGACTTCCATTTTACATAGGGATGTATCCGACTTGTAACGGTTCCATGAAGACTTTCCAAACAGGGCGGCAGAAATCTTGAAAGAATCCTTTCCCTATGTTAAAATATTTTGACAAAAAGGACAGGCGTCTTCCGAAAGACGGGCCTGTCTGCGGGCTGTCTATGAAATTTGAACAGGCTGTCTGCGCCAGAAAGAGGAAAAAGAGAGAAATTATGCAGAGAAATCAAATCGTTGACATTTTAAAAGGCGTCTGTGCCGTGCTCGTCATCATCACGCACTTTGAGTTTGCGGGAACCGCGCAAAGAGGTCTGATCTATCCCTATCTGATAGATATGGCCGTGCCTGTCTTTATGATCCTTTCCGGCTATGTATGGGCGCTCTCCTTCCAGAGGCGTGAAATCAGCACGCTGCGCCAGGCATACCTGCCCTCCTATCTGTTGGCCAGGCTGCTTCGCTACTTGCTGCCGTTTCTTCCGGTATACCTTCTGGAACTCGTCTGCAACCGACTGGTGGGCTATCCCGTCACCTGGGGCAGCGCCTTTGCAAATTTTTTCACAGGGGGCGCCGGTCTGGGTTCCTACTATATCCCGGTCATGGTACAATTGACTTTTTTGTTCCCCGTCCTCTTTTTTCTGGTAAAGAAATATCGGTTTTCCGGCCTGGTGCTCTGCGGCCTGCTCAACGCCGCCTATGAATTTCTGCAGAAGATGTACTGCATCGATCCATCCCTCTACCGCATCTTAAGCTTCCGCTATATCCTGCTCGTCTCCTTCGGCTGCTATATCGCCCTTTGGCAGAAACTGCCGCGCCGATGGGTGAATGTACTCAGCCTGCTGGCGGGGGCCGGGTTTCTCTTTGTCACATTCTACGGTTACTATACGCCGGTCATCCTGGTACAGTGGACGGGCACTTCCTTTGCAGCCGGCCTTTATATCATGCCAATCGTAGGAGCCTTGCTCCTCTCCGAAAGATGCCGCAAATGGAAATGCCCCCCCGCTGCATTTTTCGGGAGGGCATCCTATCACATCTTTCTGACACAGATTCTCTTTTATCAGTACGTCTCTTTTTCCCTGTTTACGCGGGCGGCGGGCGTTTCCTCCGGTCTGCTTCTGGCCTTCACGGTCTGCGTCTGCCTGGCGGCCGGCAGTCTCTTTTACCTGCTGGAGCGCAGGGTATCGTCCTTTTGCCTCAAAAGACTAAGCGCCCTGCCCATTGACGAAACGGCGGAGAAAATCATGGAGTGGATGAATCGGATCTTCTCCTGACCTCCCTACACCAGGCGCACGGTCTCCCTGGCAATGGCCAGCTCCTCGTTGGTGGGGATGACCATCACGGTGGTCTTACTGTCCGGCGTGGAGATCACAATGTCCTCGCCCCGCTTGTGGTTTGCCTCCTGATCCAGGGTCACGCCCAGATATCCCAGATATCCGCAGACGGTATTGCGCACCAGGGGTGCGTTCTCGCCCACCCCTGCGGTAAAGCAGATGACGTCCACACCGTTCATCGCCGCCACATAGGAGCCGATGTATTTTGCCACCCTGTAGCAGAAGGTTTGAATGGTGCGGATTCCTCTCTCCTCTCCCTTGTTGTAGGAATCCTCCAGATCCCGGAAATCGGAGGAAAGATTCTCGGACAGGCCGAGCACCCCGGACTTCTTGTTCAGCATCTCCATGATCCCGTCGATGTCCTTCCCCTCTTTATGGGCGATAAATTCAATGATGGCAGGGTCGATATCCCCGGAACGGGTGCCCATGATCAGGCCCTCCAAAGGGGTAAGGCCCATGGAAGTGTCCACGCATCTGCCGTTCTTTACAGCGGAGATGCTGGCCCCGTTTCCCAGGTGGCATACGATCACCTTCAAGTCCTCATACCGCTTTCCCAGCACTTCCGCGGCCCGCTTGGACACATAGGAATGGCTGGTGCCATGGAACCCGTAACGGCGGATCTTGTAGTTTTTGTAATACTCATAGGGGGGGCCGTACAGGTAAGCTTCCTGCGGCATCGTCTGATGGAACGCCGTGTCAAATACCGCTACCATCGGCGTATCCGGCATCAGTCTGCGGCAGGCGTTGATGCCGATCAGGTTGGCCGGGTTGTGCAGGGGGGCAAGGTCGTTGCACTCCTCCACCGCCTTCAGCACTTCGTCGTCGATGAGGACGGATTCTGCAAATTTCTCGCCGCCGTGTACCACCCGGTGGCCCACCGCGCCGATCTCATCCAGGCTCTTTACCACGCCCGTCTCAGGATCGGCCAGCGCCTCCAGCACCAGACGGATGGCCTCGGTGTGATCGGGCATGGGGGTCTCGGTCTTCTTTTTTTCGCCTCCCTCGGGGGCATAGGTGATCATGCTGCCCTCGATGCCGATCCGCTCACAGAGGCCCTTGGCCAGGCATTTCTCCGTATCGGAATCGATGAGCTGGAATTTCAGGGAGGAGCTTCCACAGTTGATGACTAATATTTTCATAGGTCGGATTCCTTTCTGTTGGTATCAGATTGACGCAGGATAAGCCCTTAAACCAGCTGTGCCTGAACGGCGGTGAGGGCTACTACGCCTACGATGTCCTGCCAGGAACAGCCTCTGGAGAGGTCGTTTACAGGCTTTGCGATGCCCTGGAGCATGGGGCCGTAAGCCTCGGCTCCTCCCAGCCTCTGCACCAGCTTATAGCCGATGTTGCCCGCATCCAGATTGGGGAAGATCAGCACGTTGGCGCGGCCGCCTACCGGGCTTCCGGGAGCTTTCGACTTTGCAACGCCGGGAACCAGCGCCGCGTCCAGCTGCAGTTCGCCGTCCAGCACCAGATTGGGGTATTCTTCCTTTGCGATCCGGGTCGCCTCCACCACCTTGTCCACCATGGCGTGCTTAGCGCTTCCCTTGGTGGAATGGCTCAGCATGGCGATGACAGGCTTGGGGCCGATCAGGGATTTAAAGCTGCGGGCGGACGACTCCGCGATGGCCGCCAGCTCCTCCGCAGTGGGATCCTGATTCAGGGCGCAGTCCGCAAACAGGAAGGCGCCGTTTTCGCCCAGCTCCTTAAACTGGGTGTCCATCACGAAGAAAGCGGACACCAGCTTCACGCCGGGAGCGGTCTTTAAAATCTGCAGGGCGGGGCGCAGGGTATCCGCAGTGGAATGGCAGGCGCCCGCCACCATGCCGTCCGCATCGTTTGCCTTCACCATCACAATACCGAAGGTCAGATAATCACGGCGCAGGATGTCCCGGGCCATCTCCTCCGTCATCCCCTTCGCCTTTCTGGTCTCATACAGCAGGGAGACATATTCCTCAAACTTTGGCGTGTTGGTGGGATCGATCACCTGTACGCCGCTTAAATCCACCTCCAGCCACCCGGCGCCGTCCATGATCTTTTCCTCGTTTCCCAGCAGGATCACGTCCGCAATGCCCTCTTCCACGATTTTCGAGGCAGCGATCAGCGTCCGCTTGTCCGTAGACTCCGGCAGCACGATGGTCTTTTTGTCAATCCTGGCTCTCTCCTTGATGAGGTCAATATAAGACATACCAATCTCCTTTCCGGCGGTTTCCCCGCATCCTTATTGTTCGCACTTGGCGTTGTTATGTAAAATCCGCTTAACAAACCGAGTTGTTTATATTATACTAAATGAATGGATGGGAAACAAGGAAAAATATGCGCTAAATTGTACATTTTCCGATACAAGCCCTCTCGTTTTGTTTCCTGTTTTCCCTACAGACTGTGAAGGTGTAAACGCTTTCACACTATGTTATTTTTTTCACATTTGTTGTCGATATTTTTATACGTTATTTCGTTTATTTTTCCGCAGAAAAAACGGCGGGAAAGGGATGTAAGTGTTATGAGAGTAAATGGGATCGTCGCGGAATACAACCCCTTCCACAACGGGCACCTCTACCATCTGTCGGAGTCGAAGCGCCTGACAGGGGCGGACTATACCATTGTGGTCATGAGCGGGAATTTTGTCCAGCGGGGCGCCCCTGCCCTGACGGACAAATTCCTCCGGGCCAACATGGCCCTCTCCTGCGGGGCGGATCTGGTCGTTGAACTTCCCGCGCTCTATGCCACGGCCAGCGCAGAGTATTTTGCCGCCGGGGCGGTGTCCCTTTTGGACAAGCTGGGAGTCGTCACCCACCTGTGTTTCGGCAGCGAGAACGGCGATCTGGATCTGCTGGGCCGGGTCGCCCGGATTCTGGCGAAGGAGCCGGAGGGCTATCTTAACTCCTTAAAGCGCTCCCTGGGGCGCGGCCTCTCCTACCCCGGCGCAAGAGAGGATGCTCTTCTGGAAAACTACCCTTTCCTGGCGGAGCATAAGGACGTCTTCTCTGCCCCCAACAATATCCTTGCCATAGAATACTTAAAAGCCCTCCTGCGGCAGGAAAGCCCCATCATCCCCTTTTCCCTGCGGCGCACCGGGTCGGGCTACCTGGACCAGACGACTGACGGCGCGTTCAATTCTGCCCTGGCCATCCGCCAGGCCCTCTACTCAGGCGCAGGCGAAGAGGTTTTAGCGGGGAACCTGCCCCCGGAACCGGCCCGTCTGCTTTCCCAGGCGCTGAAAAGTACAGGCCCCGTGCGCAGCCAGGATTTTTCCGACATGGTCTACTATAAGCTGCTGGCGGAAAAAGACCAGGGCTTTGAAGAATACCTGGACGTCTCCAGGGAATTGTCCGCCCGCATCTGCAGGCAGTTAAACCGTTACAGCAGCCTGGAGAGCTTCTGCGGCCTGTTAAAGACCAGGGAAATGACTTACGCCCGCATCAGCCGCAGCCTGTTCCACATCCTGTTAAACATCCGGAAGGAAGACATGGAGCGCGCCAGAAAATCCGGGCTTACCCCGTATGCCCGCGTCCTTGGCTTCAGGCGGAACGCAGCGCCGCTTTTAAAAGAAATCAAGGCCCGGGCGTGCCTGCCCCTTCTGGTGAAGATGGCGGATGCAAAGTATATCCTGCCCCATGGCAGCGCCCAAAGGATGCTGCAGCAGGATATCCGCATCAGCCAGCTCTACCTGGGCGTCCAGGCCCATAAGACAAAAACGGCGCCGGCAAATGAGATTGCCGCGCCGCTTGTGATCCTCTGATCCCTCTAATTTTTGAAGCTGTGAATGGGCGCCGGGATTCTGCCGCCCCGGCTGACAAACCTGTCGCAGGCAAAGCCGTTTACCGGCATGACAGGCGCATATCCGAGCAGCCCGCCAAATTCCACCGTCTCTCCCACGCCTTTCCCCTCCACCGGGATCAGGCGCACGGCGGTGGTTTTCTGGTTGACCATGCCGATGGCCATCTCATCCGCGATGATGCCGGAAATGGCGGCTGCCGTGGTGTCGCCCGGAACTGCGATCATGTCAAGCCCCACGGAGCAGACGCTGGTCATGGCCTCCAGCTTTTCCAGGGACAGCGCTCCGGCCTTTACCGCGTCGATCATGCCCTGATCCTCGCTGACAGGGATAAAGGCCCCGCTTAAGCCGCCCACATAGGAGGAAGCCATCACGCCCCCCTTTTTCACCTGGTCGTTTAACAGGGCCAGCGCCGCCGTGGTGCCAGGGGCCCCCACGCGCTCCAGCCCCATCTCGCAGAGGATGTCCGCCACGCTGTCCCCCACCGCCGGTGTGGGCGCCAGGGACAGATCCACAATGCCGAAGGGCACATCCAGCATTTCGGAGGCCTTCTTCGCCACCAGCTGCCCCACCCGGGTCACCTGAAAGGCCGTCTTCTTGATGGTTTCACAGAGCACTTCGAAATTTTCCCCACGCACCTTTTGAATCGCCGTCTTGACCACCCCCGGGCCGCTGACACCCACATTGATGACCTTATCCGCCTCCGTCACCCCGTGGAACGCCCCCGCCATGAACGGGTTGTCGTCGGGCGCATTGCAGAACACCACCAGCTTGGCACAGCCCAGGGAATCCTGTTCCTTCGTCTCCCGCGCCGTCTCCTTGATGATCTCTCCCATCAGCCTGACCCCGTCCATATTGATGCCCGTCCTGGTGGAGCCCAGGTTCACGGAGCTGCACACCCGCTCCGTCTGTGCCAGGGCCTGGGGAATGGAACAGATTAAAAGGCGGTCAGCCTCCGTCATCCCCTTGTTCACCAGCGCAGAGTAGCCGCCGATAAAGTTTACCCCCACCTCTTTCGCCACAAGATCCAGCGTCTTTGCCACCGCCACAAAATCCTCCCGGCTTTTGCAGGCGGCCCCCGCCGCCAGGGCGATGGGCGTCACGGAGATGCGCTTGTTGACGATGGGAATGCCAAACTCCCTGGAGATTGCCTCTCCCGTCTTCACAAGGTCTTTGGCCGCCTCATAGATCTTGCGGTGGATCTTCTCCTGCAGACGCCCCAGATCCGAGTCGATACAGTCCAAAAGACTGATCCCCAGCGTGATGGTGCGCACATCCAGATTTTCCTCCTCGATCATCCGATTGGTCTGTGTTACCTCAAACAAATTGATCATGTGCCTTTCCCTATCCCTTTCCTTACATTTCTTGTAACAGTCTGACTCTGCCCGGCGCTGCCAGGGGGCTTTTCGCTGGCGCGCTTTCGCTCGACGCGCAGCGTAGTGGCACTAGGCTCGAAAGTACCTCGCCAAGTGCCAACGCTGCTTTACGGCCTGCGAAAAGCCCCCTGGCAGCGCCGGGAGGTATCCGTTACTGCAAAGGTTTTTACAGGTGCGCTTTCGCTCGACGCGCAGCGTAGCGGCACTAGGCTCGAAAGTACCTCGCCAAGTGCCAACGCTGCTTTACGGCCTGTGAAAAGCCCCCTGGCAGCGCCGGGAGGTATCCGTTACTGCAAAGGACTTTTCACAGGCGTGCTTTCGCTCGACGCACAGCGTAGCGGCACCAGGCTCGAAAGTACCTCGCCAAGTGCCAACGCTGCTTTACGGCCTGCGAAAAGCCCCCTGGCAGCGCCGGACCACTCACTATCCCTACTCTTTCTCCACACAGAACAGATAGGCCGCAATCTGCGCCCTGGAGCTGAAGGGCTCCGTCTCCAGCAAAGCCTGCACCTGTTCCCTGGTGTAGAGCCCCGGCTCGATCTGCTCGTTCCCGGAGGTATGATCCGCGATCTCGCCCTCCACCTCCACAAAGGCAAGCTGGTTGGTGATATCCGAGAGCGCCACCGCCGCATAGGCGGGAGGCAGAATCTTTTTGATCCGTTTCACAGAAAGCCCCGTCTCCTCGTAGAGCTCCCGCGCGATGCACGCTTCCAGCGTCTCCCCCGGCTCCAGCATCCCGGCGCAGAGATTGTAAATGAAGCGGTTTGCACCCATGCGGAATTCATGCAGGAGCAAGAGCTTCCCCCCACAGGTGGCCACAATGGACACGCCGCTTGGGTGCCTGCCCAGATCCTCCGGCCCGGACAGGCTGCGGTAACTCACCATCTCATAGACCTTCTCCCTGCCCTGCTTGTTTTCATAGGTGAGTTCATAGTTCTTTAAGTATTTTCCTTCCCGTACTTTTTCAATCCGCAGCAATTTCATGGAATCTCATCCCTCTTTAAACTGTTCTGCCAGCGACGACCGCTGTTTTTTCCTGGTGATCTCCACAAGTCCCAACGGCGTCATGTCCACCACGGTGGTCTTCACCCTGTCATGGCGCACCAGAAACCGCAAATGCTCTAAGAGCGCCTGCCCATTCTCCTTCCCCTCCATATTCACAAAGTCCACCAGAATAATGCCGGAGAGATTCCGAAGGCGAAGCTGCAGGGCGATCTCCTCTGCCGCCTCATGGTTTAAGCGCCGTATGGCCTCCCCGGCGTCCTTTCCTGTCTCGTATTTGCCGGAGTTTACGTCGATGACCGTCAAAGCCTCCGTCACCTCGATGACCAGATACCCGCCGCTCTTGAGCCATACTTTGGGGCGCAGGGCAGTCTCCATCTTGCTCTCCAGCGCATAGAGGCTGTAAAGGGGAAGTCCCTGCTCGCTGTAAAACCGAAGGTGCTTTTCTGGCATATGGGCCGCGCAATAGGCGGAGAGGGATTCATAGAGTTCCTCCCTGTCCGTGACAATCTCCCCGTACTCCCCGGGGGAAGCCATCCCCTGAACCGCCGCCTCCCACGCAGGGGGTGCGCTGCGCAGGCACTGAAAGCACTGCCTTGTCCTGCCGTCCCGCACCATGCGGAAAAATTCTTCGGTCAGCCCGTAAAAATGCTCCAGCATTTCCTCCTGTCCTGCCAGTTCCCCGAACCGGGTCCGCACAATTAACCCCATGGGCGGAAGACCCTCAAGGGCCTCTTTCCCCAGAGCCGCGCCAAATCCCTCCCGGGCCGCCTGTGGCAGAAGCCTTTGTGGATCCCGGCTTAAGATGCCATCCTCCAGAAAGGCATTGCGCTCCAGAAAGTCCACGGCGGCTTCCTTCTGCTCCTTCGTCAGCTTTGCGGAAAACCCCATCCGGGGGGAGCCCAGCACAATGGCAAAATAATCGTTGGATAAGGAGATATTGGCAGTGACGGACGCCTGCTTGTTCTTCTGGGCATCCCGCTCCACCTGCACCAGCAGTTCGTCCCCCGCAAGCAGCCGCCCGTCAAATCTGCGGTTGGTCAAAAAAGGAGCCGCCGCCTTTTTGAGGGGCAGGAAACAGATCTCCCCCTCCCCGATCTCTACAAAGCAGGCGTCAATGTTTTTGGCAATATTCTTGACTTTCCCGATGTAGACCGCGCCAATCATACTGCCCTTTTCGTGGTCAAAAAAGCTGGCGGCGATGAGCCGTCCCCCTCTGAGGAGCAGGGCGCACTGCCTGCCCCGGTATTCCGTAAATACCAGCTTTCCGCCCTCCGTCTCCAACAGCCCTCTCTCGTTTTCCGTGACTGTCACCGAGTGCTTGGCCGGTATGCTGCGGCTCATAACGCCGCTCCTTCCAGACACATCTGATCCAATGGCAGCAAAGCTTCTCCCTCCTGTGTCTTTTCTCTGACGTACAATTCCTCCCTGGTGATCCGCAGGGCATTCTCTCCCAGGGACTGCCCCTGCTCTGTAAGAAGCGCCTCGATCACCTGAACAGGCTTTATATTGCCCCCGCTGGAAGCGTCCAGCAGAAGGAAAAAGGAATCCCCCTGCCAGGTCATCTCAAAGATGCCGGGCCGGATGTCCACCCTCCGCTCCCCGCGCTTTCCCTTCTTCGTCACCCAGATTTCCTCCCTGGCCAGAAACGATTTCAGGGCTGCTTCCATCTCCCCGGACCGGGCCAGCGCAGGCTCCCTGCCAGACCCAAACCGCACGGTGTAAGACGCCGCCGCAACGCTTGCCATGGCGTTTTGGGACTGTCTGGGCAGAATCCCCGCAAAGACCACATCCAGCCCCTCCACGCTGGCACGGGAAAGATTCCTGGCCAAAGCAGCACAGGAAGGGGCCCCATCCTCGTCCACGGGCAGGGCATTTACCTGGATATCCATATACTCGCCGTTACTTTCCAGTCCCACGCCCAGCGGCGACGCAAAGGACATGACCTGATGGGGGGAAAAGCCTGCGGTATACGTCACGTCGATGCCCGCCCGGCGGATGGCTTTCTGGAAGAACCGCATCACGTCCAGATGCCCGATAAAGCGTAAGGGGCCGTATTTTTTGAATTTCACCCGCACCTTCACGCTCTCATGCACGCCTTCCCCTGCGCCCTCTTTTGCCGTCTCCGGGGTGGTGCCGCCAGAAGCCGGGGAAGCGCTGTCTGGAGCGACGTTTCCTCCGTTGAAGCTTTCTCCAACGGCGCTTTCTCCGATACCGTTTCCTGTCCCGCCTTCTGCAGGCTCCTGTCTCTTCTCTGTGCAGACGCCGCAGCCAAACCCGGCGGCGCCGCAGCCCTGGCATGAGCGCTTACAGTTTTCGGAGGGCTGTGCCTGTTTTGCCTTCTCCCACTCCCGCAGCAGAAAATCCTTGGTGACGCCGCAGTCAATAAAGTCCCAGGGCAGAAGCTCCTCCCCAGGCCGCTCCCTGAAGGCATAAAAATCGGGAGACAGACCGCACTCCTCCATGGTCTCCAGCCATCTGTCGTGTTTGTAATACTCTCCCCAGGCCTCGTAAAAGCTGCCCTTTTCGTAAACCCGGCGGATGACCTCCCCCAGCCTTCTGTCTCCTCTGGCAAGCACCCCTTCCATCACGCTGGCGTCCGCCTCGTGCCAGTTGTACTTGATGCTCTTCTGATTGAGCTGTTCCCCGATGGCCGTCCTGGTCTGATACGCCTTTTCCAGAAATTCACGGCTGGTGCACTGGGCCGCCCACTGGAAAGGGGTAAAGGGCTTGGGCACAAAGAAGGAAGTGCTGGCTACGATCTGTACCCTGCCGCCCTGACGCTTTTCCTTCGGAACCGTATCGTAATAGACTGCCGCAATCTTATTTGCAAGCTCCGCAATGCCCCGGATATCCTCCTCCGTCTCTGTGGGCAGACCCAGCATAAAATAAAGCTTCACCCTGTTCCATCCGCCTGCAAAGGCAAGGGCTGCGCCGTTTAAGATGGCCTCCTCCGTCAGTCCCTTGTTGATCACGTCCCGCAGCCTCTGGCTCCCCGCCTCCGGCGCAAAGGTGAGGCTTGACTTTTTCACGTCCTGAACCTTCTGCATCACATCCAGGGAAAAGGCGTCGATGCGCAGGGAGGGCAGGGAGATATTGGTGTGCTGTCTGGAACACTCCTCGATCAAAAAATCCACCAGCTCCGGCAGGCCAGAATAATCGCTGGAGCTTAGGGAGCTTAAGGAAATTTCCTCCTGCCCCGTATTTTTTAACAACTCCACCGCATATTTCTTCAAGACCTCCACGTCCCGCTCCCGCACCGGCCGGTAGACTTGTCCCGCCTGGCAGAATCTGCAGCCCCGGATACAGCCCCGCTGGATCTCCAGCACGACTCTGTCCTGGGTGATCTTGATAAACGGCACAATGGGCTTCACGGGATAAAACGCCGGGGACATCTCCCTCACGATCTCCTTGCGGATCACAGGAGGGATGCCTTCTTCCGTGGGCGCAAAGCTTTTCAGCGTGCCGTCCGGGTGATAGGAAGCCTCATAAAACCGGGGGACGTAAATCCCCGGCAGCTTCGCCGCCCGCCGCAGAAATTCCACCCGTCCGGCCCCTTCCTCCCTGCAGCTCTCATACAGGGTAAAGAGCGCCCGGTACTGGGTCTCCCCCTCCCCGATATAAAACAGGTCAAAAAAGTCCGCCAGAGGTTCCGGGTTGTAAGTGCAGGGGCCGCCGCCGATGACGATGGGCACATCCTCCCCCCGGTCTGCGGCAAGAAGCGGGATCCCGGCCAGATCCAGAATCTGCAGGATATTGGTGTAACACATTTCGTATTGGATGGTGATGCCCAGAAAATCAAAATCCCTGACGGGATCCTGGGACTCCAGGGCAAACAGGGGAATTTTTTCGGCCCGCATGACGGCGTCCAAGTCAAGCCAGGGGGAATAGACCCGCTCGCACCAGACGTCCTCCATCTCGTTGATCATGTGATACAGGATCTGGATTCCAAGATGGGACATCCCGATCTCATACACGTCCGGGAAACACATGGCAAAGCGCACCTTCACGCGCCCTGCATCCTTGACCACCGTGTTGACCTCGCCGCCGATGTAGCGCTCCGGCTTTTCTATTTTCATCAGAATATCATCTGAAAGTGCCAGTTTTTCTGTCATACTCTCTCCCTTGCGGGCCTCGCGCCCGCGCTGTTTTTACAGGCTGACCGCATTCTGCGCAGCTGTTCTTTGGTGATCTCCTGGCCGGAATAGCGGGCCAGCTCATACACGTCGGCCATCTCTCCCGCTTCCAGCTTCTCCCCGCATTCCCTGGCCGTGAGCAGGGAAAGGCCAGGCCCCGGCTTTCCCCCGGTCAAAACCTCCGAGGAGGCCTCCACCTTTTTCCGATACAGCCTGCGCACCCGCTCCACAGGGGAGAGGAGAAAAAAGGGCTTTCCCGCTCCCGTCCTGGGATCCCGGGACGATGTGCCGCATTTTTCCCTGACGTCTTCATTTTCCTCCCCCACAGCCTGCAAAAGACCCGCCCGGCGGTTTTGAAACCGCTCCTTTAAAAAGCGTGCCAGAAGGAAAATCCCCTTCCCCAGTGCAAAAAACAGTCCCAGAAAAACCGCAGCCGCAGCGATGTATTCCAGCACCCGCCAGAGGAAAAAAGGCTGGCTGGGCTCCAACACCCCCATGTCCGGGGCCGGCTCCGGCGTAAGGGCCTGTCCCGCCTGAGGCCCCTCCTGCTCGCTCCCCTGGGGCAGCAGGGAAAACAGGAAGCGCAACACGGCCAGAAGCCACCGCTTCAAATGGCCCCACAGGAAGGAAAGCCACCCCAGATCGGAGCCGAGCAGCACAATCAGACTGGCGGACAGCGTATAGCCTGCGGCCATGCCAAACCCGGAGCGGAACATATCCTGTGCAGGCAGACAGCCGCTGCTCTTTTCATTCATCGCCACAAAGGACAGATAATGCCGGATAAAGCTAATCAGGAAGGAAAGGGCAAACACCCACACAAGCCCTGCGGTGTAATAGAAGTCCCAGTCCTCCGGCCCCTGATAGTGCTCTAAAAGGACAGCCGGGAGCGCGACGCCCAGGGCTGCCGCAGGCGGGATAGGGGCGGCGTGATCCCCCGCCTCCCGGAACCGGAGCACCAGGGAATGGATCAGATACCCGGCCCCGAAACAGGCCGCCAGCGCCCGCTCCACCGGGTCGGAGGCCGGGAGCAGAAGGGATGACGCCGCCAGCAGAATATGGAGGAACAGACAAAGCCACAGGCGTTCTGCGTATTCCCGCAAAAGAAAAAAGGCCAGGGGAAAGACGCCGCACAGGGCAAACAAGAGTACGTCGGGGGAAGATGCCCCCGTAAAGGACAGGGCAACCCCCTGTACGGTCACAAACAGAGGAAAGAAGACCCAATGATTCATCTGCTGTGTCAGATATTCCGCTGCCCGTTCCAAAGTCCTGACTTTCATCCTCTCTCTCCCATCCACGCTGTCCCGCCGTCAGCCCATATGGAGAAACGTCACATTCTCCGCAATCCCCGCAGGCAGGAGGGGCTCCCTGCTTTCGGCCAGCGGGTAAAACCACCGATACGTATGCCCCGCCTCCCCAAAGCCTGCAAGAAGGGAAAGGAAGTCCTCGTACTGGTTGGGGGAGACAAAACAGGTCACCGTCTCATCCGCCTGAGCAAAAATGCGCTCTTTGAAGCTTTCACAGAAATCCGCCGTCTGCTTTTTTAAGTCCATCCTGGCAAGCGCCCGGTAGATGGCGTCCATCTGGCCCTCTCCCGCCCTGGCTGCAATGTCCACCGGCCTGCCGTTAAAGACGTCCACCCCGTTGGCGTGGCAGGACACCTGGATGCCCTGGTTTAGGAAAAAAGCGCAAAGCCCCGCGGCCACGCTGACGGCATACTCCACACAGTCCTCTTTTTTCAGCACGCCGTCGTCCTGCACATTCAAAAAGACCCGCACGCTCTTTAGCGCGGTATAGTTCTTCTGGTTGACCTTGAGTTCCCCCGTCTTAGCCGTCGCCTTCCAGTTGATGCTGCGCATGGTGTCAAAGGGCTGGTACTCCCGGATCCCCCGGTATTCAAAAGGATCCTCCAAAAGATGCCGCCTGGCCAGCACTTCCCCGTTCCACTTTGTCAGAGACCGCAGCAGTTCCCCGTCCAGACAGGGTCTGGGATAGACATAGAGAAAGGCGTCCGCCGGAGTGTCTGCGGTAAACATGGCGTCCCAAAACAGATCGGAGGCCACAAGGCTTGCGCCTTTGATGGTGTAATACCCCCGCCTGCCCCCGGTAAAGGAAAGTGTGCGGGTCACCTTCTCCCCGCTGCCGATGCGGAACACATCATTCCGATAAAACCGATCCGTGGTGCTGGAACCCTTCCCGCTGTCAAAGACCAGGTTTCTGTCTGTCTGAAACTTCACCTTCAGCATGGCCAGAGGCAGGCGCTTCCTGTTTTCGACGACTTCCCGCAGCTGTCCCTTCTCCCCGCAGAAAATATGCTCCTTTGCAAAGGAAATGTCCACCGTGAGCCCCTTCTGCCAGCACCTGCTGTACACCTGACGCTGCAGCAGATAGAGAAGGGCTGTCAGAATCCCGATGGACAATAACCTGATCATAGGCTGAAATCCTCTGTGGGCACGGGAGTGGACGCCTTGATGCGCTCCACCAGTTCCCTGCCGCTTTCTGCTCCAGCTCCATAGCCGGACAGGATGCGGTGGGCAAGCACCGGCACGGCCAGCTCCTTTACGTCATCCGGCGTCACAAACGGGCGGCCCGCCAGATAGGCGTAAGCCTTTGCACAGCGCAGGAGCGCCAAAGTTCCCCTGGGGCTTACCCCCATGACCACCTGGCCGCTCTCCCGGGTCTTTCCCACGATCTCCACCAGATACTCCATCACGCAGCGGTGGACAAAGACCTGCCGGACGCCCTCCCTTGCCGCCGCAAGCTCCTCCAGAGTCACCGCGCTTCCCAGTGTTTCCAAAGGATCCGTCGTCCCGCAGCGCTCTAAGATGTCCAGTTCCTCCTCCCTGCCCGGCAGTCCCATGGACAGCTTCATCAAAAACCGATCCAGCTGCGCCTCGGGCAGCGGAAAGGTGCCCGCAGTCTCCACCGGGTTCTGGGTGGCGATGACAAAGAAGGGGTCTCCCACGGGATAGCTCTCCCCGTCGATCGTCACCTGCCGCTCCTCCATGCACTCCAGAAGTCCCGACTGGGTTCTGGGCGTTGCCCGGTTGATCTCGTCCGCCAGCAGGATATTGGTGAAGACAGGTCCCTTTTTTAAGACAAAGCGCTCCGTCTTCCGGTCAAAGATATTTAACCCCGTGATGTCGCTGGGCAGAAGATCCGGGGTAAACTGGATCCGGGAAAAGCTGCCCGCCACCGTCCTGGCCAGCGCCTTGGCCAGCTTTGTCTTTCCCGTGCCCGGCACGTCCTCCAACAGCACATGGCCATCCGCCAGAAGCGCCGTCAGCAGAAAGCGGATGACCTGCTCCTTTCCCACGATGACCTTCGCCAGGTTTCCCACGACCTTCTCCCCAAACGCCTTTCCGTCCTGCTCCATCCTGTTCCCCTCCCGTCCTGCACATGAGCCGTTTTTTTCATTTTAACACGGTTCTTTCCTTTTTTGCAAGACAAGCCCGAGAGTTCGTCTGATCCTTTCACAACAGTCCAGCTTCCCCGACTGGCAACGCCCAGCGCTGCGAAGGGCCTCCCAGCAGACCGTAAAGCAGCGTTGGCACTAAAGCGCCAAAGTTCGGGCGCTTGCGAGGTACTGTCGAGCCTAGTGCCATTACGCTGCGCGTCGAGCGAAAGCGTGGCTGCAGGGAGGCCCTTTGCAGTGCTGGGCTGTACCCGGCAAAAGCCAAACTGTTATATTTTTCATTCCAGCCGGTAATTCCTCACGTCCCGGCAGACTTCCCCCGACAGCGCAAGAAGGCAGATCAGATTGGGGATGGCCATCAGGCCGTTGCAGATGTCTGCGAAGCTCCAGACCGCCTCCAGGGAAAAGACACACCCCAGAAAGGCAAAGAGGCCGTAGGCAAAACGGAACAGGAGAAGATACCGGGTGCGGCCCCCCATCAGAAACTCAAAGGCTCGCTCCCCCTGGTAGGCGCAGCCCACGATGGTGGCGAAGGCAAAAAGCGTCACACAGAGGCTCACAAACAGCCCGCTCCCCTCCGGGAAGCTGCTCTCAAACACTGCCAGAATCAACCCCGTCCCCTGCAGACGCCCCTGGGCCGTCTCCGCAAGCCCCAGCACCCCGGAACAGGCCAGGGCAAGCCCCGTGACTGAGCACATCACCGCCGTGTCCAGAAAGACCCCCGTCATGCTGATATACCCCTGCCGCACCGGGTCTGACGTGTCCGCCGCCGCCGAGGTGATGCCGGAGGCGCCAAGCCCCGCCTCATTGGAGAAAATCCCCCGGGAGACGCCCCAGCGCAGGGACGAAAAAGCGCTTACCGCCACCGTGCCGAACAGCCCGCCGCTTGCCGCCTGGGGAGACGCTGCCGCGGTCAGGATGCCCGCCAGGGCCTGCGGCAGATTCCCAAGATGGGTCAGAATGACCCAGAGGCTTCCCGCCAGATACAAAACGCCCATGCCCGGCACCAGGATCCGGGTCACTCTGGCGATGACCCCGATGCCCCCCAGCACCACCAGGATCACTGCCAGCGTCAGATACAGCCCCGTCTTTGCCCGGGGCACCCCGTAGGCGTACCACAGCGCGTCCGCCACAGAGTTGGACTGGGTCATATTGCCCATCCCCAGAGCGGAAAGCACCGCCAGAAAAGCAAAGGTGGTTCCCAGGATGCGCCCCGCCCTGCCGCCCAACCGGCGCACACAGGTGTACATGGGCCCGCCCGCCGCCTCCCCCCTGTCGTTCTGCCCCCGGTACTTTACGGAAAGGGTGCTCTCCGCCAGCTTCGTGGCCATGCCGATCAGGCTGGTGGCCACCATCCAGAACAAGGCCCCCGGCCCGCCCAGCACCATGGCCGTGGCCACGCCGATGATGTTTCCGGTGCCGATGGTCACCGCCAGCTCCGTGGTCAGCGCCCCCAGGGAGGAGACTTTCCCCCCGCCGCCTCCGCCCCTGGTCTCCCTGCTTGCCGCGCACCGCAGGGCGGCCCCCAGGTTTCTAAGGGGCAGAAACCGCATCCGCACCGTCAGATAAAGCCCCGTCCCCAAAAGGAGAAAGAGCATACCGGGCCCCCAGACCAGATCGTCCGCCCGCTTGAGAAAAATGGTGACCTCCGACATAAAAAGCCTCCCCAGCCGATCCTTACAATATATCGCCGGGGAGACCATCTTATGCGGGATTTCTCTATTCGTCCGCCGAAAACTCCGGGATCAGGCGGCACAGCTCGGAAAGCTCAAAGCAAATTCCCGGGTAGCGGTAGCCTGCGTCCGTGACCGCCTTCTCTCCCGCCGCCTGGCGGGAGACATCCTTCTCCTTGGCCACGTCCTGCCCTGTTCCAACGTCCCAGATGTGAAGTTTCCAGTGCAGGCTATCTTGATCGAAGAGGTAGGATAAGAGCAGCGTGTTTTCATCCTGCCACTCAAAAGGCTCCCACCCCTCCAGCTCCCACTGCTCGGCCTGCTGGAGCATGGATTCCAGAATATTCTCCATGTCGTAGCCCCAATTGGGATCCGTCCCCATGACTTCCTGGTAATAGCATCCCAGAAAGGCCCACAACTCCGTAGCGCCGATCCCCATGTCCTGATTGTACCCTTCCAGGGAGGTATACCGGTAAGGCCAGCCGTTGTCCAACTGGTAATACTTATTCCCGTACCTGTCCTCCCTCCAGTATTCATTCAGAGTGGCCGGGGTCTCCCCATCGGTCTGGAAGCCGTATAGGGACATGGTCTTTGCGTCTAAAAGAAGCGTCAGCGTGTAGTCCTGCCCACCCAGATGCTGGCGCAGCGTGACGCACCAGAGGATGAAATTCACGCCCTCCTTGTAATCGTCCGTGTAAATCACATACTGCTTCATGGTATCGGCTAAAGTGTAATCGAAGTCCAGATAAGCCAACGGCAGATACGAGGCGTTCATGAAGACCCAGAAGACAGGATACTGGTTCTCCGTCGTGTCAAAGACCGCCGTCTCCAGCTTCTCCCTGACTTTCTCCGTCACCTCCATCTCCTGCTCCGACACATAGTAGGCCCTTCCCTGGGCAATCCCCGCGGCAAACTTTTCCAGCCGCCCGCACAGGGACATCTCATAGGAGCTGTCGATCAGGTTTAAACTCACATTCTCCCCGCCCTCCAGGATCATCTCCCTGCACAGCGCCCGATCCTGGCTCTCAAACAGGATCTGGGGCAGCAGCAAAGCCGCGGCCACCAGCGCTGCCAGGCATAGTCCCCCTGCCAGATAACGCGCCCAGCCGGGCGTCTCACTGCTCCTTTTCATCGCCCTGCCCTTCCTTCCCCTTCTCCTCATGGCCGCCCCCCCTGGCGGGAGATGCGGGGAAATACACCCGGATCACCGTGCCCTCCCCCAGGTTACTCTCCACAGAGAGCCGGGCCCCGTGCAGCAGCACGATCCGGCTGCACAGCGCCATGCCGATGCCCGCGCCGCCCTCCTTGCGGGATCGGGATTTGTCCACCATGTAAAACGCCTCCGTGATGCGCCCGATCTCCTCCCTGGGAATGCCCCGTCCGTTGTCGATCACCTTAACCTCATAGCCCTCGTCCAGGGCCGTCCCCTTGATCAGGATAAAACGCTCCCCCTCCTTGTCCATGGCCTTCACCGCATTGTCCAAAAGATTGTAAAACAGGGACAAGAGCAGTTCCTCATCCCCCCAGATGCTTCCCTTGTCCAGGTTCACCCTGCCCCGGATATTCCGCTGCTTCCAGATGGGCCGCATGGTGGAGCGGATATTCTCCTCCAGGCTCTTTGTGCTGACCATCCGCATCTTTAAGGGCGTCTTGTCCATGCTCACCAGCTCCAGCAGCTTATGGGAAAGGCTCTCCAGGCGCTTTCCCTGGCTGTAAATATAAAAGTAAGCCTCCCTGCGCTCCGCTTCCGTCAGACTGACGGAGTTGAGCATATCCGCATACCCGATGATGGAAGTTAACGGCGTCTTCAGCTCATGGGCAAAGGCCGCGGTAAAGTCTTCCTTCTGCTTTGCCTCCAGGGCCTTCTCCTCGATCTGATCCACCAGCTGGTCTGCCATCCGGTTGAAATTCCTGGCCAGGGTGCCGATCTCGTCCTGGCTCTTGTTGTGGGAGCGGCTGGCGTAATCCCCATCCGCGATCCTGCCCGCCAGCCTGTCCAGACTGCGGATCGGCCAGGTGATATAGCGGGACAAAAGATAGATGCCCGCGCCCCCCGCAAGCAATAAAATGACAAGCGCTGTCCGATACTGGGCAACCAGCGCCTGCCTGTCCTGATAGATATAAGTCAGTTCCCTGCAAAGTCCCACATACAGAGGCTTGGAGGCGATGTCCGTCAGCGCCGCCGTCAGCACATAGTAGCCGTCCTCCACCTTCCGCACGCAGTAGCCGTAGGAATGTTCTTCGTCCAGGGCCCCGGCCAGCTGTTTAAGCTCCTGGGCAAAGCCCTCCTTTTCCACATAGTCCCCGCCGTAGGAAAACGTGCCGTCTTCCTGCATCACAAACACGCGGTTCCCGTCCCGGTTCACGCTGTCCGAGATGGCCTCCATGGTGCGCTTCACCGCAAAGTCGTCCCCGTAGTCCTCTATGGCCTGGTAGCCCATCTCAAACAGGAACAGGAAATTGCGGCTGTCGCTGCCGGAGCGCTCCATCTCCCGGTTCATCAGCCGGGAAAAATTCGATTGCAGCATCCACAGGCCGAAAACGGTAAAGATCACCGTCAGCAGCACCACCGTGGCAAAAAACAGCTTATCTGCGAATTTCATGTGTCAGCGCTCGCCCTCCAGCCGGTAGCCCACCTTGTAGACTGCAGTGATCTCGTCGTTCCAGTCCAGTTTCTTTTTTAACCGCTGCACGTGGAGGTCCACCGTGCGGCTCTGCCCCATATACTCCCCGCCCCAGACGCTCTCGTAGATAGTCTCCCGGTAGAGCGCGATGTTGCGGTTGCGGGCCAGAAGAAGGAGCAGGTCAAATTCCTTCATGGTGAGCGGGATCTGCTCCTGCCCCCGGGTCACACAGCGGGAAGCGGAGTCGATCACCACGTCGAACACCTTTAAGATCGTCTCCGTCTTCTGATAGCGGCGCAGCACCGCCTCCACCCGGGCCAAAAGCTCCACAATCTCAAAGGGCTTCGTCAGATAGTCGTCCGCCCCCATTTTCAGCCCCTTCACCTTGTGTTCCGTGCTTCCCAGGGCCGTTAAAAAGATCACCGGCAGCTCCAGGCTCTTTGCGTATTCCATCAGTTCATAGCCGTTGATGCCGGGCAGCATGATGTCTAAAAGAAGCAGGTCGAACCGCTCCCCGTCCATCAGGTCTGCCGCCTTCTCCCCGTCCGGGGCCCAGGTGCACAGATACCCTGCCTTGCGCAGGTTTATCTTGATCAGATTTGCGATGGGCTCTTCGTCCTCCGCGATCAGGATCTTGATCATACCGTCTACCATCCCATTTCTGCGCGGGACAAAATCCCACGCATCCGATACTTGGCGTTTCGCCTGTCTGTTATCTTAAGCAGGGATTGTATCTGATTTGTATCTTTTTGCTTATTCTGCCCCTTGAGCTGTCACATGGGGCCCTTGTCCTTTAAAAAGGTATGCCACAGCTTTCTGCGGCACTCCATGGGGCCTGCGTACCCGTCGGATACGCCGTCAAACCTGCGAAAGCCCCTCTGGCCCCTGCCCACCGGCTTCCAGGGGGCAAGCCCTGCCCCGTTTGGATCCCCCGTTCGCACAAAGTTAGCGGTGTAATCGATCATCTGTGCGCTCAAATCAAAGTCCGTCTTTTCAAAGGGCCGCCAGCACTTGTCCATATTGCCGAAAAAGTACCACAGATCCGCGGCGTGGAACGCCTTATACCGGTTCCCGGGCAGGGCCCTGTCGAAAAAGAAGCCGTACACGGGCGCCCTTCCCTCCCTGGCGTTTCGCTTCGCCCAGCCGTAGGCCAGTTCAAAGATGAGATACGGCATAAAATCCTGGGAGGTGACGCCGATCAAGATGGGCACGTCTAAATCCGTCCCCTCCCTGCGGATCTCCTGGGGCAGTTTTGGGATGATTGTGCCGTCGATGCCGGGCTGCAGATAGTGCAGATCGTTGTGCTCCCTGGACACCTGATACCAGGCCTCCCAGATCTGATCTGCGGGAAGCTTCTGAAAATCCTCTTCCCCCGGCGCGCCGGCCCTCTGACGCACCTCCTGCCAGAACCCTTCCGCCTCCTCCTGGGTGTAGGGCCTTGCCATCTTCGGGATCATCCCGCCTCCGGACAACAGGACGGCCCCCTTCACGATCCCCTTTAACGCCTGGGTGTAGAGCAGGTCTGTGACGCTCATGGCCCCGGCGGACTGCCCCATCAGGGTGATCCTGTCCGGGTCGCCCCCAAAGGAAGCGATGTTCTGATAGATCCAGCGGATGGCAGTCATCTGGTCGAACAAGCCGTAATTTCTGCTGCGGTACAGGGAAAACACGTTCAGGCGGTAGCCCACGGACACATAGACGATCCCCCGCTTTGCGTACTCCTCCGTATCGCCGTAGGGCATCTCTCCCACCGTCCCCGTCTCATGGCCGCCGCCGTGGATAAACACAAGCACCGGGCAGCCGCTTCCCTCCCGGGGCTTGACAATATTTAATGTCAGGGCGTCCTCCTCGTAGAGAAAGGACTCCCCCCTGCGGAATTCCTCGTAGTAAAAATTATCCTTGTCCTTTGCCTCTTTCCGAAAGGCGTCGTACTGGAAGCAGTTTATCTCCTGTTTCGTGGCGTCCAGCACGCCCTCCCAGGCCGTCACCGGCTCGGGATAGCAGAACCGTCCTGCGGTGGCATAGCGGATGCCCCGAAACAGCACGCTTTCCTCCCGCTCCAGACCCTTGACCGGCCCGCAGGCCGTCTGCAGCACATATTCCCCCATCTTTCCCCTCTCATTCTGCCGCTTCCAGCGGCGTTTTGCATCCATCCGTAAAATTGTTCCAAAATATTCTCACCGGGCGGACGGCTTATTTTCCTCCGTCGTCTCCCAGAAACTCGTTCATCTTCTCATAGACTGCCCGGATATCCAGGGGCTTTGAGAGATGTGTGTTCATCCCGGCCTCCAGACACTTCCTGGCGTCCTCTGAAAAAGCGTTGGCCGTCATGGCAAAGATCGGGACGCCAGCAGCGTCCGGCCTGTCCAATGCCCGGATGGCCCGGGTGGCCTCATAGCCGTCCATATTGGGCATCTGGATATCCATGAGGATCAGGTCATAGTAGCCGACGGCGGAGGATGCAAACATCCTCACCGCCTCGTTTCCGTCCGCCGCCGTTTCGATCAACGCCCCCGTGGCGCTGCCCAGAAGTTCCAGGGCAATCTCCCGGTTTAGCTCGTTGTCCTCCGCCAGCAGGATATGCCTGCCCTTCAGATCGCAGCCCTCTGAGGTCTTCCTCACTGCCGCGGTCTGTACTTTTTTGCTCTCCGCCGCCTCCTGCGCCTCCTCCGGCAGCCCAAAGGGCAGCTCTATGGTGAAGGTACTTCCTTCCCCGTACACGCTTGCCACCTGCACGTCCCCTCCCAGAAGACCGCAGATACTCTTTACGATGGACAGCCCTAAACCCGTTCCACCGTACTTTTGGGAGATGCGGGAATTTTCCTGCTCGAAGGGCTCAAAGATCTTGTCCAGGTTTTCCTCCCGGATGCCGATGCCGGTGTCCTGCACCGCAAAGCACATCCTGACCTGCTGCTGTGTCCGCTCCTTCTCCCACACCCGCAGGCTGATCCTGCCGCCCTCCGGCGTAAACTTTAAGGCGTTGGACAAAAGGTTTGACAGGATCTGGTTGAGACGCAGGGAGTCCCCTGTCAGCACAGAGTGGATCCCCTCCTCCTCGATCCGGAACTGTATTTTCTTGACCTCCGCCTGGGCTGTGTAGATGTTTTCCAGATTGTCAAGCAGGTACCGGAGCTCAAAGTTTTCCTGCACGAACTCCATCTTGCCGCTCTCGATCTTGGACACGTCCAGCACATCGTTGATCAGAGACAGAAGGTGCCTGGAGGAGAAGGCGATCTTCTTCAGGCAGTCCTCCACCCTGGCCGGATTTGCCAGATTCTGCTGGGCGATGGTGTTCATGCCGATGATGCCGTTCATGGGGGTGCGGATCTCATGACTCATGCGGCCCAGGAAATCGCTCTTTGCCCGGTTGGCCGCTTCCGCCTGCTCCATGGCCTCCCTGGCTGCCTGGCTGGCGGCCACCAGCCTCTTTTCGTTCCGGCGCATACTGAAGGCAAAGGCCAGAAACAGCGCAAACAAAAAAACCAGCACCAGCAGCATCACCTGCATGGAATTGCCGTTTAACTGCTCCGACAGATTTCTCACGATGCCGTCCACCACGTCGCTGGGGATCTCCATTAAGATGTACCAGTCCGTCTCCGGCATGGGCGCATAGTACAGACAGAGACGTTTCCCGCCGATGGTGTAGATCAGAAGATCCTCCCCGTCCCTGGAAAAGTCGTCCCGCATCTGCTTCAGGGAATACCCCTTGTCAAACTCCGCATACCGTTCCAGCTTCGTAAAGAGGTTGGTTCCCTGGGGCAGGTCGGTGACGCCGGTGTTGTAGATGACATAGCTTCCCGAGCGCGTGACCAGACTGGCGTAGATGCTGCTCTTTTCCCGGCGCAGGGATAAATTGCTGCTGAAGTCCGTGCCGTTTAATCCCGCCACCACCCCGACCAGAAGGATATCCCCGCAGGAGATGGGGGCGATGCTGGTGCCAAAGAGGATCATGTCCTTCGACTCAATGCCCGCATTGTACGCGATCAGGTTGGTCTTTCCCTCCAAAAGCTCCGCCAGGAAACCGATCTGGGAGGCGCCTGGCTGAGGCCCCTCCTCGCTGTAATACATTCCGTTTTCGTCCACAAAGGCGAGAAAATCCAGACGGTTGTCCAGCTTCATCTCCCGCAGGAACCGGGACAGCTCTTCCTCCTGGGAAAGCTGCGCCAGCTCCGCGCTGGAGACGATCGTATTTAAGATGGAAAATCTGGTGTCCAGACTTGTGCGGAACTGGTTCTGTATCTGATCCGTCATCTCCTTTAGGTAGATCTCGTTTACCTGGATACCGGCCTTTAGCGACGTCTCCGCAGACATCCGGTTGATCCAGTAAAAGCAGATGCCGTAGGCCGTCAGGACAGCCAGGGCCATCAGCACATACCAAGGAGCCACTCTTCTATTCGGAACTGCATCATTCCTCATTCTTTCCCACTACCTCTATCCTGCCGCCTGCTCCCGGTTCGATGGCCGTCCCCTCCCGCGCTTCAAAATATGCCTTCAGGGCGTCTGTCAGAATATACTCCGTCTCCTGCACCAGCTTTACCCCCTCTGCCAGGGGCGTGCTGTTTTCATAGACGTTGAGCATCGTATAACCGTCCCCGTTGTTGTCGAAATAATCGGCCTCGCCCGCCATATAGTTGGTGACCGTGATGGTATACGTCTCATCCTCCGACAGTTCTGAGCCGTCGGGCAGCGTCACAGAGAGAAGCTTTGCCTCCTCATCCTGGGTGGGCCAGGAGAAGGAATAACAGATGCCCGACACGTTTAAGAACCGCCCGTTGGGGATCCTGGTCTCGATCAGCCGGGAAATCCCGTTCTGCAGCATGGCGCGGATGGTGGCGGCGTCTGTCTCCAGCACCACCAGATTGTTGGGGTAAGGACACAACTGGTCTAACTCATAGCCGAACACCGGCCCCTGGTAAAGGCTTCCCCGGACAGAGCCCCCGTTGATAAAGGCAAAGTCCGCGCCGGTGATCTCCCGGGCGGCGTCCGCCACCAGATTGCCGATGGCAGTCTCCCCCTGGCGCACATTGTAATTTTCATTGCACATATCTTCCGCCATCTCGCCGATCAGCGACTGGTCGTAGTCTATGTTGTCGTCCCCGTTTTTGTAGTAATTGTCCACGGCGTCCATGGCTTCCTCCATGGAAACCTTGTCATTTAACACCGCAATCATCCTGTCCCCGAAGTAGTAGAGCACTTTCCCGGGCACCTGGAGGTTATAGACATACCCGCCCTCCACGCATTCCTTTAACCCCCCCGGGATCCGCTCTTTCTCCGGCTCCAGATCCGTCAGGTACGACTGGAAGGCGCCGCTGCTGGCCATGACGGCCTGCTGGCCCTCCGGGGTGGAGAGCAGCCTTAAGATACGGTGGCAGGCGTCCAGCTTTTCCTCGTTACCCGGTTCCTGGAGCGCACGGTTTAAGGAAAGGTATGCGTCCGGCACGGCCAGCGTCCAGGCGTGGTTGCCCTCCTCGCTTAAAAACGGCAGCATACCGTACTTATATTCCCCATTGTTCCGGTTCAGCGCATCCAGCAGGCTCACCTTGCCGTAGGTGAGCAGCAGGCTGCCCTCTGACATCCTGCTTTCCACCGGCACATGGTTTCCCGCGCTCCCCGTCATGTAGACGGGGTTTAAATATCCCCGCTCTATGGCCGTCTCGAGCAGATCCAGACAGCTTCCCATGGCGTCCGCAAAACGCCCCTGGCCGCTCTGCATATTGCTGCTCCAGCGGATCCCGTCCGCAAGCCCCAGAAAATCCGGCACCTGGGTGCCGAACAGATACTGGGCCACGTTGACCTTGTCGGCGGATTCCACGGCGTACAGGGTGCCGTCGTCCCCCACTCCAAGTCCCGCTTCGGCCGCCTTGTCCATCAGGGCGATCATCTCCGCAGGCGTGGTGGGCGCGGAGAGCCCCATCTGCTCCACTAAGGTTGCGTTATAGATATATCCCGTGTACTGCCCCGGCAGGGGGAGAAACAGGGTGCGCCCGTCCACCATGAGGGAATGGGTGACGCCGTTCTGGTACAGGGAAGCATAGTCCTCCGTGCTCAGATCCATCAGGTATTCCCCGATGTTCTCCCTGGGGATCAGCATGGTCACGATATCCGTGCCGTGGCCGTGGCGCAGGCGCCTCTCCCCCTCTCCGTCGATGGTGACGGTGGTATTCTGTTCAATCTTTAAGTCGATGTCCGGGTAGGTGTCCTCCACCAGCTGCTCAAAAGCGGGCAGCTCGATATAGTACATCATGGTGACAACCGTTTTCTGCTCCGGCACGGCGCTCTCCTGCTGCGTCTCCTTGCTGCCGCTGCCGCAGCCCGTCAGTGCAAAGGCAAGAGCCAATAAGAGCGTAAAAGAAAAAAGCCTTCTTTGTCTGTTCATCGCTACATCCTTCCTGTGCGTTTTGGCGTACATCCGTTTCTGAGATGCTGTCTGTCTGAAAAGAAGTCTCCTTTTATCCATTATAGGAACCGCCGCAGGAATTGTCAAGGAATGGCCGCCACAAATTTTTGAGAAATCAAAAATTTATGGGGAAAATTCCGTCCGCAGGAAAAAGGCCCCCGGCGCACCGCCGAAGGCCCTTTTTTCAGGCGCTCAGTTGTTTTCGTCCTTGCAGTCCCCGCACCGGTCAAACTCCGGGTTGAAGGCGTAGAAGTTCTTCGAGTCCAGACGATCCTGGACGATGCGCAGGGCTTCCCCAAACCGCTGGAAGTGGACGATCTCCCTCTGGCGCAGGAACCGGATGGGCTCGCAGACGTCGGGGTCGTCTACCAGGCGCAGGATGTTGTCGTAGGTGCTGCGGGCCTTCTGCTCCGCCGCCATATCCTCCATCAGATCCGTGATGGCGTCGCCCTTTACCTGGAACTCGCAGGCGTTGAAGGGGATCCCTCCCGCCGCCTGGGGCCAGACACCCAGCGTGTGATCCACATAGTAGTTGGCAAACCCGCTCTTTTCGATCTCCTCCATGGACAGGTTTCTGGTGAGCTGGTGTACGATGGTGGCAACCATCTCCAGATGGGCCAGCTCCTCCGTGCCGATGTCCGTCAAAAGCCCTGCCACCTCCCGGTAGGGCATGGAATAGCGCTGGGACAGATAGCGCAGGCTTGCGCTCATCTCGCCGTCCGGGCCGCCGTACTGGGAAATGATGGCCTGGGCCAGCTTGGCGTTTGGCGTTTTGATGTTTACAGGAAATTCCAGTCTTCTCTCATAACTCCACATTTACGCACACTCTCCTTCCCATGGCATGGGGGCCAGGGCCCACTGCCACTCCTTGCCGCACTCTGCCTGGTCTAAGGACAGGGGATAGTATTTCTGGGAAAATTCCCGCACCATCTGCTGCTTGATGCGGTTGTAGTGGTTGAAATATTCCATGGCATTTTTGTCCGTGGGATGTGTGTCCAGATAGAGGCACAGTTCCGTCACCGTAAAACACACAATGCCGATGTCCCGCAGAAGCTGTTCCTTATTACCCATTGCACACGCACCTCCTTCCCGTAAAGGGTTTGTTCAGCTCCGGAAATACCGTGCCGTAACGGTAAGCCTTTTCCAGATCGTCGTAGAGCTTGTCAAAGTGCTGCCAGGGCACATAGGCCATCGCCAGGCAGAAATTGTCAGACGGTTCGCGATACAGATAATCCTGCATCTTACATCCTTTCCGCAGTTTGCGCTTTTTCATTTCTTGGTATTAAGATATGTGGGTCTGGAAAAAGGGTGCCACTCCCGCCGTCAGGGACGACCCGCGGCAAAATCCGCAGAAAAATCCGCAAAAAAAGGCAGAAAAATAATTTTTCTGCCTTTTACTAAATTTACACTTCAATTTTCTAAATTTATTTGTAATTTCCCAAAAAATACTGATTCGCCAATTCCGTTTTCTGAAACCAGAGGTTTAACGGGACTCTCCCATGAAGAACAAGGCGATGGTGCCCGGGCCGGAGTGGGCGCCGACGGTGGGGCCGATGTGGTTAATCAGGAAATTCTGGATCCCGAAGCGCTCCCTGACCTGATCCCGCACATACTCCGCGTCCTCCAGCGCGTCCCCGTGGCTGATGAACACGCAGTCCTCTTTGTTTTCCTGCAGATGGCTCCCCATCTTCTCCTCCATGTAATCCACCAGGGCGTTTAGGGATTTCTTGCGGCCCCGCACCTTGCCGATGACGATCAGGTGGCCTTCGCTGTCCACATGGAGTTTGGGCTTGATGCCGGCCAGGGTGCCGATCACGGCAGCCGTCCTGCTGACCCGTCCCCCCCTGTGCAGATGGAACAGATCGTCCACCGTAAACACATGGACAAACTCCTGCACATGATCCCGCAGCCACTGCGCCGTCTCATCCAGGGTTTTCCCCGCATCCCGCAGCTTTACCGCCTTATGTACGAACAGCCCCTCGCCCATAGAGGCGCTCAAGCTGTCCACTACCACGATCTTTACGTCCGGGTGTTCCTCCATCACCTCTTTGGCGGCCAGGCACAGATTGCCGTAGGTGCCGCTTAAGCCGGAAGAAAACGCCAGATGCAGGATCTCCTTGTCCGTCTTGATATATTCCTCAAAGTACTCCTTTGCATCCCCGGGATTGATCTGGGAGGTAGTGGGCATCTTGCCGTCCTCCCGCATCATACGGTAAAATTCCTTCCAATCCAGCTCCCTGTCCCTGCCGTAGGTGACGTCATCCAGAATATAGCTGATGGGCATACAGCCCACATTGTGTTCCTGCAGATATTCCACGGGCAGGTCGGCGGTGGAATCCGTTGTGATCTTGAACATGGCTTTTCTCCTTTGCTGAAGGGCTTTTTCCCAGTATAACATTTTATTGCTTTTTTATCAACTACTCTCTTTCTCTCAAAGCCCCCGGCAGCCTGCGCCGGATCAGGCAGCTCTTTAAGGCCTTCCAGTCGAAGGGGATCAGCGGGTAGACATAGCTGGTGTGGGCCACGGTGCGGTTGCAGCAGACAAGCAGCGCCGCCAGAAGGATCGCCCCAAGGTATCCCCACAGGTGGAAAAGCTGGGTCAGCACAAGGTTTAACATCCGCAGGAATTTCAAGGCGTATCCCAGCTCGTAGTTGGACTGGGTATAATTGGCAATGGCCACGAAAGCCATATACAGCATGACCTCCGGGGAAAACCAGCCGCTGTTGACCGAAAATTCCCCCAACACCAGCGCCGCCAGCACGCTCAAAGGGGTGCTGAGCATATTGGGCGTGTTCACCGCCGCCAGCTTCAGCCCGTCGATGGCAAGCTCCAGGATGAAAAACTGCCAGATCAGCGGGATGTTTGGCGCCTCCTTTAACTGGATAAAGGAGAGCGAACCGGGTATCCACTGGGGATTCTGCATCAACAGAAGGAAGGTGGGCGTGATCAGGTAGGTGAGAAGGGAGATCAAAAACCTGGCAAGCCGCAGGTAAGTCCCCGTGATGGGCGGGAAATAATAGTCGTCCGCCTCCTCCATCACGTCAAAGATGGTGGTGGGCAGGATCATGGCCGAGGGCGAATTGTCCACCAGGATCACCAGATTCCCCTCCAGCACCTGGGCCGCCGCCGCGTCTGGCCGCTCCGTGTACTTAAACTTGGGGAAGGGGTTGTACCACTTCCTCTGGTAGAGGCACTCCGCCAGGGACTCCTGATTCATGGTCAGCGCGTCCACCCGGATCTTTTTGATCTTTTCCCGGATCGTCTCCAGAAAGCCTTCCTCCACCCTGCCCTTCATATAGCAGAGCACGATATCCGTGTGGGAGCTGTCCCCCGCGCTTAAGAGCTCCATGTGCAGCTGCGGGCTGCGGATCCGGCGGCGGATTAAGGCCGTGTTGAACACAATGGTCTCCACAAACCCGTCCTTCGAGCCCCTCAGCACCTTGTCCTTCTCCGGCTCCTCCACGCTTCTGGCCGGGTAAGTCCTCGCGTCGATTAAAAGCGCCTGGGAGTAGCCGTCTATGAGCAGCACAAACATCCCGGACAAAAGCGACTGGATGATGCGGCCGCCATCGTCCTGCGTCTCCACCTCCACATAGGGGGTAAACTGTCTGGAAATGCCCTCCATCCCCTCCGGCATATCTTCCGGCGTCAGATCCATGAGATACTGCAGCAGCTTCTGCATCAGTTCATCCTTGCAGAACCCGTCGATGAGGTACATACAGGCCTCTCTCCCGCCGATGGAAATGGGCCTGCAGATCACGTCAAAATTTTCCCCCACGCCCAGCGCCTGCCCGAAAAACGCCATATCCTCCTTGAGCTTCCCCGTCAAATGCCTTATCTCTTCCAACATAAAACTCCCTTCTGGTAAACGCTTCTTTTCCCATAGCATTTACCAAAAGGGAGTTTTTATTCCTTTCCGGTCACATCCCGGTGCTTCCAAAACCGCCGTTTCGCAGGCCTTCCGCCTCGTCGTCCACGGTAACGCCGTATTCTAAGAAAATTCCCTGGGCGAATCCCGTGCCCCGGGCCACCTCCAGAATCTTTTCCTGATTGGTGCAGTTGGTCATCTTGATAAAGATGTGTCCCTGGTTGTCGGAGTAGAAATAGTCGCTGTCGATGACGCCCACCGTATTGTCCATCTGCAGCCGGTATTTAAAGCCCAGGCCGCTTCTGGGGTAAATCTGAAGCACCCAGCCCTCCTCCATCTTCACCCGCACTCCCGTGGGGATTTTGATGGTCTCTCCCGGCAGAAGACGGAAGGAAAAGGGGGCGTAAAAGTCATACCCCGCGCTGCCCCTGGTGGCTCTCTGCGGCAGCCTGATCCCCTGGTACATCTCCTGGATCTCCCCGGGGGAATACTCCTGAAACCCTTCCTCCATGGCCGACGCAAACACATCTTCGCTGACCTTCAAAAACTGGGCGATTCTCTTCATCTTCAGTCACAGCATCCTTTCACAGCGGACGGTCTGCTGGTCTCTATGTACACCTGCTCATAGTCCCTGCAGTGCAGAACGGGAACCAGGGGATCGGGCTGCTCCAGGGTCCGCTTCACGTCGATAACCCGCTGGTTTGCGCTGCCCTTCCACAGAAGCTTTGGATCCGCCTTCTCCTGCACAAACTCGCCGTCCACCACCACGTCCACATACTTCATCATCGGGTAGTACAAAATATTTTCCCAGCTGTCTCCGGTGTAAAGCCAGATGGTCTTGTCGGGGTATTTCTCCTTGATCTGGGCCATCAGTTCCCGCACGCCCAGACGGTTCGAGGGGTGCAGCGGGTCGCCGCCGGAAAACGTGATGCCCGATATATAGCTTTTGTCCAGCTGTTCAAAGATCTCCGCTCTCGCGGCCCCGTCAAAGGGCAGGCCGCCGTCCGGATCCCAGGTCACAGGATTCTGGCAGCCCTTGCAGCAGTGGGCGCAGCCTGCCACCCAGAGCACCACCCGCAGGCCGTCGCCGTTCAGCATATCGTCCTTGGTGATATTGTGGTATCTCATAGCGCTACATACTTTTCCTTTCCGCAATCTCCGCCATCTTCGCATCGTTTAACCGGGTGGAGCCGTGTACCCTGGAATAGGACAGATACCCGTTCATGCGGTCGATCTTGGTCAGGTTGCGGCTGCCGCACTTGGGACACACGTCCATCTCCAGTTCCTGATGTCCGCAGTCGTCGCAGTAAGCCAGAGACAGGTTCACGCCCTCGTAAAAGCCCATGTCCATAGCCCGGCGGATCAGCGTCTTGATGGCTTCCATGTTGTAGTCGATGGGATACTTCACATACTGTATCTTGCCGCCGTTGCTCAAATCCCAGAACCTGTCCTCCAGATCCTGCTTCTGGATGGGGGTGATGTCCTCCGTCACATGGCAGTGGAAGCTGTTGCTCACATATTCCCTGTCGGAAACGCCCTCAATGATGCCGAATTTCTCCCTGAACTGCTTTACCTGCAGCCCGCAGAGGCTCTCTGCCGGCGTGCCGTAGATGGCGTAGAGGTGCCCGTCCTCCTCCTTAAACTCGTTGACCCGGTTGTTGATATATTCCATCACTTCCAGCGCAAACTGGCCGTCCTCCACCAGGGATTTCCCGTTGTAGAGCTCCTGCAGCTCGTTTAACGCCGTGATGCCGAAGCTGGCGGTGGCGGATTTCAACAAGGGCTTGATCTTGTCGGTGAGCTGTAAATGGCCGCCCAGGAAGCCTCCCTCGCAGTAGGCCAGCGGGTTGGTGGAGGCGCGCATCTCGCCTAAGTAGGCATAGGTGCGGATGTGGAGCTGCCGGATCAGATTCAGATAATAGTCCAGCTCCTGGTAAAAGTCCTTGCTCTCTTTTCTCGCCTTGGCCAGGATCATGGGCAGATGCAGGGAGACTGCGCCGATGTTAAAACGGCCCACAAACACGGGCTGATCCTCCTCGTCCGCAGGGTGCATCCCGCCCCGCTCATACCAGGGAGAGAGGAAAGCACGGCATCCCATGGGGGAGATGATCTTGCCGTAGCGCTTGTACATACTGGCCACATATCCCTTGCCCGTCAGGCTCAGCCAGTCCGGATACATGGTCTTTGAGGAGCACTGCACTCCCGCTTCAAACACATCCTCCAGAGGCTTTCCGGGGCCGTGGAGATTCTCGTCGTACAAAAACACAAGCTTGGGGAACAGCACAGGCTTTTTGCAGCCCTTCTTGCCCTGGCCCTTCCTGCGCACGTTCAGCATGGTGATGGCCGCCAGCTTTGCAAACCTGCCGGTTCCGGTGCCGATGGTCATGGTGATGAAGGGATAATCCCCCCGGCTGCTTGCCACGGTGTTGAATTTATACTCCCATCCCTGGAAGCCCTGCTCAAACTCCTTTACCACATCCGCATAGCCCTCTGCCTCCGCGGTGTCCTGATCCAGGCCCAGGCGCAGGTATTTGTCGATGTTACGGCGGTAGGATTTCTCCGCATAGGGCTCCAGGATCAGATCCACGCTGGGAACGGTAAAGCCGCCGTACTGCTGGCTTGCGGCGCTTAAAACAATGTCGCCGATGACGTCAAAGGCCACGTCCAGGGTCTTGGGCTCGTTGTACCAGATATTGCCCATCTCAAAGCCCCCTGTGAGCACGCTCTGCACGTCAAACAGGCAGCAGTTCATGGTGTCCCTGCGGGCGGACATATCGTGCACATAGATATAGCCGTCCCGGCAGGCCTGGATCTCCTCGGTGGTCATGAAGAATTTCTGATAGAGTTCCTTGTTTAACTGGTTAAAGATCAGGCTGCGCTTGGTGGACACCAGGGCGGAGTCTGTGTTGGCGTTCTCCTTGTCCCCGATGTACATGATGGACTGGCTCTTTTTGTACACATCGTCCAGCATCCGCACAAAATCCTGCTTGTAATTGCGGTAGTCCCGGTAGCTCTTTGCCACCACGGGCTTTACCTGCTCCAAGGCGCTCTCCACGATATTGTGCATCACGGGGATGGGGATCTGGTCGGAACCTAACTCGTCCACCTTGTCCACCACATACTGGCAGATCTGCTCCTCCTCCTGCCTGGTAAACTTGGTCAGGGCACGGTAAGCGCTCTTTCCCACGGCGCTTATCACCTTCTGGACATTGAAAGCCTCCTTGCTCCCATCCTTTTTGATCACAAATACTGTCTTCTGGGGCTGGAACAGCTCTCCATAGTCGACATTCTCCGTAACCGCCTGATCAAAATTACTGCTCATTGTCTCTCATCCCTTTCCCCCCCGACAAATCCCTCTGCGCCGGGTTTTACACTAAATATAGTCTCTTGTTGATAATTTCATCAACATCTTGTGCTGCATACATACAAGTATAGTTTATGATGCCCCGCTTGTCAACGAATGAACCATAAAAAAATCACCTAAATTTTTCTTTTAAATTTAGGTGATTCTGACAGACGCCTATTCTTCCGCCTTCTCCGAAGGCCCCTTGTCCGGGTGATCCGGCTGCATGGCGGCCACGATCTGGGACAGCCACTCCCTGTATTGCTCCCGCACATTTTCGGGAGCCACCACCACGGCCTCTTTTCCGATCCCCGCCAGCCAGCCGAAAAACTGGCCGCTTAAGGCCACCCTGGCCCGCAGCCGGAAACTTCCGTCCGCCATGGGTCTGATCTGTGCTTCCCTGCCGAACCGGTCCAGCACCACCCCCGCCAGACGGTTGGGAAACTGTAGCGTCACCGTCTCCTCCTGCCCGGCAAACATCCCGAAGGTCAGGTTGGCATAGACCGCCGGATCCGTCTTCTCAAACTGCGCAAGGCCCTGTCTGGGCAGATCCAGCACCTTCACCTGGCCCATCTTGTCCACCCGGTAATGCTTTAAGACGCCGTCCGACTGGTCGAAGGCGGCCAGATAGTAATTTTCCTCCCGCCAGATCAGCGCCCAGGGGCTGGCCTGTCTCAGTTTCCCGTCCCGGCACACCAGCTGTTTTTTTAAGTTCCAGTCCAGATACTGGAAGCTGATCTGCCTGTCCTCCTGGATGGCCCTGTGGATATTGTCGATGCTGTAATAGATGCTCTCGTTTTCGGTCTTGATCCGCCCCGCCACATAGACCTGGCGCTGGAGCTTGCCCGCGTCGTATTTTCCAGCCAGATGCTCCAGCTTTTTGATCAGACTGCGGGATTTCTTCGTGGTGATAAAGCGGGAGGACTGCACCGCGTCCACCAGAAGCTTTAACTCCGCCAGTTCAAATTCCCTGCCCGCCATGTAATAGCCGCCGCCCAGCCTGCTGTGCACCTGGACGATGTCATAGCCAAACTCACACAGCTTAGCAATGTCGTCATAGATGCTCTTTCTCTCGGAGTGGATGCCATTTGCCTCCAGATAAGAGATGATCTCCGCCGTGCTAGCAGGATGCTCCTCATCCGTGTTCTCCGACAGCAGCCTGACGATGTACAAGAGCTTCAGCTTCTGCCCTGCGGACTTTGCCATCTGTCAAAAACCCCCAAAATATCGTATATCATGTGAAGATCGCTTATCTCGTAGTCCGGTTTTAACCCGGTTGGGTTGACTGACCCGTCCGGCCGGTACCAGCAGGTGGCGATGCCCGCCTCTTTCCCGCCTTTGATGTCGCTGGACAGGGAATCCCCCACGATCAGGATCTTCCTCCTGTCCTTCTCCTCCACCCGGGAGAGACAGCTCTCAAAAAAGAAGCTGCTGGGCTTTGGCTTGCCGATCTCCTCGGAGATAAACACTCCGTCCATCAGATCCCAAAGGCCGGACAGCTTCAACTTCTTTGTCTGGGTGGCGGTGACGCCGTTTGTCACCACATACTGGCGCACATATCCTGCAAGAAATCTGCAGACAGCCAGCGAGTCGTCCCGGTGCAGGAACACGCTGCCCAGGGCGTCCTGAAACTCCTGCAGAAAAGCCGGAAGGTCGATCCCCTCCATGCCGTACTCGTCAAAGAGTTGTAAAAAACGCCCGGTCAGAAGCTCCTCCCTCTCCACTTCCCCCCGCTCGTGCCGCTTCCAGAAGGATTCGTTGATCTGGGAATACCGCTCGATCTGCTCCTGTGTGATCTCGCGCCCCACCGAATGAAAGGCCCTGGTGATAGCGCAGCGCTGGGAATACAAAAAGTCTAAAAGCGTCCCGTCCACATCCCACAGAACCGTGGTAAACCGCGTTGTTTTCATCTTCCCGCCGGAGCGTCCCCGTCAGCCTGGGAAAGGGACGACGCTTTCCTGTTTTTCTTTTTGGCCAGAGTGATGCCGATGGCAAGAGCGGCTCCCGCCACTGCCAGAATGATCACCATCAGAACCAGATAAGAGAAAAATGAATTGAGAAATAAAATCAGATTTTCCATACTCCCTCACCTTCCGCCGCCCTGCGGCTTTTTCCCCCCCGCCGCGGCCTTAAGTCTGCCTACTTATCCAGTATAGCAATCCCGGCGGCTTCCGTCAAGTGGGGACGGCTTCATCCCGGACAAGGGGCGTCCAGACGCCGGTCTGTAAAAACTGCCCGGCCTGGGCGTCCGCCCGGCGGATGACGGCGTCGTCGTAGCCCAGAAGCCCCAAAAGCTGGATGGCGTTTCGGGTGAGGGCCCTGCCCGCCAGAAGCTTGTAGTCAAACACCACATCCCCCTCCCGCACCTCTTCCTGGAAATGGTAGTTGTCGAAGGAATCCTCCAAAAGCTCCGTCAGCTCGATGTCGTGGGTGGCGGCAAAGCACAAAATGCCCCGGCCCCCCAGGGCGTCCAGAATCTGGGCGGAGGCGGCGATCCGCTCCACCGTGTTGGTGCCCCGCAGCACCTCGTCCACAAAGCACAAAACAGGCCCCTTCCCATGCCCTGCGCTGTCCAGGATGCGCTTTAAGGCCTTGATCTCCACGATGTAATAGCTCTCTCCCCCGCAGAGGTCGTCCCGCAGGGCCATGGAGGAATAGACCCGGAACATGGCGCTTTTGTACCGGGAGGCCGCGCAGGTGTGGATGGTCTGGGCCATCACGGCGCTTAACGCCGCCGTCTTTAAGAAGGTGGACTTGCCGGAAGCGTTGGAGCCGGTGAGCAGCACGCCCCGCTCTACCAGAATGCCGTTTTTCACAGGCGCCTGCAGCAGCGGGTGATACCCCTCCTCCATCTGGAAGCAGAGTTTTTCCGAAAATTCCGGCACGCAATACCCCTCTTTTAAGGACTCCCTAAAGGCCAGGACGCAGACGCTTGTCTCCACAAAGCCCACAATGCCGATCAGGGCGTCGATCTCCTCCCGATGCCTGCGCACCGCCGCCAGCATCCGGTGGAACTGGATCAGATCCACATGAAACACCATCCGCACATAGTCAAACAGCACTTCCAGAGGGTTTCCGGAGGCGGGCCCGGCGTTTCGGCCCCAGGCCAGGATCCAGAAGGAACGCCGCCGCAGCGCAGAGAGCGCCGCAAGATGCCGCTCCATTTCCTCCCACTCTCTCTTTAAAACCGGGATCTTCTGTTTTTGCAACTGCCCGCAGGCCTCCAGAAGCCGCAGCACATAGGCGAAACTGACCACATAGGGCTCGATTTCCCTCTTCTGTTTAAAATACGACAGGATGTTAAACACCATCAGCCCCGCGATTCCCAGGACGCCCACGGAGACGTTGACCCACAAAAGCCCGAGAAAAGGGAGAAACAAAAAATCCGTAAGCAGGCTGGCACGACAGTTTCGCTCCCCCAGCGCATCCAGATTTTCCAGGTATTCATAGAGGGAATATTTCCCGGTGTGTCCCAGCTTTCTCATGATCAGCTGGATTCTGACCCGCCTGTCCGGTTCTTTCTTCCAATACCCTGCCACTTCCTCCAGATGCTTTAAAGGCTCCTCCTCCAGCTGCAGGCTGCGCAGGGTGTGGTAGAGATACTCCTCCCCCGTGGCGGAAAGCGCCAGATTCATCCTCTGAAACAGCCCGTCCATCCCCAGATCGTTCCAGGTGATATCGTCCAGCTGGCCTTCCCTGGGGTGCCTGCGGAAATAGCTGTCTATCCGGGCATAGCGCTCTGGCGGGGCGTCCCTGTGGACGCTTCTCCCGAAGTCCCCATAAAGCTTTTCCACAAACTGTTTTTCCGCCCGCCGTTCCCGGGCCGCCTCCAGAAGAAAGAAAAAGACCACCAGCGCCGCCGAGGCCAGCGCAATCACAACATACTCCATAAATCCCCTATTCTTTGCCGTTTCCGGCAAAAAGGCGGGCCGCCTGACCAGCCGCCCGCCTGAGCCATTCTATTTCCTTTTCTCTGTCTGAAACAAGCTGCGCCCGTTAAGCCACCAGGAAAAACTTTACTAAGAAGATGGCGGACAGCACATAGGTCAGCACAGACACGTCCTTTGCCTTGCCGGTAAAGAGCTTGATCACCGTATAGGAGATCAGGCCGATGCCGATGGCGTGGCCGATGGAGCTGGAAACAGGCATTGCAATCAGCATGAGGGCAACGGGTACGGACTCGCTGATCTCATCGAAATGCACATTCTTTAAGCCGGTCAGCATCAGAACGCCCACATAGATCAGCGCCGCAGAGGTTGCCGATGCGGGAATGACCGCCGCAATGGGGGAGATGAACATACACAGCAGGAAGATCACGCCGGTGGTAAGGGCCGTCAGACCGGTGCGGCCGCCTGCCTCCACGCCGGAAGCGGATTCCACGAAGGTGGTGACGGTGGAAGTACCTGTTGCGGAACCTACCACGGTGCCGATGGCGTCGGACAAAAGCGCTTCCTTCATGTTGGGCATTTTGCCCTCCTTGTCCAGCATTCCCGCGCGGCTTGCGGTGCCCACCAAAGTTCCGATGGTGTCAAACATATCGATGATGCAGAAGGTGATAATCAGCGTGATAACGGTAAACCAGCCGATCTGGGCAAACCCGCTGAAGTTAAAGTGAAACAGCGTGGTATCTGCCATATCCTTGAAAGGAGGCAGGAAGGAGGCAGTGGTCAGGGACGCAAAGGGATTGGTGTGCAGGAAAATCGCCTGCCCCGCCCAGTGGATGACGCTGGCTGCCAGCATCCCCAGGATCACGGCGGCCTTCACCCCTTTTTGAGCCAGAACCACAATGACAAACAGGCCGATGAACATGGTGGCCACGGAAAGCACCATCGCCGCGTAGCCGGAGCCACCATGTTCATCG
>CANQEH010000004.1 GCA_947594835.1 uncultured Acetatifactor sp. | reverse complement strand
GTATAGCGCAGTTGGTTAGCGCGCCAGATTGTGGCTCTGGAGGCCAAGGGTTCGAATCCCTTTATCCACCCTTCTCATTACCGATGTGTCTTGATGGCACGCTTGGTGTCATACACAGGGCTATCGCCAAGCGGTAAGGCACAGCACTTTGACTGCTGCATTCGCTGGTTCGAATCCAGCTAGCCCTGCTTTTTCATGCGGGACATTAGCTCAGTCGGTAGAGCACTTGACTTTTAATCAAGTTGTCGGGGGTTCGAATCCCCCATGTCTCATCTCTGTTATGCAGAACCGCCCCGGCCTGTGCGCGAACCGCGTGGAAGCCGGGGCGATTGATTATACAGGAAAATGGAGAATAGGATGCAAAGAGAAGAAAACCGAACGGAACAAAACACGCAGGAGAACAAGATGGGAGTCATGCCGGTGGACAGGCTGCTTCTGAGTATGTCTCTGCCCATGATGATCTCCATGCTGGTGCAGGCGCTGTACAACATTGTAGACAGCATCTTCGTGGCCCAGATAGACGAATATGCCCTGCGGGCGGTGTCTTTGGCCTTTCCCATCCAGAGCCTGATGATCGCGCTGTCGGCGGGAACGGCGGTGGGCATCAACGCATTTTTGTCAAAGACCCTGGGGGAAAAGGATTTTGCAAAGGCAAACACCATCGCCATGAACGGCATTTTCATCGAAGTGCTCAGCTATCTGGTGTTCGTGCTGGTGGGCCTGTTCGGAAGCGGCCCCTTTTATGCCAGCCAGAGCCAGATTCCCCAGGTGAGAGAGTACGGAGTCGTTTATCTGACCATCTGCTGTGTGTCAAGCATCGGGATCTTCATGCAGACCACCTTTGAGCGGCTGCTGCAGTCTACGGGTCTGACCTTTTATGCCATGATTACCCAGGGGGCGGGGGCCATTATCAATCTGATCTTAGACCCTGTTTTGATCTTTGGGCTTTTTGGGGCGCCCCGCATGGGGGTGGCCGGAGCGGCCACTGCCACCGTGGTGGGACAGATTGTGGCGGCCATCCTGGCTATCCTGTTCAATCTGACACGCAACCGGGAACTGAAGTTTTCCCTGAAGGGCTTCCGTCCCAGCGGAAGCCTGATTCTGCGCATTTACCGGGTGGGCATCCCTTCCATTATCATGCAGGCCATCGGAAGCGTGATGACTTACGGCATGAACCTGATCCTGGAGGCTTACGGCACGGCCCAGACCGTGTTCGGCGTGTACTTTAAACTGCAGAGCTTTGTGTTTATGCCGGTGTTTGGCTTAAACAACGGGCTGGTGCCTATCGTGGCGTACAACTATGGCGCCGGCAGCAGGGAGCGGGTGGTGCAGGCCATGAAAAGCAGCATCCGGTATGCGGTGGGAATCATGCTGGTAGGGGTTCTCGCCATGGAAATCTTCCCGGCCCAGATGATCGGGCTGTTCAACCCCACGCCGGAGCTTTTGCAGCAGGGGGTTCCCGCCCTGCGCACCATCTGTCTGAGCTTTTGCTTTGCGGGCTACTGCATTGTGGTGGGAAGCGTATTCCAGGCGCTGGGAAACGGCGTCTACAGTATGTGCGTCTCCATCGCCAGACAGCTCTGCGTACTGCTGCCTGTGGCATATCTGTTTTCCTTAAGCGGGAATGTAAATCTGATCTGGTGGGCATTCCCGATCGCGGAGATCGTAAGTCTCTGTATGAGTACGTATTTCCTGATGCGGATCAACAAAAAGATCATCCGGCACATCGGGGAGAGTCCCGCCGAAGGCAGCTATTGACAAGGGCTGCGCCCTGCGGATATAATAAAAAAGATGCAGCCCAAGGCGGCATCCTCTGCGGATATGGCGGAATTGGCAGACGCGCCAGATTTAGGTTCTGGTGTCTACGACGTGCAGGTTCAAGTCCTGTTATCCGCATTTGCAGGAAGTGGGTAAAACGGGAGAAGCGCTTGAAAACAAGTGTTTCTCCCGTTTTTTATCCACGAAAAATTCGGCCCGTTCTATGTTGCGTTGTCATATTGGACACAGATTTTGTCACGATAATCAACTTAACTGATGGTTCACTTTTTTATCGCACACTTTTTGTGCTGGATAATATCATCTTTTTTCAATGATCTACACATCTGGTTTCTCCTGGGAATGATGTCACAGTTTTCCGCACGGATACGATGAAATTTACTGGAAGCAGTTTCCGCAGGTGGTATAGCCCTGTGACAGCAGGGAATCCAAGGATTCGCTGGAGGCCATATAGTTTTTCGGCGCTATGAAAAGGCCAGGCTGGGAAGTAATATCCTGCCGCTGTGCTGGGGCGGGGACTTTGCCAGTCTGAGGAGAGAAGGGCGTCAGCCCTTGAGGGCCATATAGGAATTGTGGTACTCCTGCCGGTAAGTTACGTCCTCGTCAAACCAATCGGGGGGCAGGAAGGCTTCCGCGGCCTCCGTGCTGCCAAATTCTACTTCTGCCATGACCAGAGGGGCAAAGGGCGGGTCGAACACGTCCAGGTCGATGGTCAGGCTGTAGCCCTTGGGCGGCTTGGGGGATCCGTCCTGCACCTGGGGATCGGTCAGGGGGATGAAATAGCGGCGCTTGGAGATCAGCTTGCCGTCAATTTTTTGGAGCAGATGGCAGTAGGCCTCCTTGGTCAGGGGGAGATTATATTCTTCCCGGGCCATCATGCCGCTGCCCTTATAGGTCAGATAATAGTCTTCGTCCTCCCGGCGGATCCGCACCACAGGGGCAGTGCACAAATAACCCTGCTCCACCTGATGGAAAGGGTAACGCTCTAAATCTGCAGGAAGGTGTTTGATCGTAAATTTCCGTTCTATTTCCATTGTTTTTTCCCTTTGTCTGTTCTGCTTGTCGGTGTTGTCCCCAACAGCATTATTATACATTATTTTTTGAAAAAGGTAAAGGACGGGAAATCTGCAGGGGCTTGATTCTTTGCCGAAACTGTGTATACTGATTATATGCGCGTGCTTTTGCGCGTCTGGATGAATCTGGGAAAGAGAGGACGGGACATTGAGCAGACTGGCTGTTTTCTTTGCGGAAGGGTATGAGGAGATCGAGGCGCTGGCCGTGGTGGATATCTGCCGCCGGTGCGGGCTGTCCGTGGACATGGTGTCGGCGTATGGACAGAAGCAGGTGAAGGGTTCCCACGGCATTCTGGTGGAAATGGATAAGACTTTTGAACAGGCGGATTTTGCGGCGTATGATATGCTGGTGCTGCCCGGGGGCGGCCTGGGCACGAAAAATCTGGAGGCCCATGCAGAGCTGATGGAGCAGGTGGACGCTTTTTACCGGGACGGGAAATACTTGGCGGCGATCTGTGCGGCGCCCAGCATCCTTGGGCACAGGGGCATTCTGCGGGGCAGGAGGGCCTGCTGTTATCCCGGTTTTGAGAGCCATCTGGAGGGCGCCCAGGTGACGGACGGCCCGGTGGAGATCTCCGATCATGTGATCACTTCCCGGGGCATGGGGACCGCCGTTGACTTTGGCCTTGCCGTGGCGGGTATACTCTGCGGGGAAGAGAAGGCGAGGGAGATGGCGGAAACGATCGTGTATCATAGATGAAAATGCAGTGCCGTCTGAGGCGGCGGAAGGAGAGGTACGATGAAAAAGGCGCTGATCACAGGGATTACCGGGCAGGACGGCTCTTACCTGGCAGAGTTTCTGCTGGAGAAAGGATATGAAGTGCACGGTATGCTGCGCCGGGCTTCGGTGAGCAACACGGCCCGGATCGATCATCTGCTGGGGGAGGAAAGGCTGTTTCTGCATGAGGGCGATATGGGGGATTCTTCCAGCATCATCCGCATCGTCTGCCAGGTGCGGCCTGATGAGATCTATAACCTTGCGGCCCAGAGCCATGTGCACGTCAGTTTTGACGCCCCGGAGTATTCCGGGGATGTGGACGCCCTGGGGGTGCTCAGGATCCTGGAGGCGGTGCGGATCGCGGGGCTGACAGAAAGCTGCCGGATCTACCAGGCGTCTACCTCGGAGCTGTACGGCAAGGTGGAGGAGGCGCCTCAGCGGGAGACTACGCCCTTTCACCCTTACAGCCCCTACGCGGTGGCAAAGCAGTACGGCTTCTGGATCGTAAAGGAGTACCGGGAGGCATACGGGATGTTCGCGGTAAACGGTATTCTGTTTAACCACGAGTCGCAGCGGCGCGGGGAGACTTTCGTCACCAGAAAGATCACCATGGCCGCAGCGCGTATTGCCTGCGGGCTGCAGGAGAAGCTGTATCTGGGAAATCTGGATTCCCTGCGGGACTGGGGCTATGCCAAGGACTATGTGGAGTGTATGTGGCTGATGCTCCAGGCGGATAAGCCGGAGGATTTTGTCATTGCCACCGGTGTCCAGCACACGGTGCGGGAGTTTGCCACATTGGCCTTCCACTATGTGGGGATCGAACTGAAATGGCAGGGGACGGGCCTGGAGGAAAAGGGCATAGACCGGGCGGACGGCAGAGTGCTGGTGGAGGTGAGCAAGGAATTCTATCGGCCTACGGACGTGGTAAATCTCTGGGGGGATCCCACTAAGGCAAAGACTGTGCTGGGCTGGAACCCCTTGAAGACCAGCTATGAGGAGTTGTGCCGCATGATGGCGGAGCATGATTTGGCTTTGATAAAGCGTGAGAAGGATTTCTAAGCCTGCAGAGTACGCAGGCTAAGAAATCCTACGGCATCGCGGATGCCTTTCTCGCGCAGGAGAATCGCAGGAGCGGCGATTCTCCCGGAACTGGAAAGTTTTTCTGGGGCTGGGCAGGAGCCTTTCATGGGCTGTGAAAGGGCGTCTTTCCGGGCAGAAAAAGTACAGGATACAGTGGCCCTTTTGGGGGCTTATGCCGCGGGGGCGGCAGAATGAGAGGAAACATGGAAAAAGATGCGAAAATCTATGTGGCGGGCCATCGGGGCATGGTGGGCAGCGCCATCTGCAGGGCCCTTGCGCGGGAGGGGTATCACAACCTTCTCACCAGAAGCCACGGGGAATTAAACCTGTGCAGGCAGGATCAGGTGGAGGAGTTTTTTGAAAGGGAGAAGCCGGACTATGTGTTCCTGGCTGCGGCCAAGGTGGGCGGTATTGTCGCAAACAGCCAGGCCCTGGCGGATTTCTTGTATGAGAATATGGCGCTGGAGATGAACGTGATTCACGCCGCCTGGCAGAACGGCTGCCGGAAGCTTTTGTTTTTGGGCAGCAGCTGTATCTATCCCAGGATGGCCCCCCAGCCCATGAAGGAGAACTGCCTGCTCACCGGGGCGCTGGAGCCCACAAACGAGGCTTACGCCCTGGCGAAGATTTCCGGCTTAAAGTACTGCGAATATTTAAACCGCCAGTACGGAACGGACTTTATCAGTGTCATGCCCACCAACCTCTACGGGCCAAACGACAACTATCATCCCACCCACAGCCATGTGCTGCCGGCGCTGATCCGCCGGTTTCACGAGGCAAAGGAGTCCGGGGCCAAGGAGGTGGTGTGCTGGGGAACCGGGACGCCGCTTCGGGAGTTTCTGTATGTGGACGACCTGGCGGAGGCCTGCATCTTTTTGATGAACCATTACAGCGGAAACGAGACGGTCAACCTGGGGACGGGAAAAGAGCTGACCATCCGGGAGCTGACGGAACTGGTGGCCAAGGTGGTAGGGTACACGGGAGAGATCAGATGGGATCCCTCCAAGCCGGACGGCACGCCCAGAAAGCTTTTGGACGTGAGCAAGCTGGAGGCTCTGGGATATCACTACAAGACGGAGCTGGAAGACGGCATCCGGCTTGCCTATCAGGACTTTTTGGAGAACCCTGTGCGGGCGGAGCGCTGAGCGGCCTGCCTGTGGCGCGGCCAAGGGAAAGCACGCGGAGAAAAGACGACATGAGCGCGGCATAACGGGAAAGGGATTCAGATGGAAGAGAGACAGTATACCGAAGAGATGCTTCAATTTATCCAGGACAGTCCAAGCTGCTTCCACGCAGTGGACAATCTGGCAAAGATGCTGGACAGACAGGGGTTTGGCAGACTGGAGGAGTCGCAAAAGTGGGACATCAGCGGCGGCGGGAGCTTTTATGTGCTGCGGGGAGATTCCTCTCTGATCGCTTTTTCCCTGCCAAAGGATAAGCCCCGGGGCTTTCACATTGCCGCCGCCCACAGCGATTCCCCCTGCTTTAAGATCAAGGCAAACCCGGAGATGGCGGTGGAGGAGCACTATCTGAAGCTGAATACGGAAAAATACGGCGGCATGATCCCGTCTACCTGGATGGACAGGCCTTTGTCTGTGGCGGGCCGGGTGATGCTGCGAAAGGGCGGGAAGATACAGCCGGCCCTTTTGAATCTGGCGGAGGATCTTCTGGTGATTCCCAGCCTTGCCATCCATATGCAGACGGATCGGAGCAAGGCGCCGGAGTACAATCCGCAGGTGGATCTGCTCCCTCTGTACGGGGCCTGCGGCAAGGGGGAGGAAAAGGACGTGCTCCTGGAGCGGATCGCCAGGGAGCTTGGCGTGGACAGAGAGGATATTCTGGATCAGGATCTGTTTTTGTATGTGCGGGAGCCGGGGCGCATCATCGGCAGAGAGGGGGAGTTTGTGCTCTCTCCCAGGCTGGATGATCTGCAGTGCGTTTACGCCTGCGGCAAGGCTTTTTCCGAGAGCGTGCCGGGAGAGTACGGCAATGTCTGCGCCGTCTTCGACAACGAGGAAGTGGGCAGCAGCACCAAGCAGGGCGCGGGTTCTACTTTTCTGGAGGATGTGCTCGTTCGGATCGCGGAGGGACTTTTCTTAAGCCGGGAGGAGTATCTTCGGATGCTGGCGGAAAGCTTTTTGATCTCTGCGGACAATGCCCATGCCGTCCACCCCAACCACCCGGAGAAGGCAGATCCCACCAACAGGCCCTATTTAAACGGCGGAATTGTCCTGAAGTACCACGGCGGGCAGAAATACACCACGGACGGATTTTCCGGAGCAACGGTGCGGATGCTGTGCAGGCAGGCGGGAGTGCCCTGCCAGACCTACGCAAACCGCTCCGACATACCGGGGGGATCTACCCTGGGCAACATCCTCACCGGGCACCTCTCCGTGAACGCAGCGGACGTGGGGCTTCCCCAGCTGGCCATGCACGCGGCAGTGGAGACCGGGGGCGGGAAAGACACCGGATACGCGGTAGAATTTTTTAAAGCATATTTTGCACAATGACGTTCTTTGTCTATTCTGAATAAAAACAGGAAACTGATTTTAGCTATTCAGTTTCTTGTTTTTTTATGGGATTCCTGCTACAATGATGAAAACGGAGGAAACTAAAAAACAAAAGTAAGTTTCCAAGGGGGAGGTGAGCGGGTATGGTGCTTCGGGAGTCCATATTGGAGGGTACCATCGCCGTTTTCAACCAAAAGGGCCTGAAGTTTACCATGGATGACATTGCCAGACAGCTCGGCATCAGCAAAAAGACCATCTACACGGTGTTTGCAGACAAGGAATCCCTGTTTCTGTGCATGGTGGATTATCTCTTTGACAGCATCAAGGAGTGCGAGCGCCAGGTGACGGAGGACGAAAGCTTAAGCACCCTGGAAAAGGTGCGCAAGATCCTGGGCGCAATGCCGGAGAGGTATCGGAACATCGACTTCAGGCAGCTCTATCCCTTAAAGGAGAAATATCCCAGCATCTACGCCAAGGTGCAGGAGCGGCTGGAGACCGGCTGGGAGGGAACCATCGCCCTGATAGAGCAGGGCATCCGGGAGGGGGTCATACGCCCGGTCCCGATTCCGCTGGTGAAACTGATGCTGGAGGCAGCCCTGGAACAGTTTTTCCAGAGTGATATCCTGCTTCGGGTTGACATCTCTTACAGCCAGGCGCTGGAGGAGATCGTGGAAATCCTGGTGGACGGGATCGCGGTGCGGAAACCGTAAGAGGGCCCAAAAAGGCGGAAGTTGAAATGTTTCAATCCCGGGAGCTGTGCCTGCGCGCTGCCTGACACAGACCCGTTGTGGGAGAGGGATGCCTGCATCTTCTTCAGGCGGCGCAGAAACGGAGAAAGCTTATGAAACTGACGGGAAAAGAAAAAGTTTCCTACGGCCTGGGGGCAGTGGGCAAGGACATGGTGTATATGCTGTCCGCCAGCTATGTGCTCTACTATTATCAGGACATCTTAGGCGTCAATGCAGTGGCCATGGGGATTATCCTGATGGCGGCCAGGGTGTTTGACGCCTTCAACGATCCGATCATGGGCGTGCTGGTGGCAAAGACCCGGACGAAATGGGGCAAATTCAGGCCCTGGCTTTTGATCGGGACCCTGTTGAACGCGGTGGTATTGTTTCTCATGTTTACGGCGCCTCCTGCGTTAAACGGCGGCGGCCTGGTGGCTTATGCGGCGGTAATCTACATTCTCTGGGGCGTCACATACACCATGATGGACATTCCCTACTGGTCCATGATTCCTGCGTTTACCCAGGGAGGAAAAGAGAGAGAGGGCCTGACGACGCTGGCCAGATCCTGTGCCGGCGTGGGTTCCGCCATCATTACGATTGTCACCATGATCTGCGTGGCGGCATTGGGACAGAGGAAGCGGGCGGCGCTGCTTGCCGCCAACGGTCTGACGGAGATGCCGGAGGAAGGGTCGGCCTTAAGACAGGTTATAGAGCGCGGTATTGAGCGGGAAGGCTTTATATGGTTTTCCCTGATCGTGGCAGTGCTTTTTGTGGTGTTCATCCTGACCACCTGCTTAAACATTAAGGAAAAATCCACCGTGGACATAGAAGCGCCCTCCGTTGGCCAGATGTTCAAGGCACTGCTCCAGAACGACCAGGCGATGACGGTGGTGGTGGCCATTGTGCTGATCAACAGCTCCATCTACATCACTTCCAATCTGGTGATCTATTTCTTCAAATACGATTTTGGCGGAGAGGGCTGGCGGGACGCCTACACCCTGTTCAATACCTTTGGCGGCGGCATCCAGATTCTGGCCATGATGCTTCTGTTCCCGCTGCTTCGGAAGTTTTTGAGTGCCCTGCACATCTTTTATGTGAGCTTCGGCATGGCGATTTTGGGCTATGTGACCCTGCTGGTGCTGGCGTTCACCAATATGTCCAATGTGTACCTTTTGTTTATCCCGGGCTTTTTCATCTTTGCCGCAAACGGGATGCTGTCCGTGCTGACTACCGTATTTTTGGCCAACACGGTGGACTACGGCGAGTTAAAGAACCACAGGCGGGATGAGAGCGTGATCTTTTCCATGCAGACCTTTGTGGTGAAGCTGGCCTCCGGCGTGGCGGCGTTAATCGCTTCCATCTGTCTTGGGGTCTTCCACATCAGCCAGGACACGGAAGCGGCGGTGGACAATGCGATTGCCCCTTCCTCCGCGGTGGGTCTGCGCATGACCATGACCGTGATCCCGGTCATCGGGCTTTTGATCGCCGTATTCTATTTCCACAAGAAATACCAGCTGACGGAGGAGAAAGTAGAAGAGATCGCACAGAAGCTCCGCGCAGGACGGGAATGAAGCTTTGGGGGCAGCAGGGATAGAGACGGCTGTCCACGTGGAGCGGCATGACAAGCAAACCGCCGACAGTCCGGCGTAAAACATAGCGCCCATCTCAGGCAGCTGAACAGATCAGCGCGCCGGGGTTGGGCGTTTTGTATGAAATAGGATTTTTGGGAGGTATGGCATGAGTGACAACAGGATGGGAGAGATGATTCGCTCGTTGAGAAAAAGGGCGCATATGACACAGGAGGAACTGGCGGAAGGGATATGTTCGCCGGTATCGGTGTCCAGAATTGAAAATGGAACCCAGATGCCTTCTAATTCTGTGCTGGAGGCTTTGTTAGACAGGCTCGGAACAAGCACTTATCAGATCTGTAACGTTTATTATCAGACCGACAGGCAGCTGGCGTTTGACAGGGAGGCAGACCAGGCGGCAGAATTCTTGAGGGCGGGCCGGCTGCCGCAGGCAAAAGAAAAATTAGCGGTATTAGAGAAAACGGCCATGAGCGATCCCGTGAATATGCAGTACTATTTATTGCTGGAGGCAGCCGTTATGCTGTCTGAAGGAGCAGACAGGCAAAAGGCTATGTCCTCGCTGCATCGGGCCATTGCAATCACAAAACCATCCCTTGATCTGGATGATGTGCGAAATGCGCTCTTGACGGTCAGGGAGGCGAATATCCTGAATCTGATCGCAGTCCTGCTTTTTCAATCCGGCGAGATACGCAGGGCGATTCATTTGGGAGAGGACTTATACGTTTCCCTGAAAAAACATATTTCTGCGGTCAGCGGTTATCGCCTTTTGCAGGTCAATGTGGCGTTTAATCTTGCCCAGTACATGGAAAAAGAACATCGATATCAGGAAGCTTTCCTGTACTGTCAGGAGGCGGAAGACTTAAGCATGAACAGCCAGGAGCAGATGCTGCTGCCGGAGATCCAGTTTATCAAAGCCAAAATACTGCATCTGTTGGGCGACGACGCAGAGAGCAGCGCCATACTAAAAGCGGTCATTCCCTATATGGAACTTGTAAAAAAGTCTGAATTTGCGGCAATGGCACGGGATTACGCAAGGAAAGAACTGCATCTTATCATCTAGACGGATATAATATTTCATGTAAGTTTTTTTATACATCTGACGATATGGGATTTTTCCTCTGGAGGGCTATAATTATTGATACAGCGGCTGGAAAAAGAAAAACTGCTTGGAGGAAGACCCCTATGTTTCGGTATCTGATTGATAAAAGCAAGGCAAGGCTTGCATTGCTCCTATTGTTCCACACATTGAGGATTTTTGGAACCATTGGCGTTGCGCTACTGATCAATTACCTGATCGATTCTGTATCGCTGGCAATTTCTTCAGGACAGACGTCTGTGCTGATCCGATGTGCCGTCCTGTGCTGTGTTTATGCGTTGATCCTTGGGCTGGTCATTTTTTGGCACGAAAAAAGCCAGGCTGGGTGGATCAAATCTGTGATGCTGCAGATTCGTGCAGGGCTGTTAGAGGGGGTTCTGAATAAAAATATATCGGAACGGCAAAAAACGAACAGTGCAGAGTATCTTACTCTGTTCAACCAAAACCTCACTCTGTTTGAACAGAATTATCTCAAAAACCTGCTTTCTATTTATGAATCATTGGCTGGCATCCTGATTGCGGTGGGATTGTTGGTCTATATCCATCCGATGGCTGCAGCGATCTCTATTTTTGCCATGGCAATCCCTAGCCTGATACCGAAGCTGTTCGGCGGCAGGCTTGGCAGACAGCAGGCAGATATCATGCAGTGTGCAGCTGATTATACGATGAGAATCAAAAATATTCTGAATGGCTATGAGGTGATCAAGGCCTATCAGTTAAAGGATACGATGCGCAGAAAACACAAAGAGGATGCTGAAAAATTAGAGCAGAGCAAGGTTTTATCAGCAGGCACAATGGCCGGACTGTATGGTCTTGTCAATGCAGCTTCGGTTTCTGTGCAGTTTTTCATCATGACTCTGTGCGGCGTTTTGGCCGTAGGCGGCTCGATCACCATTGGAAGTGTCATCGCTGTGACACAGCTGACCGGGCAGGTCATTTCTCCGGCCTTTCAACTTTCCGCAAAATTCAGCCAGCTGAAATCGGTACGGCCAATCTGCGGACAGATTCAGGATTTGCTGCAGTTTTCACAGCATCCAGAGGAGGAAATCAGACAAAAGGAAATGAAGCATTGGATGAAGTTAGAGGATCTTTCCTTCTCCTATCAAGACAACCCCGTCATAAAGCACGTGCAGGCGCAATTCGATTTTGGGAAAAAGTATGCCATCGTCGGGCGCAGCGGAAGCGGGAAAAGTACTTTGCTGAAAATTTTGGCAGGCTATTACAGAGATTACACAGGCAGGGTGGAGATAGATGGAGCTGGAGATCTGTTTTGCAGCCTGGCACTGATTTCTCAGGACATATTTTTGTTTGATGACACCGTCAGAAACAATATAACTCTATATAGGGAATATCCGGAGGCACAAATTGATGAGGCAATCCGTATGGCGGGGTTAAAGGAGACGATAGACTGTCTGGAAAAAGGGCTTGACACAAGCGTGGAAGAAAACGGATCCCGGTTCTCTGGAGGAGAGAAGCAGCGGATAGCGATCGCCAGGGCATTCCTGTATCATAAGAGCCTCCTTCTTCTCGACGAGGCGACTTCTTCCTTAGACAATGAGTGTGCCCGGAAAATCGAAGAAAGTATTTTTGGACTGGAAAACATGACCTGCGTTGCGGTGACACACGATCTGTATTCCGATACCATGAAGAAATATGACAAAATATTTGTCATGGAGGATGGAAGAATTGTGGAACAGGGGACTTTTGAAGAATTGTCGGGCCGGTCAGGGGTTTTCCGAAACTTATACGCTGCCGGGGTATCGGTTTAGCTGATACAAAACCGCTTGCCAACCCTTCGGTCTTCTGTTATAGTAGAACCATCGGCAGCAATGCACGCTGCTCGTATTCTACATTCCGTCATCGGAATCATGCTGATTTACTACATTTCAAGCAGCATCCCAACGAAAAGGAAACCCACAACAAAACAGGGCATGGGACAGACATCCGGGCTGGCTTTTGCGTCGCCTGGCACTTTCCCATGCGGAGAGGAAGGTGTAAGTGGCACAGAAGTACAAAGGAACAACTGTCTGCATCGGTGCGAAAAAATGCGCCGGGGACGAACTATTGATTGTAAAGAAAGCAAAAGTATCCTATAATAAAGGCAGGTGGGGCCAATGAGGATGAAGGAGTTAAAGGATCTTGACCTCACCAGCGACTTTGTCTTTTTTAAAGTCATGCAGAATCCAAAGCTGTGCAAGCGTCTTCTGGAAGTGATTTTGGGCGTGGAGATTGAGCGTATCGAGTACCCGGAGAACCAGAAGACCCTGCTTGCAGGATATTTTTGGAGAAGGCAGAGCCATATATACCTTTGAGAATCGGTGTGTGGAAGATCTGGATGTTTCCCTTGGGGACGGGACAACTAAGATATTTCTGAATCCCTGTGCAGATTTGGACGGCCTGCGCCCGGAACTGGCCAATTTTCTGCAGTTTCTCAGGAATGGCAGGCCGGTGGATGAATTTACGGAAAGGCTGGTGGAAGAAGTGGAAACGGTGAAGAACAATAAGTGGCTGGAATTCGAGTACAAGTCTTTCTATGCCAAGCAGCAGGATGTGTATGAGGAAGGGAAAGAAGAAGGCATCATCCAGACCGTAAAGCGCCTAAAGGGCACCCTGGAAACGGCGGCCCAGGAACTGGCGGCCCAGTGCGGCATGAGCCCGGAGGAAGCGCTGGAGACGGCCCGCAAATACTGGTGAGGGGAAAGCCCTGGCCGATAGAAAAAAGATCCTGACAGCAGGGTCTTTTTTTATTTTGGTATTGACAGTTATCTGATTATGGTGTATATATAACATATAAACAGTTATAAAGAGGAAGTTTTGCTGCGGAGACTGTAAAAAGGAGGAGGGCAGGTTGAAGATACTACAGAACACGGGGGAGCCGATCTATCAGCAGATTGCCGGGCAGTTCAAGGAAGATATCCTGTCGGGACGGTTAAAACAGGGGGAGTATCTCCCCTCGATCAGAGGGCTGGCCAGGGAACTGCGCATCAGCGTGATCACTACCATGAAGGCGTATGAGCAGATGGAGGCGGAGGGGCTTGTGACCAGCGTCCAGGGGAAGGGCTTTTACGTCAATGCCCAGGACAGCCAGATGCTGAGGGAACAGCATCTGCGGAAGGTGGAGAGCTGCCTTGCGGAGGCCATTGCGGCGGCCCGGATCGCCGGGATGACCTCCCAGGAGCTGACGGAGACCTTGGCGCTTTTGCTGCGCTGCTCCCAGGACGAGGAAACGTGAGCGGCAGCGGGGAGAGAAATCTGCAGAGGCAAATGTTCCAACAAAACCAGCAACGGAGCACGGCGAAAGAGACGGCTGGGAAAAAGCGGCAGCGGAAGGCGCTGTGGAGCAGATGCGCCCATGGGGCGCGGAAATGGAGTGGAAGATGGAATTTACGGAAGTGATAAACGGGAGAGACCTAAAAAAGAAATTTAAGGGATTTGCCCTGGATATTCCCTCTCTTAAGATTCCCAAAGGGTTTGCCACAGCCCTGATCGGGGAAAACGGGGCGGGAAAGACGACGCTGTTTCATATTCTGGCGGGCATCCGCCTGGACTATAAGGGCAGTCTTACTTATTTCGACGAGAGGGAGCGGGACGTGGAGAAGGTCAAGGAGCGGCTGGGTTATACCGGCCCGGGATGCTATTTCCTGCCCCACTGGACGGTGGATCAGGTGGCGGAGGTGAGCGGGCTTTTGTTTGACACCTTCCACCGGGAGCGCTATGAAAAACTCTGTCAGGAACTGGGACTATGGGAGGAGAAAAAGAGCGTGGGCAAGCTCTCCGACGGCAATCGGATGAAGCTGGCCCTGGCGGCGGTGCTGGCCCGGGACACAGACTGTCTCCTGCTGGATGAGCCGGCCTCCCCTCTGGATCCCTTGATGCGGGACAGACTCTGCCAGATGATCCGGAATTACCTGGCAGAGGGAGCCGGAGAGCGGAGCGTCTTTTTCTCCACCCACAATGTGGCAGACATGGAGAACGTGACGGACTACTGCATCATTCTGGAGCACGGAAGTATCGTGGAGCAGGGATTTGTGGAGGACTTAAAAGAAAAATATGTTCTGGTAAAGGGAGAGGCCGGGGACGGGGACAGGGCCCGCAGGGTGCTCTACAGTTTCTCGGGCGGCAGATACGGGTTTGAAGGGCTGTGCCTAGCCCAAAATCTGGAGGGCCTGGCGGGGATGGATGTGCGGATGGAAACGCCCACCCTGTCCCAGATCTGTGTGGCGGTGATGCAGGCGCACACGGATCTGACCCGGGCGTGCTGAAGAAAGGCGGGCAGGGATATGAAAAAATATCTGGCGTTTACCACCCGCGGTTACCGGGTGTTCCAGTTCTTCCTGATTCCCCTTGCGGCTTTTGCCATAGAGGCGCTCAGCCTGTCTGTGGGAGCGCATACTGGGACGGAGGCAAGGCGGATCGGGGCGATGGCGGCGATGTGGTTTTTGACGGCGGCCAATGTGCTGGCGGATTATTGGGCGTTTGCCGGGGTGGCGGCAAAGGGGGCCGAGATGCCATCCTATCTGAAGACCTCCCCCAGGGGGCGCGGACTGCTCTCCGGCGCTCTGGCCGGTCAGATGGCATGGACTTTTCTGGAGGTTTTTCTGGTGTCCGGCGGGATGGCGCTGGCCGGTATCATTCAGGAAGGGCCGGAGTGGCTCTGGGGAGAAGGGTTTTCTGAGGAGAAGGTGTTTTACCTGATCCTGGCCCTGACAGCGTATGTGATCGTGGAGGCAATGGCCCTATGTGCCCGGCACTTTGACCATGTCAATTATCACGGCGCCCTGATGGGGATCGGAGGGATGCTCTTTGTCGCGGTCATCGTTTGGCCCGGGAGCCTCTGGCCGATGCCTGCGCTCCTGGTGCTTTCCCTCTTGGCGGCGGCGGTCAGCCGTCTGGGCGTAAAAGTGGTGATGGGCAGATTAGAAGAAAGCTATGGAAAAAAGGAGGAAACGGAATATGATTGAGCAGATCAGGCTTGGCATGAAAATGGTGCGGTATGCCCCCGGGCGCAGGACGATGGCGGCCTTTACCGCTTTCTTTTTCGGGCTGGGGATCCTGTGGTTTTTTCTGGATGGTGTCACAAACCGAATGGGAGGGCTGTATCTTGGCACCTGCGGACTGTATATCGTGCAGCTGGTGATGGGGATAAGCGCCTCGTCCCTGGTGCAGGCTTCTCCCCGGAAAAAACAGATGCAGACCCTGATCCCGGTGCTGGTGGAGCTGCCCTGTTGTTTTGCGGTCAGCGGTGTCGCCTTCCTCCTGCATCTGATCCTGATTCGGTGGGGAAAGCAGACTTATGAGGAAGCGGCTGGCGCCCTGATGCTGATGGGGCTGTTTCAGATGCTGATGATGGTCTATCTGGGCTTTGCCTATAAAAATTTCCTGCTCTCCATTTTTCTGTTTTTTGTGGCGTTTGGGTCTCTCTATCCCTTCATCGTTTCTGGGGGCAGCCTGCCACAGATGATGGATTGGCTGGGGACGATCCCTCTTTGGGGCATCCTGGGCATCAACGCGGCGCAGCTGCTCTTAGGAGGGTTGCTGCAATACCTGTTGTCTTTGGCGGTCTACCGCCTGCCTTTGTCGAAAAACGCCATGGGTGTCTTTTTGCGGAAATATATGTAAGGCCTCTTTTTTCATTTGCTTTTGCGGTTTTTGTGTTCCCCGGCGGCATACGGGCATACCATAAGAGATGAGGGATGAGGGATAGAAAGCAGGGCAGATGGATCAAAAGCTGGAGAATATGCTGGCGCTGGCGCTTCAAACGCCCACAGCGGAGCGGCGCAGAACCCAGGAGCTGAACGTGGGCTACGACGGGGAGAGCAGAACCTGGGAACTGATCGTGAAATACCACGGCAGCCTGGAGGCGCTAAAGAGCCTGGGTGTCACCGTAGAGTATCTGCTGGCGGGATATGCGATTTTAACCGTGCCAGAGGGGCTGGTAGAGCGTGTGACAGAGGTGTCGGAAATTGAATATGTGGAAAAACCAAAGCGCTTTTTCTATGAGGCCATCGGGCCCGCAGAGGGATCCTGTATTCCACAGGTGACCAGGCGGGCCCCTGATCTGACCGGAGCCGGGGTGCTGATCGGGGTGCTGGATTCCGGGATCGACTACCGGCTGCCAATGTTTTTGCGCCCGGACGGCAGCACCCGGATCCGGTTCCTCTGGGATCAGACGCTGCCGCCCGGAGAGGGGAGGAGACCTCCGGAAGGCTTCTCTATGGGGGCAGAGTTTGACCAGGAGCAGATCAACGCCGCCCTGTCGATAAATGACCCAATTAGTCAATTTGAAGCCCTGCCAACGGTGGACGCTGGGGGACATGGGACAGCCGTGTCAGGAATTGCGGCAGGCGCCGCAGACGGCTACCTTGGCGTGGCCCCGGAGGCAGAGCTTCTGATCGTCAGGCTGGGGCTGCCGGACGTCAGTTCCTTCCCGAGAACCACAGAGATCATGCGGGGAGTGACTTATGTGGTCAATAAGGCGCTGGCCATGGAAATGCCGCTGGCAGTGAACTTAAGCTTTGGCAATAGCTATGGGGCCCACGACGGCAGTTCCCTTTTGGAACAGTTTTTGGACAGCGCGGCCCAGATCGGCCGGACGGCGATCTGCGTGGGGAGCGGAAACGAGGGGGCAAACGGCGGGCATCTGGCGGGGGCCTTTGCGGGGGAGCAGTCGCCAGCGGCCCAGGCGGAGCTGGCGGTGGCGGAGTACGAGAGGACGCTGAGCGTGCAGCTCTGGAAAAGCTACAGCGACGTATACCGCATCCGGCTCCGTTCCCCCGGGGGCCAGGAGGCAGAGCTGTCCCCGGAGACGGAGGGCGGGAAATACGAGCTTGTGCTGGAGGGGACGAAACTGCTTGCCTATTTCGGCGAGCCGGCCCCTTACTCTGCGGCCCAGGAGATCTATCTGGAGTTTCTTCCGGCGGCAGGGCCCTATATCGACAGCGGCGTGTGGACGTTTCTCATAGAGCCGGTGCGTGTGGCCGCCGGGCGGTATGATTTTTATCTGCCCTCGGGAGCGGTGCGGAACGCGGCCACGGGCTTTTACCGCTCCACGCCCCAGGTGACGCTGACCATTCCCTCCACTGCGGGAAAGGTAATTACCGTAGGGGCTTATGACAGCACTTATGACGCCTATGCCGATTTTTCCGGCAGGGGGTACGGCGGGCTGGACGGCGCCTCCCAGGCAATCCTCTGGATGGCAAAGCCGGATCTGGTGGCGCCGGGGGTGGGCATACTGGCGCCGGATGTGTACGGAGGCCTGATCCCGGTGACGGGAACCTCCTTTGCCGCGCCCATCGTCAGCGGCAGTGCAGCCCTGCTCATGGAGTGGGGCATCGTCCGGGGCAACGACCCTTATCTGTACGGGGAGAAGTTAAAGGCGTATCTGCGCCGTGGAGCGCAGCCGCTGCGGGGACAGTCCGAAGTGCCGGATCCGAAGAATGGATGGGGCAGGCTCTGTCTGGCGGAGAGCCTGCCCTAAGGGAGAAAGACCGATAGAACGGGGAATTGTCAGCAAGGGTCAGCAAGGGAAATGGCCCGCAAGGGAGGGCGGGAGGGAGCAGAAAGCGGCTGCTACGCCTCCTGCCGGGCAGGGCGCACCGCGATGCCGTTTACCGTCACGTCGCTGTCTAAGCCGATCACAAGGCATTCCCTGCCGTCCACCATCCTGGTCTCGATCAGATCCGTGCGCTCAGGGTTTACCTTGATGACCACATCCGGGGTCTTTACCTCAAACGACCGGGCGTTTGTGACATTGCTGGCAAACAGGGAGGTGTTTTCCCCGGCGGTCTCGTCGTACTGCTGTTCAAACCGCTCCAGGCACTCGTTGGAGACGCCGCTGTCCGCCAGGATGGTCTTGACTTCATTTTTGGCAAGCACCAGGGGCTGGGGCTCGTCCTTGTGCTCCTCGGCCATCTGGTTTAGCTTTTCGTGGATGGCCTTTACGGTCTCAAAGGCGCATTCCTCCCCCAGGGTCTCCTCCACCAGGGCCTGGAAGGTCTCCTTCTGGCCGCCTGCGGACAGGGGCAGGCCGCAGCCAAACAGCCGCTCCACCAGGCCGTCCTTTAACTCCTCGGGATCCTTGGAGTAGTAGAGGGTGCTGTGGATATCGGCGCTGCGGTCGTGGAAGGCGGGGAAGAGAAAACCGGCCTCCGGCAGTCCTACCACCCAGTCCCGGACGCGGTTTTGAAAGGCGTTTTCCACCGCGTTATAGCTTAAGCCGGGTTTGGAGAGCTCCACGGGGCAGATGCAGCACAAAAGATATTCGTACACCTCGTCGGAGGCGTCCTCCATCTCCAGCCCATCCAGAGTGCGGCCGGGCACGTCGTATGCGTCGTGGACGGCTAAGATCAGATAGTTGCCCACATATTCGTAGCTGTCGATGATGCGGTCGTAAAATTCCTCCAACAGGGCATCGTCTTTTAATCTGCTGTCCCTGAGCCGCAGGAGAAAGTCCTGGGGGCCGCCGGTCTCCTCGCTGGAGAGGGGAAAGTCCAAAGTCAGCAGGTTTTTCCCGATGCTGCCGGAGAGGGTTTTGCGCAGCAGTTCAAAGTATTTGAACATTTCTTCCTCGGGCAGGGCTAAAAAGGCCTGTCCAAACTCTGTTTTCTTATTCTTTTCCCCGTCCACATAGCAGCCGCAGATGCGGGTGATGGAGCATTTTTTGGGGGTGAGCAGTTTTTTGATCTCCGCTGTCTCTTGTCTTGTCATATGTCCTCTTTTCTGCCGCCCGGGGCGGCCTGGCAATATGCCATTACTATAACACAGATCCGAAAAGTGGACAAGCGGGCTTGTGAAGGCAGGGCATCTATGATAAAATAGGAAAAACGGAAGAAAAGAGGGACGCTGTGCCCTGCGCCGCCTGCCAGGGGCATAGCCTGCGCGGGAAAAGGCGCGGAAATGGAGAAGATCATGGGAAAAAGCAGGGAAAAAGCAACGGGCTTTATGGCCGAGTTTAAAAAGTTTATCATGCGGGGGAATGTGATGGATATGGCGGTGGGCGTCATCGTGGGCGGCGCTTTCACCTCCATCGCCACCTCCTTAAACCAGGATATCCTGGCCCCGATCCTGGGCATTTTCGGCGGGACGGATTTTTCCAACCTGTTTGTCAGGCTGGGCGAGGGGGAGGAAGCTCCCGTCCTGTACTACGGGAATTTCATCACCGCAGTCATCAATTTCCTCATCACGGCCTTTGTGATCTTTCTGCTGTTAAAGGGGATCAACAGCATCACCGGCAGGCTCAGCCGGGAGGAGAAGGACAAGCCTGCGCCGGCCACGAAAAAATGCCCTTTCTGTAAGAGCGAGATCGCCCTTGACGCAACCAGGTGCCCCCACTGCACTTCCAGACTGGAGGAAGGGCAGGATGAGGCGGCGGGCTGACGGGGCCTGGCGGCAGGATGGCCCGAAGGATCCATGCAGTCCAGAGGATCCGGACAGACCCGAGGGGAGCAGAGGGAATATGCGGTTAAAGAGCAACCGGAAAAAGTGGATAGCACAAAGCGCGTGCCTGGCGGTTTCGCTGCTTCTGGCCGCCTGCGGACAGACGGGGGAGAAGACCCAGAGCGCCATGGGGATGATACAGTCCTTTGACTATCAGGGGGCGCTGGCCGAACTGGACGCGGCGGCAGAGCAGGGGGAGGATCAAAGGCTCATCGACCGGGCCAGGGGAATCGCCTGTATGGGGCTGACGGAGTACGACGAGGCCGCGGCATGGTTTCTCTCTGCCCTGGCAGGAAGCAACGGACTGGTGCAGGACGTGGACTTTGACTTGAATTATTATCTGGCGGCGGCCTATACCAAAAGCGGCCAGTATGCCCAGGCGGAGGAGACCTACAACGCCATCCTGGCCCTGCGGCCGAACCAGACGGACGCCTATTTCCTGAGAGGGAATGTGCGGATGAACCAGGAAAACGTGGAAGGGGCCAAGGCGGATTTCGACCAGGCCATTTCCATGGAACCCCAAAACTACGATATGCTCATCGAGATCTATGAGGTGTTGGAGCACAGCGGCCATGGGGAGGCGGGCCAGGCGTATCTGCAGGCGGCGCTGGACGCCGGCGGGGAAAAGATGACAAACGACGTCATCGGCAGGATCTACTATTACCTGGGGGAGTATGAAAAGGCCTATCTGGCGCTGGAGGAGGCCAAGGAGAAGGGCGGCGAGGAGAGCTACCTGTACCTGGGCCGCGCCTATGAGGCTACCGGGGATTACAACTATGCGGCAAACGTCTATAACAGCTATCTGAGCGCCAACGACGGCAGCGCGGAGCTTTACAATCAGCTGGGGCTGTGCCAGATGGCCAGGGGGGATTACCAGAAAGCCCTGGAGGCGTTCCAGGCGGGAATGCAGCTGGAGGAAAATCCCATCCTGCAGACCCTGTCCTTTAACGAGATCGTGGCCTATGAATATCTGGGGGAATATGAGAAGGCCGCGGCGCTGTTAAACGATTACCTGGGCAATTATCCTGACGATACACAGGCCAGGCGGGAATACGGCTTCTTGAGCACCAGATGAGAAAAGCGGGCCGGTGTCTGCTGCTTCTTGTATATCCGCATGGGAGAACCGCGCACAGACAGGACACATACGGCGCACAAAAAGAAAAGCCCGGACAACTCGTTCCGGGCTTTGATGGCGCTATTGGGATTTGTCTTCTTCCTGACTGGCTTTTAAGAACCGGGCGTAGGCCATCAGGTGATCGACGGAACCGGCGTTGCAGGCCAGGATGATGTCGATGACCTGGGAAAGGGTGTAGTCATCGCTCAACTGCCGGTTCAGCTGCCGGATGTCGTAGCGTATCTGGGTGCGGTTGAGCAGATAATCCGTGGTGACGCCAAAGTAATCCGCCAGCTTGTCCAGGGTGGTCAGGTCAGGGGAGTGGACGCCGTTTTCATAGTTGGAGATGGTGCCCGTCGAGAGGTTCAGATAGGAGGCAAGCTCCTTCTGTCCCAGGCCTTTTTCTTTGCGGAGCATCGAAAGGATCTCTCCCACTTCCACGTTTCCTCTTCCTCCTTTTTGCAATCCTAAAAACAATTTTATAGCCTTTTGACTTTTGTGAAATAGGTTTTTAGAAACAAAATAAAAATAGGAAGATGCGGCGCACAGAATTTAGCAAAACTAACTCAGAGACGGGGCGGCGCACCGGGACAAAGCACACCGGGACAGTTCATTGACTTTTCCACAGCGGGATGATAGGATGATAGACATAAGAAAGACAACAGCGCGGCGGATCGCGCGGGAAAGAGGGAAAAGATGATCGACAAGCTGATTGAAAAGATACAAAAGACAAAGGCGCCGATTGTGGTGGGCTTAGACCCCACCCTGAAATTTGTGCCGGAACACATCAAGGAGGCGGCCTTCAAAGAGTTGGGAGAGACGCTGGAGGGGGCTGCGGAGGCCATCTGGCAGTACAACAAGGGCCTGGTGGACGCAGTGTGCGACCTGATCCCGGCGGTGAAGCCCCAGGCTGCCATGTATGAGCAGTTCGGGGTGCCCGGCATGGAGGCGTTCCGCAAAACGGTAGACTATTGTCAATCGAAGGGCCTGGTGGTCATCGGGGACGTAAAAAGAGGGGACATCGGCTCCACTTCAGAGGCCTATGCGGTGGCCCACCTGGGGAAAGTGCAGATAGGCGGCAATTCGGTTTCCCCTTTTGGAGAGGATTTCGCCACGGTGAACCCCTATCTGGGCTCCGACGGCATCCAGCCCTTTTTGAAGGTGTGCGGTGAGGAGAAAAAGGGAATCTTCGTTCTGGTCAAGACCTCCAATCCCAGCAGCGGCGAATTTCAGGACCGTCTGGTAGACGGGAAGGCGCTCTATGAGCTGGTGGGAGAACAGGTGGCCCGCTGGGGCGAGGGCTGTATGGGAGAAAAGGGATACAGCCGTGTGGGCGCAGTGGTGGGAGCCACTTACCCGGAGCAGGGGAAGCTGCTGCGCAGGGTTATGCCGAAGACATTTATCCTGGTTCCGGGATATGGGGCACAGGGCGGCAAGGGTGCGGATCTGGTGCATTTTTTCAACGAAGACGGTCTGGGCGCTATCATCAATTCCTCCCGGGGCATCATCGCCGCCTATCAGCAGGAGCAGTACGCCCGCTTTGGAAGCCTGGGATACGCTGACGCGGCCCGGGCGGCGGTGCTGGATATGAAAGCAGACATTGAAGGGGCGCTTCAGGCGCGGTAAGGAAACAGGGAGCATGGAGAAAATTTATGTGCACGGTCTGGGGCAGACGCCGGACAGCTGGGAAAAGACCATCGAAAAGACGGGCGGGGCGGAACACAGCATCTGCCCCGACCTGACAAAACTCCTGGGCGGGAACGAGGCTTCTTACGGCAATCTCTACGCTTCCTTTTCTGATGTGTGCAGCCGTCTGGATGGCCCTGCAGCGCTGTGCGGCATCTCCCTTGGCGGGGTACTGGCCTTAAATTATGCAATCGACCACCCGGAAAAGACGGGCGCCCTGGTTCTGATCGCAGCGCAGTACCAAATGCCCCGGGCGCTGCTGGCATTGCAAAACGCCATGTTCAGGGTGATGCCCAAAAGCGCATTTCAACAGATGGGATTTCCCAAAAGAGAGGCTATCCGTCTGTGCGGCACAATGGCAAAATTGGATTTCAGCAGTGCGCTCCATGAGATCGCCTGTCCCGCGCTGATCGTCTGCGGCGGGAAAGATACGGCGAATCGGAAGGCATCCGAAAAACTGGCCGGGGCGATTCCCCATGCCAGACTGGCGGTCGTCCACGGCGCAGGGCACGAAGTCAACAGGGAAGCCCCGGAAGAGCTGGCAAGGCTCCTCCGGGATTTTTGGGTGGAAGCAGAGCGGGAATAAAACCGAAAATAAAAGTCCCTTTTCGGAAAAGTGTCCCTACTGACTACAATGATGAAAAGAGACCTGTGCTGCTGTTTAATTGTGATTATAAATACTGTTAGTTCGACAAATGGGAAGTTAAAAATTTCGATATAAATGCAAAATTATAGCTTACTTGAGTGAACTCGATAAAGGATACAAACAATTTCAACAATCAAACATACACCCATGAGATAAGCTTCAATTATAATAGCGTCTGGATTTAAGTGTGTTGCAACAAAAATTTCAAATCCCATAGCGATACAAGCACACGCTTGAATTATTGTTGCAACAACGGCAAGCCAATACATAATCCGTTTCATTTCATTTCCTCCAAACTTTGATTTGTTCCACTAACATAATACCACAATCATGCTCATATACATATCACATTTCCATTAAACTTGTTCCGCCATCCCTTTTTCGGAAAATTAAAAAATCAACCGTACCTATCGGGGCGCATACCAAATCAGGCAGGGCTTCGACCAGGCCCACAAATCAGAAAAGGGACAAATAAAACCAGAGGTAGAACCAGAGATAAAACCAGAAATAGAACCAGAGATAAATCCAGAAATAAAGTCAGAGGGAAAACCAGAGAAAGAATCAGAAACAAAATCAGATATAAAGTCAGAAATACTCCCCCAACTTCAACCAGTCATAAAGAATTTAAAAATGTAATACTAATTTTAATGCAGTATATTGCATTGTATAGTAGTATGTGTTACAATAATCTCACCGGCGGAAAGAAAGGGTACGACGATATTTGCTGCATGGACGCATACAGCGGATCAACGGCGTATTCCAAAGAGAAGAATGGAGGAAGGAATGAACACTCAGTTTAAAAAAGGAGCTCTGGAGCTGTGTGTGCTCTCCCAGCTGACACACGGCGATAAGTACGGCTATGAACTGACGGAGCGGATTTTAGACCTGATGTCCATTGCCAGCGGTACGCTGTACCCGATCCTTCGGAAACTGAAGGAGGAAGACTATGTGACCACTTATCTGGTGGAATCGGAGTCCGGGCCGGCCAGAAAGTACTACCGGCTGACGGACAAGGGCAGGCAGTATCAGGCAGAGGTCAGGAAAGAATGGGATGAGTTTGTGGATGCGGTAAACCAATTGATCAAGGGATAAGGAGGAGCGTCATGACAAAGGCGGAATATATGGAGCAGCTGCAGAAAAAACTGGACAGATTCGGCAGGGAACTGAAAGAGGAAATCATGGAAGATTATAGACAGCACTTTGCCGAGGGCCAAAAGCAGGGAAAGTCGGATGAGGAGATCATCCGGGAGCTGGGAAACATTGAAGAAATGATCCGGGAGTTGGACGAAGCGGATAAGGAAAACGCCCGGGAAGGCAATGACCCGGGACAGGCAGAGAGCGGATTTCATCAGTATGCCTGGCCATACAGGGCCGTCGAGCTGGAATGTGACGCGGCGGATATTGAGCTGGAGCGCTCTGCGGACGGCCAGGTTTCCATCTGGTACGAGATCCCGGGAAGCGACACGATCAACCGCCGCCTGGTTTTTTATCAAAGGGAAGAGGGGGATGTGCTCTACGCGGGGATCAAAGAAAACAAGCAGAAAACAAAGGGCATCCTGGAAAGCATCCGGATCAACAAGGAGTGGTTCCGCCTTGGGAATCCTGTGTTAAAGGTAAAACTGCCGGAGGGGCTTGAGCGTCTTTCCTTTTCCACCAGCAGCGGGGACGTCTGCGCACAGGGAATTTCGGTGGATACGTTTTTGGGAAACACCGCCAGCGGGGATGTGACCATGAAGGAGGCTTCCGCGAAACAGATTCAGCTGAAGGTCGCAAGCGGCGACCTGGAGCTGACGGGGATTCGGGCGGTGGGACTGAAAGTAAACTCTGCCAGCGGCCACATAGAGATAGAGGATGCGAAGACTGAGACAGCACAGGTCTCCACTGCCAGCGGGGACATAGAGATAGAGGATGCGAAGGCCCAGACGGCGCAGATCTCCACTGCCAGCGGGGATGTGGATTTAAAGGGGATCTCTGCGGACGATCTGTCCGTGGAGTCGGCCAGCGGCGATATCGCAGCCTGCGCGGAGGTAAAGAAGTGCCATTGCGGGGCGGTAAGAGGCGATATTGACTTAAAAGCCACGGGCCCGGCGGAGCAGATCAGCGTGAACGCGGTCAGAGGGGATATCTACCTGACGCTGGAGGGAGCAGGCGGGATGAAGGCCGAGGTGGCCGCGCATTATGGAACTGCCCATATCTCCTGGGCAGGGGAGTGCAAAAAGGTGTCCGCAGGAACCTATACGTTCGGAGACGGCAGCTGCAGGGTGGAAGCGTCTACCCGATCCGGCAACCTGGAGATCAGCGGCTGAAGATCCGCCAGCCCCTGCGCCCAAAATGCAGTCATGTCAGACGTTATTGAAATAGTTTAGAAAAAGTTTATCAAAATTGTTAGCACTCACTATTGACGAGTGCTAACAAAAGTGCTATAACAGAGTCAGAACAAGGGAGGAACGAAAAGAACGGAATCGTTCCGATGAAACAACGAATGGGAAAGGAGAAATGACTTATGATGTTACCGAGCATTTTTGGAGAAAACCTGTTTGATGATTTCTTTGACGACTTCTTTGATCTTCCCGCAATTGACGACAAGGCAATGCAGAAGGCACAGAAAAAACTGTACGGACGCCATGCCGCCAACATGATGAAGACGGATGTCCAGGAGCACGAGGATCATTACGAGGTAGACATCGACCTTCCGGGATTTCACAAAGACGAACTGTCCCTGGAGCTGAGGGACGGCTATCTGGTGATCAGCGCGGCGAAAGGGTTTGACAAGAACGGGGAGGAAAAGAAGCCCGGCCGGTTTATCAGACGGGAGCGCTATGCGGGCAGCGTGAGCAGATCCTTCTATGTAGGCGAAGACATTAAGCAGGAGGACATCCGCGCGAAATATGAGAGCGGTGTGTTGAAGCTGTCCATCCCGAAAAAGGAAGCGGAAAAGCCGAAGGTGGAGGAAAAGAGATACATTGCCATCGAGGGATAAGAAATTTTCCCGCAGGGCGGTTTCAGGAAGGTTTCGGGTAGGGGGCTTTCCCGCAGGAGGCTGGCAAAACGGCTGGTCTCCTGCGCAAAAGAGGGAGAAGGGAATAGAAAAAATAATAGAAGAAAAGATCCGGCTCATGCAGACATGATCGGATCTTTTTTTCTACACTTTAGGCCTCCATGTTGGTATTCGGATTAAAATTCACCTGCGGCGGAATGATCTTTGCGTGGATCCATCCATTTTTTATGACAACGTCTTTCTGGATGGGCAGACAGTATGCCGGCTGTGAGCAGTGTGTTGACTTTCAAAACGGCCTTTGATATGATGTCATCGAAGCGACAGTTGAAAAAACGGAGGCAATGGCGTCGGATATGTTTCAGAAAATCCCGAAAGAAAAATGGAAACGTCTCTTATCCGGCGGTTCGGCGATTGTTGCGGTCTCCCTTGTCTATCTGTTCTTTCACATCGCTGGGATCGGTTGTCCCATCCGGTTTTTTACGGGCATATCCTGCCCCGGTTGTGGTATGACCCGCGCAGTGCTGGCCCTTCTTCGGCTTGACTTTGCCGCGGCATTTTATTACCACCCGCTGGTCTATGTTCTTCCCATAGCTTTTTTGGCCTTTCTTTTTCAAAAAAGAATCCCATATAAGTTTTATAAAATTTTAATATTTACATTTATAGGATTCTTTGTTACCATATATATAGTTAGGTTGTGTGATTCTATGGACAGCGTTGTACAGTTTCAGCCGGAACAAGGGTTTGTCTTTCGGGCTGTACAATATATTTTTACCAATATATTTTAACGAACAAAGGAGGAGAAAAGGATGTTTTGCAGCCACTGTGGATCGGAAGTTCCGAATGGGGCCAACAACTGCCCTCGCTGCGGGGCCCCTTTGAGCGCCACTGCCAAAATGGGGGATGCCGTAAATAATGCGGCAGGCAGGGCCAAGAACGCGTTTGATCAGGCCAGCCGTTCCCTGGACAGTGCGATCAATGACGTCCGTCAGGATTTTACCTCACAGGGATATGGGATGCCGCCTACAGGGGGGGCGCTCAAGACCGACAGGAGCCTGGTTGCCTACATTGTGTTGTCCATTATCACTTGCGGCATTTACGGATATTATTTTCTGTACTCTATGGCAAGGGATGTGAACATTGCCTGTGAAGGCGACGGAGAGCAGACTGCCGGCCTGCTGGCATTTATCCTGCTTTCCTTCGTCACCTGCGGACTGTATGCATATTACTGGTATTACAAGCTGGGCAATCGTCTCTGCGCAAACGCGCCCCGCTATCAGATGAACTTTCAGGAGAATGGCACTACGGTCATCCTTTGGTGCATTGTAGGTCTGGTTCTGTGCGGTATAGGCCCCTACATCGCAATGCACATTTTGATCAAGAACACCAATGCGATCTGTGCAGCATATAACCGCGTGCACGGCTTCTAAAACGGGGCGGCAGGATGCCGGGGAGATCTGGAAAACACAAGGCCTGCGCTGCACAGACCAAGCCCGGCAGACCAAGGCGGGGCCGGGCTTGACAGCCGCAGGACGCTCTGTTATACTGAGCCTGCAATGAATGGAATCGGGCTTGCTGCCTGTCCATTTTGGAGAGACTCCCAGAGGCTGGTTTCTGATAGAAAAAACATCCTTTCATGAGTGGAGGGATGTTTTTTTGTCGGGAGAAAGGAAGGATACGATTGAAAAGAGAAGCCAAGACAAAAAGAAAAGCGCGGCTTTTGCTGCTGTGCCTGGCGGCTTTCTGGTGCCTGACTGCCTGCGCTGTTAAAGACGCGCCGGAGAGCGCGGCGGGTTCTGTTCTTGTGGATCCAAGCGGCGCCCAGATCCGTGTGCCGGACCGGGTGGATACCCTGGCCGTTCTGGGCCCGTCCCTGGCCGAGATGGTGGCAGCCCTGGGGTATGGAGAAAAGGTGGCTGCCTGCGACGCTTCCAGTGTGGGCGTGGAGGGGCTGAAGGAGGACGCCCTGGTGCTGGATCTGGTATCGCCGGACATGGAGCAGCTTTTTGTCTTAAAGCCTGACGTGCTGTTTGTCACCAATCTGTCCCTCTACGATCAGGAAAATCCCTACCAGACTCTCATCGACGCAGGCACCTGTGTGGTCTGTGTGCCCACCAGCGACAGCATTGCGGATATCCAGAGCGATATCGCTTTTGTGGCCTCGGTGCTGGGCGCAGAGGAGAAAGGGCAGGAGGTCATCCGCGCCATGCAGGAGCAGGTGGATCAGATCGCCCGGATCGGAAAGACCATCAAGGACAAAAAAACTGTCTATTTTGAGATTGCCGCAGCCCCCGGTATGTACAGTTTCGGGGACGGGGTATTCCTCAATGAGCTTTTGGAGCTGGCAGGCGCAGAGAATATCCTTGCGTCCGAATCCGGCTGGATCGGCGTCACGGAGGAAGCCGTGGTAAGCGCAGACCCGGATGTGATCCTGACCAATGTGGACTATCTGGAGGATCCGGTGGGCGAGATCCTGTCCCGCCCGGGATGGGAGGCAGTTGCCGCCGTCCGGGACAAAGCGGTCTATTCCATCGACAATGTGGCCTCCTCCCGCCCGGATCAAAATGTGGTGAAGGCTCTCCGGCAGATCGCCGCCGCCGTTTACCCGGAGTATTACGGTGAGTAGAGGGAGAAGGGGCGCGGCGGGGCTTGCGCTCCTGGCGGCGGGTTCGATCCTCCTGGGCGTCGGCGTGGGGAGCGTCTGGCTCTCTCCGAAGGAGATCCTGGCGGCGCTTTTCGGCGGAGGGGAGGAGAGTGTCCGCGCCCTTCTCTGGGGTCTGCGCCTGCCCAGGGTGGCCTTGGCCTTTCTGGCGGGGGCGGCACTGGCGGTGGGCGGCACGGTGATGCAGTCGGCGCTGGGAAACCCGCTGGCCTCCCCCTTTAGCCTGGGCGTCTCCGCCGGGGCTGGGCTGGGGGTTACGGCTGCCATGGTGACGGGCCTGGCAGGAGGGATCGGCGCAGTCTTCGGCCTGCCGGCGGCAGGTTTTGCGGGGGGACTGGCGGCAGTCCTGCTGGCCCTGGCCCTTGCAAAGGCATTTGACGCAAGGCTTTCCAATGTGACGGTGGTGCTCACCGGCATGGTGCTCTCCCTGTTTTTCTCTGCGGCCATGGATCTGATGGCGGCGATGTCCCCGGAGTATGCGCAGCGCATCAGCCTGTGGCAGATGGGCAGTTTTGCGGCCAGGGGCTGGCGGGGAGCGGCGGTGCTGGGGCCCGTATTGCTCGTCTGTCTGGGCGTCTTTATGGCCTGTGCGCCTCTGTTAGACGTGATGACCTTTGGCGGGGAACAGGCCCAGGCCATGGGGGTGGATCCCACCCGGGCAAAGCAGGGGCTGATCCTCTTGGTGGCGGCGCTGACGGGCACCGCTGTGGCGTTTTGCGGTATCATCGGCTTTGTGGATCTGGCAGCCCCCCACATTGCCCGCCGCCTTTTCGGGGCGGGACACAGGCGGATTCTGCCCGCCGGGGCCGTGCTGGGCGGAAGCCTTATGGTGCTTGGCGACCTGGCGGCCAGGACGCTTTTCTCGCCCAGGGAGATCCCGGTGGGCGCGGTGACGGCCCTGCTGGGCGCTCCGTTTTTCCTCTTTGTATTTTTCCAGAAAAGGGGGCGGTGAGATGCTTCGGTTGGAAAACTTATCCTGCGGGTATGGCAGGGAACCGGTGGTGCGGGACATTTCCCTTACCCTTTCCGAGGGGGAGCGGCTGGCCGTTCTCGGCCCCAACGGCTGCGGCAAGACCACGCTCCTTCGGGGGATCATGGGCATCCTGCCGTCTGCGGGCGTTCTGGAACTGGAGGGAAAGTCCCTGCGGGCCATGACGGTGCGGGAGCGGGCGCGGGCCCTGGCCATGTTTGCCCAGATGAGCGGCGCCGCTTTTTCGTATACGGTGATGGAGACGGTGCTCCTGGGGCGGTATCCCCACAGGGCCAGAGGGCTTTTTGGGGCCTTTGGCCCAGAGGACCGGAGGGCGGCCCAGGAGCAGCTCAGACGGCTGAATTTGTGGGAAGAACGGGACAGGCTGATCACGGAACTCTCCGGCGGCCAGCTGCAGCGGGTTCTGCTGGCGCGGGCCTTTGTCCAGGAGCCGAAGGTCATCCTGTTGGATGAGCCCACCAACCATCTGGACTTAAGGTTTCAGGTGGAACTGGTGGAGGAGCTTGGGCGGTGGGTCCGTGAGCCGGGCCGGGCGGCCATCGGCGTCTTCCACGACTTAGACCTGGCGCTCTCCTTTGCGGACAGGGTGCTTTTGATGGAGCAGGGGAAGACGGTTTTCCTGGGGAGGACGAAAGAGCTGGATTTTGAGGCCTTGAGCCGGGTGTACGGCATGGATGTGCCCGGGTATATGCGCCGCAGCCGGGCGCGATGGGAGAGGACGCGGGAAGATGTGCGGGACGCGGCAGTCTGTCCGAAAGAAAAAGAAACGGCGAATCGACGGTTGAATAAAATGGGAAAGGGGATATAATAGTAGTTAGGGGCAGGCCGCAGGGACCGGATGGGGAGGACTCTGCAGGAGCGCCCAAAAAAGAGGAAGGGGTATCCAGCCATGGAGGAGAAAAAAATACTGGTCGTTGACGACGACACGGCAAATCTCATAATGGCCAACAGCATACTCAGCGCGGAGGGAATGCGGGTAAGCTGCGTAAAGTCGGGGGAGGTGGCGCTCCGGTTCCTGAAGACAAACAGGCCGGATCTGATTCTTTTGGACGTACATATGCCGGGGATGGACGGCTTTGAGACCCTGGCGGCGATCCGGGGGGGCGGACATTCAGGCAGCCAGGAGGCCCGGGACATCCCGGTGATTTTCCTCACGGCGGACGACGACAGCGACGTGGAGAGCCGGGGACTTCAGGCCGGCGCCATGGACTTTATCCGAAAGCCCTTTGTGCCGGATGTGCTGCTTCTGCGGGTAAATCATGCCATAGACCTGACGCGCCTGCAGGCAGATCTGTCCCATGAGGTGGAGGAGAAGACGCGGGAGGTGCTGACCCAGGCACAGAAGCTGGCCAGGCTCTCCACCCAGGTGTCCATGGCTCTGGCTGGGGCCATCGACGCAAAGGACACCTATACCAACGGCCATTCCCTGCGGGTGGCGGATTATTCCAGAGCCATTGCCGCCCGGGCGGGCTTTTCCCGGGAGGCCCAGGAGGAGATCTACATGATCGGCCTGATCCATGACGTGGGCAAGATCGGTATTCCGGACGACATCATCAACAAGCCATCCAGGCTGACCGACGAGGAATACGGGATCATCAAGACCCACCCCATCCTGGGGGAAAAGATCCTGAAACAGATTCCCGATTTCCCCAAATTGCTGATGGGCGCCAGGTATCACCACGAGAGATACGACGGCAGGGGATACCCGGACGGGCTTTCCGGGGAAGACATCCCGGTGGAAGCGCGTATCATAGCCGTGGCCGACGCCTACGACGCCATGAGCTCCAGGCGCAGTTACCGCGGCGTGCTCCCCCAGGCGCAGGTGCGGGCAGAGGTGGAAGCGGGAAAGGGCACGCAGTTTGATCCGGTCTTTGCGGATATCATGTTATCCATGATCGACGCAGACACGGATTACCAGATGAGGGAAAAATAGGCGGTGGGTATGTACGAACAGGAAAAGAGACAGATATCGCAGCTGATCATTCTGATCAGCTATACCGTGATGATCGCCGTTTTGCTGCTGGAAAGCATTTTGATGGGCTGGGACATAATGGTGGTGCTGGAGCTGGCGGCGGGTTTGATTCTGTGCTGGATGCTGCACATTGCGGGACGGGTGCCGGAATCGGTGGAAAAATGGTTGCATTTTGCCCTCGGGATGGCCGGCTTTGCCTTTTACGGGGGGCATTACACCAGCCTGTATGACCTGGCGCCAGTCATGATCGTGATTATGGTCGTCTACTTCGCCGCGGAAACCTACGACATGATCCGTTTCTTCGTCATCGGGTATTTTGCGGTGCTCTTTTACGGCATCTTATATGCCTTCCGGGATTCCTTTGAATTTACCCCTCTTTCCATCTCCAGGCTGCTGCTCCACGGAGGGCTCGTCATCACGATCCCCTATGTGACCAGGGTCATCTCGGAGAGGCGCAGGGGCGAGATGAAGGACGCGAAAGACAGGATCGCCGACCTGGAGGAAACCAACCGCCGGACAGAGAACTTTTTAACCAATGTCTCCCACGAGCTGCGCACCCCGGTGAACGCGGTCACGGGGCTTGCCGCCGTGATGTTAAAGCGGGAGACGGACAGTGTCAAGCGGGAAAACCTGCTGTCCATGCAGAAGGCGGGATACCGGCTGTTCGGGCAGATCGAGGATCTTCTGGACTTCACGGAGATCGACGCGGGCAGGATCGTGATCAGCGAAGAACCCTATATGATCTCCTCCCTGATCAACGATATCATCACCGAGCACTACGCCATCGAGGAAAAGGCGGGCGTGGAGCTCATCTTTGACGTGGATGCGAGGATCCCGGCTGTGCTCTCCGGCGACGGCAGAAAGATCAAAAAGATGATCCGGCATCTGGTCAACAACGCTGTGAAATTCACGGAAGAGGGCGGCGTCTATGTGCGGATCTACGCGCGTCCCAAGCCCTACGGGATCAATCTGTGCATCCAGGTGTCGGATACCGGCATCGGCATCGACGAGGAAAGCCTCTCCAAGATCCGGGAGAAATTCTACCAGTCAAACGGAGGGCGCAACCGCCGGGCGGGCGGCCTGGGTCTTGGGCTGTCCATCGTGCACGGCATGGCGGCCGCCATGGAGGGCTTTGTCCACATGGAAAGCAAGCCGGGCAAGGGCACCACGGCGACGGTCAGCATCCCCCAGAAGATTGTGGACGCATCCCCCAGTATGTCGGTGGAGGATCCGGCGGCGCTGTGCCTTGCCTGCTATCTGATGCCGGAGAAATACAAGGTTTCGGAGGTGCGCAGCTTCTACGACGCGATGATCAACCACATCGCCATGGGCCTGGACATCACGGCCCACAGGGTGTTCCGGCAGGATGAGCTGGATCACTTAATCTCTGCATACTCTCTGACCCATCTGTTCCTGGCCAGAGAAGAATACGAAGAAGACCCGGAGTACTTTGAAGGGCTTGCCCGGGATATGGTGGTGACCGTGGTGGCGGATCAGGGCTTTTCCCTGCGGGCGGGAAGCCGGATCAAGCTGCTGCCCAAGCCCTTTTACTGCTTCCCGATCGTCAGTGTGCTCAATTCCTCCGCGGCCGATGAGGAAGACGGCGAAAAGGACGTCCGGATGGTATGCCCTGGGGTGCGGGTTCTGGTGGTGGATGACGAGCCCATGAACCGGATGGTGGCTGAAAGTATCCTGAAGGATTACCGGATGAGCGTGGTGACGGTGTCAAGCGGCAGGGAGGCCATCGCAATCTGTCAGAGGGAGGAGTTTGACCTGCTGTTTATCGACCATATGATGCCGGAGATGGACGGTGTGGAGACGTTGAAGCAGCTCCGCAGGCTCGACAGGGAAAATGCGGATGGGCTGACTGCCGTCGCCTTTACCGCCAATGCGGTCAGCGGCGCCAGGGAGATGTTTTTAAGGGAAGGCTTTGACGAGTTTCTGGCAAAGCCCATCGAGACGGCGGAGTTAGAGCGCGTGCTCAAGAAGGTGCTCCCCAAAGCGGATATACAGTACACCGACGGGGACGGCCTCCTGCCCCAGGAGGGCGGGGAGGAAACGGCGGACGGCGGACAGACAGGGGAGGAATCTCCGGAAGAAAAGACGCTTCCCCACGCAGGGGCAGCCGCAGCAGCCGGGGAGACCGACAGGATGGCCGCGCTGGAAAGCGCCGGCATCCATACGGACTCCGGGCTGAATTACTGCCGGGGCGACCAGGCGTTTTATGTACAGCTTCTGGAAAAATTTGCAGAGGATGCGCCCCAAAAGGCGGAGACGCTGGAGCAGCTGTATCTGGAAAAGGATCACGGGAATTACCGCATTCAGGCGCATTCCCTGAAAAGCTCGGCCAGGATGATCGGCGCGGACGCGCTCTCACAGACGGCGAAGGGGATGGAAGACGCCGCCAAGGAAAGCGACGCCGCCTATCTGGAAAGCCATCACCGGGAACTGCTCAGCCAATACCTTAAGACAGTGGAGCAGATCAAAGACGCCCTGGGCGACAATGGCCGGGAAGAGGACGCCCAGCCCGCCGGGGACAGCCAGAGCCAGTCCCAGGAGGCAGATGGGGCAGAACTGGCGGCATCCCTTCGGGAGCTCAAAGGATATCTGGACACCTATGAGGCGGCCATGGCCCAGAAAGTGTTAGAGAAGCTGGAGGGCCTGCGCTATGGGGAGATCCCGCTGGGAGAACTGGTGCGGGATATTGCGCGGGACGTGGATAATTTCGAGTTTGACCAGGCGGCCGGAAAGGCTTCGGCGCTGATTGGGCGCGTGGAAGGCGGTGAGGAGGAATGAAAATCAGAAAATGGATCCGTAAGATCCTGGGGGACCAGGAGCATTCCCTGCAGGAGCGGCTGTTCCGCCTGATCACCCTCATCGGGCTCGTGGGGCTTTTGCTGGGCTTTGTCGCAGGGGCCTTAAACGGGGAAAGCCCCCTCAATCTGTCCGTGATACTTCTGGCGCTGCTTCTGCTTGCGGGCATCGTCTACGGCACGCTGCGGACGGGAAAGATCGAGGCGGGGGCGGTGATCTTATCCGCGCTTGTGATGTTTCTGGTGCTTCCCTTTAATTTCCTGACGGCGGGAGGCATCTACGGGGGCGCTCCCATCTGGTTTATTTTAGGCTTTGTGCTGGCCGTGATCGTGGTGGAAGGGCGGTACAAATATATCCTGCTGGCCGGGGGCTATGCCATCTTTCTGGCGTGTTATCTGATCGCTTATTTTTACCCGGACAAAGTGGTGGGGCATACGCTGGACATGGCCTATATCGATTCCATCGCCACGCTGACCATCGTCTCCGGCGTGATCTGCGTCATGCTGCAGTTCCAGAAGGCGGCGTACCGGGACGAAAACCACCGGGCCAGACAGCAGAGAAAGCAGATCGAGGAGTTAAACCAGGCCCAGAACCGCTTTTTTGCCAGCATGAGCCATGAGATCAGGACGCCCATCAATACCATCATCGGCTTAAACGAGATGATCCTGCGGGAAGAAGTGTCCGACGAGGTGGCGGAGGACGCCCAGAACATCTTAAACGCCAGCAGGATGCTTTTGTCGCTGATCAACGATATCCTGGATATGTCAAAGATCGAGTCGGGGAAGATGGAGATCGTCCCCGCGGCCTATGATGTGGGAGCCATGCTCTCCGATATCGTCAACATGATCTGGGTGCGGGCCAAGGAAAAAGGGATTGCCTTCCACATCAATGTGGAGAAGAGCATCCCCGCCCAGCTCTACGGCGACGAGGTCCGCATCAAACAGGTTCTGATCAACCTGTTAAACAACGCGGTCAAGTATACGCCGGAAGGCTCCGTCACGCTCTCGATCCAGTGCCAGAAAAGAGAAGACGACACCGTGTATATCGCTTATTCCGTCTCGGACACCGGTATCGGGATCAAGAAGGAGAACATAAATTACCTGTTTACCACGTTCAAGCGGGTGGACGAAACGCAGAACCGGTATATCGAGGGCACTGGGCTGGGGCTTTCCATCGTAAAGCAGCTCGTGACGCTGATGGGCGGCAGCATCGAGGTCAACAGCGTGTATACCAAGGGCTCCACCTTCTTGGTCACGCTGCCCCAGAAAGTGGTGGGCGAAGCGCAGCTGGGAGAACTGGATCTGGAGACAAAGCACACGCGGAGGAAGCGGGAGCGGTACCGCTCCCTGTTTGAGGCGCCCATGGCGCATATCCTGATCGTGGACGACAACGACGACAACCTGATGGTGGCGCGGAAGCTGCTGCAGGGTACGAAAGTCTGCGTGGACACGGCGTCCAGCGGGCAGGAATGTCTGGAGAGGACGATGAAGACCAGGTATGAGGTGATTCTGATGGATCATCTGATGCCTGTTATGGACGGGATAGAGTGTCTGCACCGGATCCGCAGCCAGGCGGGCGGCCTGAATGTGGAGACGCCGGTGGTGGCCCTTACGGCCAACGCGGGGGGAGAGAATACTGTCCTGTATCAGCGGGAAGGTTTCGACGGCTATCTGTTAAAGCCGGTCAGCGGCAGCCAGCTGGAGGAGGAGCTTGTGCGCCTCCTGCCCCAGAAACTGGTCAAGATGACCAATGCATCGGAAAACAGCGATGTGCTGGTGGGGCCGGTGGTGGGGCATGAGAAAAAGAAATCCCTTCTGATCACCACGGACAGCGTCAGCGACCTGCCTGCGCAGTTTGTGGGGAAGTATCAGATCGCAGTGCAGCCCTACCGGGTGCTGACCGGGGGCGGCGAGTTTCTGGACGGGGAGGAGATCGAGACGGATGGCGTGCTGGAATACCTGTTAAACAGCGAAAAAAACGTCCATTCGGAAGCGCCGGATGTGGCGGGCTACGAGGCCTTTTTCGCAGAGCAGCTCACCAGGGCGTATCACATCATCCATATCGCCATGGCCAAGGGCTCCAGCAGAGGGTATCAGAACGCGCTGGAGGCGTCGGGTTCCTTTGACAATGTGACGGTAGTGGATTCGGGACATCTCTCAAGCGGGATGGGGTTAATCGTACTCTACGCCGCCAAGGCGGCGGCAGCAGGCGCGTCGGCGGAGGACGTCCTGCAGGAGATCGGGCGCATGAAGGAACGCGCCAGAACCAGTTTTGTGATGGAGAGCACGGAATATCTGTGGCGTTCGGGCAGAATCTCCTCCAGGGTTCATGCGGTGTGTAAGACCTGTATGCTCCATCCGGTCATCGTCCTGAAAAAGAGCAGCATGACGGTGGGGGCAATCCATATCGGGATGCGCAAGGCCGTCTGGAGGAAGTATATCCGGCAGACGCTGAAGGCCCCTGGAAGGATCGACAGGAGACTTTTGTTTATCACTTACTCGGGACTGCTCCCGGGAGAGCTGGATGAGATCGCGGCCCAGGTGCGGCAGCTGGTGCCCTTTGAGAACGTGATCTATCAGAAGGCATCCCCGGCGATTTCCACCAACTGCGGCCCGGGCACTTTTGGACTGCTGTTTCTGGAAAAGGAAAGATAGGGCGGAGATTCCGGCCCGAAGAGCGCATTGCAAATACAGGGCATTTATGGTAAGATAAGGGCATCGGCAAAAACCAGAAAAAAGGAGAAGGTCTGATGGAACAGTACAAGCAGGAATTTATCGAGTTCATGGTGGACAGCCAGGCGCTGAAATTCGGTGAGTTTACACTAAAGAGCGGCAGGAAATCCCCCTTTTTTATGAATGCGGGCGCCTATGTGACCGGCGCACAGCTGAAAAAACTGGGCGGATACTACGCGAAGGCCATCCACGACAACTACGGGGACGACTTTGACGTACTGTTCGGGCCGGCCTACAAGGGCATCCCCTTGAGCGTGGCGGCTACCATCGCTTACAGCGAACTGTATGGAAAAGAGATCCGCTATTGCTCTAACCGCAAGGAAGCCAAGGATCACGGCGATGCGGGCATCCTTTTAGGCAGCAGCTTAAAAGACGGGGACAGGGTGGTGATTATCGAGGATGTGACCACCTCCGGGAAGTCCATCGAGGAGACCGTGCCTATCCTGAAAGCCCAGGCGGACGTAGAGATCAAGGGGCTGATGGTGTCCTTAAACCGCATGGAGAAGGGCCAGGACGGCGTCTTAAGCGCCCTGGACGAGATACAGGAGCGATACGGCTTTGCGGCCCGAGCCATTGTGACCATGGGCGAGGTCATTGAACATCTGTACAACAGGCCTTACAAGGGGCAGGTGTACATCGACGATGGCCGCAAGGCGGAGTTTGACCGCTACTATGAGGTTTACGGGGCAAAATAGAGCCCCGTGCGGAAGATGGGAAAACGGGAAAGGGGCAGACGGATGGAACAGAAAATCTATAAGGTGATGAGAGGGGCGGGAGCCGCAAATATTGTAGTGGGTGTGATCACCCTGGCAGTGGGCCTGGCCTCGGGGATTCTGCTGATCGTCACGGGCGCAAAGCTGATAGCAGGCAAATCCAAGATCTTATTTTAAAGGAGTCGTTGGCGGGCATTTCCTATGGTTGACAAAGGGAAGTGCCCTTTTAGGGTTTTATGAAAAAAAGAAAAGGCTATATTTTTACCAATAAGAGACACTCGAACCGGGCGATCATGGCGGCGATCCTGGGAGGCATCAGCCTGCTTGCCTTAGGGGCGGTGGTGTCTGTGTCTTATCTGGAAGCCGGGGAGGTGCCCGTCAGCTATGGATTCACCGGCTTGTTTGCCACGCTCTTTTCCCTTGTGGGCCTGTGCCTGGGCGTGGTGACTGCCAGCGACAAAAACTATTACCGGCTGTTTCCCGTGCTGGGGATCCTGCTGAATCTGGCAGCGCTGGGAGAGGTGAGCCTGATTCTCTATGCGGGGGCGAATCTGTAACGGTTTGGGGGACGGACGGTCAAAAAGCATTTTTGCGCGTCGATAGACGAAGCTGAGGAAAGAGAGGGAAACACATTGAAAGAGAGACTGCAGCAGGCGGACAGCGCCGTTTTACAGGAGCGCTATGGGCTGGCGCTTACGCGCATCGGACAGATCCCGGAGGAACACTTTGGGGATTCCGCTTTTGAGCGGTATTTTAAATCTGTGGCGGAATTTTTCCTTCTGCTGGACAGCGAACGGGGATTTCTGGAGGACGGCGGCCGGCAGAAAGCCTCCCTGGAAGAGCTAAAACAGCACAATCACAAGCTGTATGAGGATGTGATCCCGGACAATTACGGGAAAAGCTATGCAAACCCGGCCTTTGCGGTAAAAGAACTGGGGGAGGAGCTGGGAGCGCTGTGCGCTTTCCTGTATCGGAGGTTCCGCAGGGGCATCGGGCTGGTGTACGAGCAGGATCTGGAGCAGCTGGTGGTTCTGATGGAGCTGTTTGTGCAGGTCTATGCCGCTTTTACCTACCAGTGGGAGGAGGACGGCAGCCTGCCCGGCCGGGAGTCCATCCGCCAGATCAATTACTGGTCTGTCTGCGACTATGCGGAGGAAGCAGCCCTGAGAAGTGTCAAAGCCCGCTTTGACACCAAGGACTGTCTGGGCATGAAGATCATCCGGGAAAGCGATCTGGAAGACCTGCGCTACCTGTACGCCTACGGCGAATATGTGGGCGAGAACGAACTGGAGACGGCCCGGTTTTTAAACGCTTTGGACGAGGAGACCATCGCCGCCATGGCGGACACTTACACGGAAGGGTTCCGCATGGGTTATGAGGTGGCAGGCAAGGATCTCTCCAAAAAGAGCATCGTCGATCTGGTCTACCGGCTGGGCTTTGAGCGGATGATGCGCCGGGCGGCGGAGAATTTTGAAAAAATGGGCTTAAAGTGCGCAGCCTCCAGGGACTTTGGGTTTTCGGGCGGGGACGTAAACCGGCAGTACGACTATGACCACGACGACGACCATGCCTTTTATCTGGACAAGAATTTCATCACCCGGCAGCTGGAGGCAACCCGCTGCGCCTTTGAACAGTACAGGCAGGAGGCGGCGCAGTACGCGGGCCCTGCGGTGGTGGAGACGTTCGGCAGGGCGGATTTTGATCCGGTGAACAAGCCGGAAGCCGTCAAGCTGAGCGACGAACAGAACAAGCTGTGGGTGGAATACCGCAGCCAGTCCTCCCTTCTGACCCAGGAGTATATTTCCCGCAAGGAGTCCAGCTTTACCATTATCGCCTTCCCCGTGCCGGAGATCGGGCCGGTGTTTGAGGAGCTGTTTCGGGAGACCATCCGCATCAACACCCTGGACTATATGCTCTACCGGGAGGTGCAGCAGAAGCTGATCGACGCGCTGGATCAGGCGGATTACTGTTTGGTCAGGGGGATGGGGAAAAACAGGACGGATCTGAAGGTGAATTTGCACAAGCTCTCCGACCCCTCCCGGGAGACCATCTTTGAAAACTGCGTGGCGGATGTGAACATCCCCGTGGGAGAAGTGTTCACCTCCCCCGTTTTAAAGGGCACGGACGGGGTGCTCCATGTGACCAGGGTCTTTTTGGAGGGCCTGGAGTTTCGGGATCTGTCTTTGACCTTCCGGGACGGCATGATCAGCGATTACAACTGCGGCAACTTTGCAGAACAGACAGAAAACAAGCGGTTTGTCAGGGACAACGTGCTGTTTCGCCATGACAGCCTGCCTTTAGGGGAATTTGCCATCGGCACAAACACCACTGCCTATGTGGCGGCAAAGCGGCTGAAAGTGGAGTCAAAGCTTCCGATTCTGATCGCGGAAAAGATGGGGCCCCATTTTGCGGTGGGTGACACCTGCTATTCCCGGGAGGAGGACGTGAAGGTGTATAACCCGGACGGCAAGGAGATCGTGGCCCGGGAGAATGAGAGATCCGCCCTGCGCAGGGAGAAGCCCATGGAGGCGTACTTTAACTGCCACACGGACATCACCATTCCCTACGATGAGCTGGGAGAGCTGACGGCAGTACGGAAAGACGGAAGCGTTATCCCGATCATCCGGGAGGGCCGGTTTGTGCTGCCGGGCACGGAGCCTTTGAACGAGGCTTTCAATTAGGGCTTGCACCCGGGCATGAATTTTAGTAAACTAGAAAGTAAGTATAGGCAGTGCCGCCCCGGCGGCAGGAGCCAGAGTGTGAGAGGAGAACAGCATGGCACAAGTAGGGATTGTGATGGGCAGCGATTCGGATATGCCGGTGATGGCGAAAGCTGCGGATATTCTGGAGGAATTGGGCATTTCTTATGAGATGAGCATCATCAGCGCCCACCGGGAGCCTGACGTCTTTTTTTCCTATGCAAAGAGCGCGGAAGAAAGGGGCTTGAAGGTGATTATCGCGGGTGCAGGGATGGCGGCCCATCTGCCTGGTATGTGTGCGGCGATCTTCCCCATGCCGGTGATCGGGGTTCCCATGCACACCACTTCCCTGGGCGGCAGGGACTCCCTCTACTCCATCGTGCAGATGCCAAGCGGCATCCCGGTGGCTACCGTGGCCATCGGCGGAGGGGCGAACGCCGGGCTTTTGGCGGCAAAAATCCTGGCGGTGTCAGACGCCGGGCTTCTGGCAAAGCTGAAGGCTTACAGTGAGAAGATGAAAACCCAGGTGGAGGAAAAGGACGCAAAGCTGAAGGAGCAAGGGTACCGGGCTTATCTGGAAAGCGGCAGGAAGGCCTGAAAGATTTGATTGCAAAGCTGTGTCCTGCGGGCGGCCCGGCACAAGCCTGCCATGCGCAGAGGACAGCGCAGAAATGGAGAGAAGATGGATTATAAAAAGGCCGGAGTGGATATCGAGGCGGGATATCGGTCTGTGGAACTGATCAAGGAATCTGTGAAAGGCACCCTGCGCCCGGAGGTGCTGGGAGGATTGGGCGGGTTTTCCGGCGCATTCTCCTTAAAAGCCATCAAGGGGATGGAGCATCCCGTGCTCTTGTCCGGCACGGACGGCGTGGGCACCAAGATCAAGCTGGCGTTTCTTCTGGACCGGCATGACACGGTGGGCATCGACTGTGTGGCCATGTGTGTGAACGACGTGGCCTGCGCTGGCGGGGAGCCCCTGTTTTTCCTGGATTACATCGCCTGCGGCAAGAACTACCCGGAAAAAATAGCCGCCATTGTCAAAGGCGTGGCGGAGGGCTGTAAGCAGGCGGGCGCAGCATTGATCGGCGGCGAGACCGCAGAGCACCCCGGGCTGATGCCGGAGGATGAGTACGACCTGGCCGGGTTTGCCGTGGGCGTGGCGGATGAGAAAGATCTGATCACCGGGGAGACGATAAAACCCGGGGATGCGCTGGTGGGCATTGCGTCCTCCGGAGTACACTCCAACGGTTTTTCCCTGGTGCGGAAGGTCTTTGAGATGACCCGGGAGAGCCTGGAGACCTATTACGATGAATTGGGCGAAACGCTGGGGGAGACCCTGCTTACGCCGACCCGGATCTATGTGAAGGCCCTGCGGGCCGTGAAGGACGCCGGTATCGTCATAAAGGGCTGCAGCCATATCACCGGGGGCGGTTTTTATGAAAATATCCCCAGGATGCTGCCCCAGGGCGTGACCGCGTCCATCCGGAAGGACAGTTATCCCATTCCCCCGATCTTCGGCCTTCTGCAGAGGCAGGGCGGCATCGGGGAAAAAATGATGTACAACACATACAATATGGGGCTTGGCATGGTGCTGGCAGTGGACAGCGCCGACGCGGACAAGACGGTACAGGCTCTGGAGGCCGCAGGCGAAAAGGCCTGGGTGGTAGGAAGCTGCCAGGCGGGAGAAAGGGAAGTGACCTTATGCTGAAGCTGGTGGTCTGCGTGTCGGGAGGCGGCACCAATCTGCAGGCAATTTTAGACGCCATCGAAAGCGGCGTCATCACCAACGCGGAAGTGGCGGCGGTGGTCAGCAACAACGCCAATGCCAGGGCGTTAGAGCGGGCAAAACAGCACGGGATCCCCGGCATTTTGCTGCGGCCCGGGGACTATCCAGACAGAGCGGCCTTTGACCGCGCCTTTACGGAAGAGATGTGCAGACTGGCCCCGGATCTGATCGTGCTGGCGGGTTTTTTGGTCAGGATCCCGGGGGAGATGGTGGAGCGGTTTCCGGACAGGATCGTGAACATCCACCCTTCCCTCATTCCTTCCTTCTGCGGCGTGGGCTATTACGGGCTGAAGGTTCATGAGAAGGTTCTGGAGCGGGGCGCGAAAGTCACCGGGGCAACGGTGCACTTTGTGAACGAGGGCATGGACGAGGGCCCCATCATTGCCCAGAAGGCGGTGGAGGTGCAGGAAGACGACACCCCGCAGAGCCTGCAGAAACGGGTGATGGAGCAGGCGGAGTGGATCCTGCTGCCCCAGGCCATCGACGATATCGCAAATAACAGGCTGCGTGTGGAAGACGGCAGGGTCAGACACATCTGACGGCGGAAAAGAGGAACCATGAAAGTATTGATCGTGGGCGGCGGCGGCAGGGAGCACGCCATTGCGGCCAGCATGAAAAAGAGCAGACGGCTGGAAAAACTCTACTGCGTGCCCGGAAATGCGGGCATCGCGCAGATCGCGGAGTGCGAGCCTTCCATTGGCGTCATGGAATTTGACAGGATCGTGGAATATGCCAGGCAAAAAGAGGTGGATCTGGTGTTTGTAGCGCCGGACGATCCACTGGTGGGCGGCCTGGTGGACGAACTGCAGGCGGCAGGCTTTCGGGTATTCGGGCCGGACAAAAAGGCTGCCATCCTGGAGGGGAGCAAGGCGTTTTCCAAGGAACTGATGAAAAAATACGGGATTCCCACCGCCGGCTATGAGACCTTCGACGACGCGCAGAAAGCCCTGGCGTATCTGGAAACGGCGAAAATGCCCATTGTCTTAAAGGCGGATGGGCTGGCGCTGGGGAAGGGCGTGCTGATCTGCAATACCCTGGAGGAAGCGAAGGCCGGCGTACAGGAGATCATGCTGGAGAAACATTTCGGCGCGGCTGGGAACCGCATGGTCGTGGAGGAATTTATGACAGGGCGGGAGGTGTCCGTCCTTGCCTTTGTGGACGGAAAGACCATAAAAACCATGGCTTCCGCCCAGGATCACAAGCGGGCAAAGGACAATGACCAGGGACTCAACACCGGCGGCATGGGCAGCTTTTCCCCCAGCCCGTTTTATACCGCCGAGATAGACAGCTTCTGCCGGAAGTACATCTATCAGCCCACTGTGGACGCGATGGCGGCGGAGGGGAGGCCATTTCAAGGGGTCATCTTCTTCGGGCTGATGCTGACGCCGGAGGGGCCCAGGGTGTTGGAGTACAACGCCCGGTTCGGAGACCCGGAGACCCAGACCGTGCTGTGCCGGATGAAAAATGACCTTTTAGACGTGGTGGACGCCTGCATCGACGGCAGGCTGGATGAGATAGAGCTGGAATTTGAGGACGATGCGGCGGTCTGTGTGGTGCTGGCCAGCGACGGCTATCCGGTCTCCTATGAGAAGGGGTTTGAGATCACGGGGCTGGAGCGGTTTGAGGGGAAGGAAGATTACTTTTGTTTCCACGCCGGAACCAGCCTGGACAGCCAGGGGCGCATTGTGACGTCCGGCGGGCGCGTGCTGGGCGTGACAGCCAAGGCTGCAACGCTGCAGGAGGCCCGGGCCAAAGCCTACGAGGCGGCGGAGTGGGTGTCTTTTGCCAACAAGTATATGCGCAGGGATATCGCAAAAGCAGTCGATGAGGGGGAATAGGACGTTGTCTGGTGACAGAGGGGTTCAGATTCGCAGACGGGAGGCATTGCAGGATGGATCGTGAGAATTTATTGATGCCGGAGACCTTTAACATCCCCAGGGTGTGCGGGAAGTGCGGCGGAGTGATGGTATTTAAAGGTCTGGGCGAGTATCGGTGCGAGGAGTGCGGCGAGCTGGCCTATGACGATTATGGAAAAGTGAGATGTTACATCGAGGAGCACAAGGGCGCCACGGCGGCGGAGATAGAGGCTGCCGTAGGGGTGTCCCAGAAGACCATACGGCGCCTCCTCAGGGAGGGGCGTCTCGAGGTGGCGGAGGGCTCCAGGGCCTTCCTGCGCTGCGACCTCTGCGACAGGCCCATCCGCTCCGGGCGCTACTGCCCGGATTGTGAGGTAAAGATGCACCGCAACCTGGAGGCAAAGCAGCGGGAACAGCACAAGAGGGATCTGCAGGGCTTCGGCCTGGGACAGCAGGAAGCAGAAGGACAAAAGCGCTTTACAAGACACTAGGGAAATGGGGGAAAAGGGACGCTATGAGAAAGAGAAGCAAGGTACAGACGAGGAGGGCTTTAAAGCCCTTGGGCATGATGGTTTCGACATTGACGCTTCTGCTTGCGCTCACACTGTGTACGGGGTGGTTTTCCACCGTGAGCCACGCGGAGAGCGCAGGGCGCATCACAGCCAGCGGCGGCGCGAAGGTGCGAAGCTCCGCCAGCTCCACCGCCGACGTGATGACAAGCTATGCCCAGAACGCCGTCATCTCCATCCGCAGCCAGATCGCGGCCAGCGACGGTTACACCTGGTATGAAGTCTATGTGGACGCGGACAAATTGGGATATGTCCGCTCGGATCTGGTAGAGATCACAGACGGCTCCACGCCGCCTGCCTCCACCCAGGTGACTCCCACCGACACCCAGACGCAGCAGGGGACGGGCGCCGATACGACGCCCGCAGGCGGCACATCTGTCACCGTTGACACCTCCGGCGTCACGCAGTTAAATCCCGTCAGCGCCACGGTAAAAGGCGGCGACAAGGTCCGGGTGCGCAGCACCCCGTCTACCTCCGGCAACAGCCAGATCGTCACCACGGTGCGCAGCGGGCTTGCGCTGACCGTAAACGGCAGGGCCGACAGTCTGGACAACGACGGCAAGACCTGGTGGTATGTGAATTTCATCTCGGACGGCACGGAAGTGAGCGGGTTTATCCGGGAGGATTTTGTCAACCTGTCGGAGGAGCCGACGCCTTATACGGAGCCGGAGCCAGAGGAGACAGCGCCTGTGGAAGGGGAGGGGAGCGATGTGTCTGCGCCCCAGGAGACAAAGGAGTATGACACCCTGTTCCAGGACGGGCAGTGGCTTTTGGTGAACAACACGGTGGAACCGGCCTATGGCTATCCCGTGGACGAGCTTTTGAGCGCAATGCAGAGCAATAACGATGCCTATCTCCAGATGGCAAAAACGATCAAGACCCAGAAGGTGGGGATCGTCATCGTGGCCATCCTGCTGGTGGCGGCCATGGGCGTGATCGGCCTGCTGGTCTTCAAGATCAAAGATATAACGGATTCCGCTTACATTCATGAGGTAGAGCGGGAAACGCTGCACAGAAGAAATGGACAGGGCGGCCAGCGCGTGATGCAGAACGTGGGCGCGGAGCGGAGAGGGACTTCCCAGGGGCAGCGCCCCGCAGGCCAGCGTCCCGCCGGGGCTTCCCAGGGTCAGCGTCCCGGGACATCCCAGGGCCAGAGACCTGCCGGGAGTGCCCAGGGCCAGCGCCCCGCAGGCGGCCCCCAGGGTCAGCGTCCGGCGGGGACGTCCCAGGGCCAGAGACCTGCCGGGAGTACCCAGGGCCAGCGCCCCGCAGGGACTTCCCAGGGCCAGAGGCCTGCCGGGAACACCCAGGGCCAGCGTCCGGCGGGCCCTTCCCAGAACCAGCGCCCGGCGGGGACGCCCCAGGGGCAGAGGCCGCAGCCGAAGAATTTTATGTCGGAGGACACCGACGAGTTCGAGTTTGAGTTTTTAAACTATGACGGCGACGAGCAGCAGTGACGGGAAATTGCGGCAAAATCGGAATAGGGCAGTGGGAGAGGGGATACTCTTAAACAGGAGTGTCCCCTTTATCAGAGTGAGGAGCATTTTGGAGAGGAGAAAACTATGCAGTCACAGTTTACCGATAAGGCAAGGGAGGCCCTGCAGCAGGCGGCCAGGTGTGCCAAAAGCCTGAAGCAGGGATATGTGGGTACGGAGCACATCCTGGTGGGGCTGTTGAAGGTGCCGGGCAGCGTAGCCAATAAGGTCCTGACGGACAACGGTGTGAATGTATCCCAGGTACTGGATATGATACAGGAGCTGATCGCCTTTGAAAACGGCGTGAGCCTGCGGGAGCGGGAGGGCTATTCCCCAAGAGCCCGGAAGGTGCTGGAGGAAGCGCACAGGCAGGCGGCCCGGTTCGGCCAGAAGGCCACGGGGACGGAGCACATTCTGATGGCCCTCATCAAAGAGGGGGAAAACGTAGCGGTCAGGCTGTTGAATACCATCGGAGTCAACGTACAGAAAATCTATGTAGACACCCTGATCTCCATCGGCCAGGACGGGAATCTGTACAAGGAAGACCTGGGGCGGAAGGCGTCCGGCCGCGCAAAGCCTACCACCTTGAGCCAGTACAGCCGCGATCTGACCGCCATGGCCCGGGAGGGAAAGCTGGATCCTGTGATCGGCAGGGAAGATGAGATCCGCCGCCTGATCCAGATCTTAAGCCGCCGCACCAAAAACAATCCCTGCCTCATCGGGGAACCCGGCGTGGGAAAGACGGCGGTGGTGGAAGGGCTGGCGCTGCGCATTGTGGCGGGGCAGGTGCCTTCTACCGTCAAGGAAAAGCGGGTGCTGACGCTGGATCTCTCCGGCATGGTGGCGGGCAGCAAATACCGCGGGGAATTTGAAGAGCGGATCAAGAAGGTGATCAAGGAAGTCATCGACGACGGAAACGTGATCCTGTTTCTGGATGAGCTGCACACCATTATCGGCGCCGGCGGCGCAGAGGGGGCAATCGACGCTTCCAACATCTTAAAGCCTTCCCTGGCCAGGGGGGAACTGCAGATGATCGGCGCCACCACCATCGCCGAGTACCGCAAGTATATCGAAAAAGACGCTGCCCTGGAGCGGCGCTTCCAGCCCGTCAACGTGGAGGAGCCCACAGAGGAGGAGGCTATCCGCATCTTAGAGGGCATCAAGGGGAAGTATGAGGAACACCACAAGGTGGTCATCACTCCGGAAGCGGTGGACGCTGCGGTGCGTCTCTCCGCCCGGTATATCAACGACAGGAACCTGCCGGATAAGGCCATCGACCTGATCGACGAAGCGGCGGCCAGCATCCGTCTCAAAGCCATGGATATGCCGGATAAGCAGAAGGAACTGTTAGATCAGATTAAGAAGATGGATCAGCAGATTGAGCGTTCCATCCGCATGGAAGCCTTCTCCCAGGCGGCGGAGATCAAACACAATCAGGATGAACTGGTGAAAAAATACCAGCGCATGGAAAAACGTCTGGAAAGCCAGGAACTGAGCCGGAAATCTGTTGTGGGCGAGAACGAGATCGCGGAAGTGGTAGCCATGTGGACCAAGATCCCGGTGCAGAAGCTGGCCCAGAAGGAAAGCGAGCGGCTTTTAAAGCTGGAGGGAATCCTGCACAAGCGGGTCATCGGCCAGGAGGAGGCGGTAGCCGCAGTGGCAAAGGCCATGCGCAGGGGCCGGGTAGGGCTGAAGGATCCCAGGCGTCCCATCGGTTCCTTCCTGTTCCTGGGGCCCACCGGCGTGGGAAAGACAGAGCTCTCCAAGGCGCTGGCGGAGGCCATGTTCGGCTCCGAGGACGCCATTATCCGGGTAGATATGTCCGAGTACATGGAGGGCCACTCCGTGTCCAAGATGATCGGCTCGCCGCCCGGCTATGTGGGCTTTGAGGAGGGCGGACAGCTCAGCGAGAAGGTGCGGCGCAACCCGTATTCCGTGGTGCTGTTTGACGAGATCGAGAAGGCCCATCCGGATGTGTTCAACATCCTGCTGCAGGTGCTGGACGACGGCCATATCACGGACTCCAAGGGCCGGAAGGTCAGCTTTAAGAATACCGTGCTCATCATGACCTCCAACGCAGGCGCCCAGCGCATTGTGGATCCCAAAAATCTGGGCTTTTCCACCGGCAGCGACGTCAAGCGGGACTATGAGAAGATGAAGTCCGGCGTGATGGAGGAGGTCAAGAAAAGCTTTAAGCCGGAGTTTATCAACCGGATCGACGACATCATCGTCTTCCATCAGCTGGACAAGGAAAACATGAAGGCCATTGTCAACCTGCTGGCGTCCGACCTGTACAAGCGCTGCGAATCCCAGATGGACATCAAGCTGACCCTGACGGCCTCCTTAAAGGAGCACCTGGTGGACAGATACGCGGACAACAAGATGGGGGCAAGGCCGCTTAAGCGGGCGATCCAGTCTGTGGTGGAGGACGCGCTGGCGGAGGAGATTCTCTCCAAGAAGATCCAGCCCGGGGACGTGGTATCCGCAGGGTTTAAAAACGGGAAAGTGACGTTTACGGTAAAACCGAAGGAAGCGCAGGCAGGGCGCTGAAGCGGCAGAGGGAGTGGAAGGACAGAGGACGGGACATGAAGAAGGGGATCTGTTATATCGTGGGGGCGGGCGAAAGCTGCGGGATTGATTTTCAGCCCGCAGCAGACGATTTTGTCATAGCCGCCGACGCCGGGCTGCGCTATCTGGAGCAGGCAGGGATCCGTGCAGACCTTGTGATCGGGGATTTTGATTCCCTGAACGCCCTGCCGCAGCACGGCAATGTGATCCCGTTAAGCGCCGAGAAGGACGATACGGATATGCTTGCGGCGGTTCGTGAGGGGATCAAGGCGGGGTATTCCGATTTCTATCTTTCCTGCGCCACAGGCGGGCGCATAGATCACACGCTGGCAAATCTTCAAGTGCTGGCCTTTCTTGCAGAAAACGGCAGGCGGGGCTTTCTGGCCGATCACGGCAGCGTCGTCACTGCGATCACCAACCGGGAGCTCACCTTTGACAGGGCGGCTTCCGGTTATGTGTCTGTGTTCTCTTATTCGGAAAAATCAGAGGGCGTCTGCCTGCAGGGGTTAAAGTATGAACTGGATCAAGCCGTTTTGACCAATACCTTCCCCCTGGGCGTCAGCAATGAATTTATCGGAAAAGAAAGCAGGATCTCCGTTGCTTCCGGCACGCTGCTGATCGTCTTTCCGAGAGAAGGGCTGGGAAAATGGAACCGATGAGGCCAGCCCGTTTAGAGATAAGACATAGAGGGAAAGACAGGCACTATCAAAGAATTTTTCTTTTCATAGTGCCTGTTTTATATTGTTCGTCAGGTATTCTAAAAAAAGAATGATACTACGAAAATTCGAGGGCAATATAGACTGCCTGACAGGAAGGAAACTGGCGGGAAACGGGGACTGTCCGGCTGATTCCAAAGAACGCAGAAAAGCCTGTTGAGGGCAGGAAAAGAGACAGGGGGCAATCGCGATGGAAAGTAAAATTATATTGATTGAGGATGACGAAGAAATCAGAGGCATGGTGAAAGACTATTTATCAGGAGAATTTCAAGTGTTTCCCTTTCGCGATGGGAAAACCGCTGTTCACGCGATCAAAAATTACGATGAATATGCTCTTGCGCTCATAGACCTTATGCTGCCGGATATGAGCGGTATGGAGATCATTAAGGCCATCCGGCAGGTCAGCACAATCCCAATTATCATAATCACTGCAAAAGACAATGATACGGATAAAGCAATGGGATTGAATCTGGGAGCCGATGATTATGTGGTCAAGCCGTTTTCTCTGATTGAACTTACGGCGAGAATGAAGGCCAATATCCGCCGGGCAAGAACCTATCAGGCCATGCCAGGCGGTACGGGCGCCAAAATTAAGGATTTAGAGATTGATCCAATCAGCCATACGGTCAGCCGCAAAGGAATCCTGATTGAGTTAACTCCCATTGAATTTGAGATTTTGTATTTGCTGGCAACCCATCCGGGACAAGCTTTTTCAAAAGAACGCCTGTATGAACTTATTTGGAAGGAGCCGTATTTTGGAAATGAGAACGTGCTGAATACGCATATCAACCGGCTGCGCCTGAAGCTGAAAGACGGTGAGGAGGATACAACGATCTATATTAAGACCTTGTGGGGAATCGGTTACAAGATGGAGGATAAATAAATGTGGATCCTGTTTGCCTCTTTTTCAGCTGCTTTTCTGGTCGCTTTCGTATGGCAGAGAATACAGTATAAGAAGTTGGAAAAGGAAATCAGTTACATCAGCCACAGGCTGGAAACACTTTCTATTGCTTTGGAAAATGGCTTTGTTCTTCTTCCTGCCGATCACGTCTGCATCAAAAAATTGGGGGCTGCGATCAATACCTTGCTTCAGGATTTTTATGAAAAGAAGTCAGAATTTGAACAAGCCCAGAAAGCAATGGCACAGGTCCTGACAAATATCTCACATGATATTCGGACTCCTCTTGCCGTGCTGAAAGGAAACAGTGAGATGCTGGCCGCGAAAGCAGGTGATTTATCGGCGCCGGAGGTCATTCATACGATGGCCGTCAAAATTGACCGCAAAGCCGATGATTTGATCACAACGATAAACGACTACTTTACAATGTCTAAAATTGCTTCCGGCGACCTGCCTCTGAAGCTGCAAAAGGAGAATATTTCAAGAGTATGCCAGGATACCATTCTGGAATATTATGATCTGCTTGAAAAGCAGAAATTTGAAGTGGATATCCAGATACCGGCTGCGCCGGTCTATGCAGACACAGACCGGGATGCCTTGCAGCGTATTTTGAAAAACCTGATAGACAACGCAATCCGGCATGGCGGTGACGGCAGGTATATTGCCCTGCGGCTTACCGCAGGAAAAGGGAAAAGCGTCATTGAAATAGAGGATCATGGAAAAGGAATGTCATCGCGGCAGCAAAAGCAAATTTTTATAAGAAATTATACAACCGCTCCAAAATCATCAGGAAACGGTCTGGGGTTGGCGATTGCAAAAAATCTTTCTGTACAGATAGGGGCGGAATTGCAGGTTCACAGTATCCAGAATGAGCAGACAGTTTTCACGGTTGTTTTGAAAAGTTAGAAAAAAGTTAGATTTCAGGCAGAGAAAAGAGAAGTCTGTTTTGTATCATGAAAGCTGTACGGGAGGAATACAGTTTGAAAATGGATTATATCATGGAAACCGCAGGGCTGCGAAAATCCTACAAAGGAAATACCGTTGTAAACGAGGTGGATATCCATATTCCCAAAGGGGCTGTTTATGGCTTTGTCGGGCCGAATGGAGCAGGGAAAAGCACCGTCATGAAAATGATGTTAAACCTGATTCAGCCAGATGCCGGGGAGGTTTATCTCTTTGGCGAAAAAGTGACCGACCATAGCTATGAGATTTTCAAGAAGACAGGGTCTATCATTGAAAATCCATATTTTTATGAGAAACTAACAGCGCGCCAGAATTTGGAGTTGCATTGCGAATACATGGGCTTTCCAAATAAAGAGCGGATAGACGAGGTTTTGCAGATGGTGGATTTGCAAAATGTTGAGGGAAAACAAATTCGCCATTATTCCTTAGGTATGAAACAGCGGCTCGCAATCGCAAGAGCGATTCTTGCACGTCCAGAATTTCTGATTTTAGACGAACCCATCAACGCATTAGACCCGGAAGGCATCCGTGAAATGCGGAACCTGTTCCAGCGGTTAAACCGGGAAGACGGAACGACCATTTTTATTTCCAGCCACATCTTGTCCGAGGTGGAGTTGATTGCCGATACGATTGGAATGATTCAGCACGGAAAATTACTGACAGAACTGTCCATCGAGGAAATTCATAAGCATCAGACGGAGTATATCAGTTTACAAGTGGATCATGCAGCTCATGCAGCAGCTTTACTGGAACAGATGGGCATTACAAATTTCAGCGTATTGGACAAAGAGTTCATCCGGATTTATGATTCAGACATTTCCGGCAAAGATTTATCAAAATTGCTCATTGAAAATGGCGTTGGTTTAGAAAGCTTAGGGCGCAAGCAGGACACTCTGGAAGATTATTTCTTCCAACTTATGGAGGAGAGGAAATAGTGTGAAAAATAAGCTCGATAGCTTATTGTTTCTCAAAACGAAATAACTTCGTTTGGCAATTTGTGCCGGAGCGTCACAAATTGCTTTGATGGCAGATGAGAAATCGCATTCGCAAACTGTATTTACAGTTTTTTCTCCATCGCCCCGTCGCGTAAACGCTCCGGAATGGAGATTAAAATGGCACATCTGATGAAATTGGAGTTAAAAAAATTTGGGATGGCTCGAACTGTTATTTTTACGGTTGCCGCAATTCTTTTCAGCATACTGTTCATCACCGTATCTTTGTGGGACAGCATGACAGACCCGGAACAGACCAAAGACACGTTTGAAAGTACATATCTTGTGATTGGCTTACTGTTGTCCTTGATTTTCCTTGTGTACTCGTCGGTTTTAACGGCCCGGCTGGTCATTGGAGAGTATGAGCAGCGGACAATGACAATTCTGTTTTCCTATCCTTTGAACCGGATGAAATTGATTGCCAGCAAACTGGCGATCATTATGGTTTATACAGCGCTTTCCATGGCGGCTGGCTATGTTTGCTGCAGCGCTTATATTGTGTTTGCGGACAGATTTTTTGATGTGCTGGAGGGAACCTTCCAAATCTCCATGCTTCAGACATGGATACCCATGGCAATCACCATGGTAGTTGTATGTATGGTGCTGTCGCTATGGCCGTTCATCATTGGAATGATACGAAAATCTGTTCCGGCTGCAATCGTAACCTCTTTGCTTGTCATTGTGTTCCGGCAAGTCATTATCAGCAAAAACGAAACGAATCGGGAATCCTTGCTGCAAATCCTTTTGGTCTCTGTCGTTACGTTTGCAGCAGCTTTGTTTATCTTCAAAAAGAAAGTGCCAGAATTATATTGATTCCATCTGTCGGAGGACAGCCAAGGAAACGTCTCATTCTGGCCGTCTGCCTTCCTGGCCCTGCCCATCAAAATCTTGTGGATAAGGCGGTGCAAAACCGTCTCGTCCAGTTTCCCAGTGTTGGCACAGCGCCGGAGTTCCTTGCAGCCGACCGGGCGGGGAGAACGCGAAGAATAAATGATACAGCTGATATGAAATCTGTGACATTTTCCCAAAGTGAAAGAAAAGCGCGAAAGGATGCAATAAGGCCAAAAGAAGGCTGGACAAAGCGGCTTTATCCTGTTATAATGAGTCTGTCATTGAAAAATCGGACATTCTGACCGATCGTATCTATCACGCAGTTCTGCGGCATTTTTCAAGATTAAAATCCATTTTCACAGGAGGAGTCTGCCTATGACAGAAGAAAAGTTAGAAAAGCGGCTATTAAAGGAGCCGAGAGACAAGCTGAAAGGACAACCAGAAGAGAAGCCAAGGAGCAAGTCGGCAGAAAAGCCTGGCGATAACCCGAAAACCCTATCCAACCGGGAATTAAAATCCGATGTGTTTACTGCCGTTTTCAGCGAGCCGGAAAACGCTGCCAAATTGTATACTGCTCTCTCCGGCGAAAAGACAGCCCCGGAGGACATCGAGATTGCTACCCTGGAGGGCGTGCTGTTCCTGGCCCGAAAAAATGATCTGGGATTTCTCGTGAAAGACAGGGTATTGGTCATCAGCGAGCACCAGTCCACCGTGAACCAGAATATGCCCCTGCGGAGTATCCTGTACTATGGCCGCACCATGGAAAAACTGCTGAAAAACCAGGATCTCTACCGGGAAAAACTCATCCCCATCCCCACGCCGGAGTTCTATTTATTCTACAACGGGGCAAAGCCCGTACCTAGAGAAACAGTATTAAAACTTTCGGATGCATATATTGCCAAAACAAAAGAACCCATGCTAGAATTAAAAATAAAGATGATCAATATCAACCTCCCGGTGGGGCACAAGCTCCTGGGGGAATGTATGCCGCTGTATGAGTACTCCTGGTTTATCGAGCGGGTGAGACGCTACATGGAAGATGGGATGAACCGGGATGCGTCGGTGACCCTTGCCATCAAGGACTGCATCCGGGAGGGAATCTTTGCAGAGTTTGTCACGAAGCATGGGACGGAGGTAGAGAATATGCTGTTTACCCAGTTTAACATGGACGACGCTTTGGCAGTGCGGTATGAGGAGGGCTTGGAGGATGGCATAGAACGTGGCCTTGCCCAGGGCATGGAGCGAGGCCTTGTGCGGGGACTTATCCAGGGAAAACAGGAACTTATGATCCATCTTGTCGGCAGCAAGCTGCAAAGGGGCGAATCCCCACAGAAGATCGCGGCTGACCTGTTGGCAGATGAGAAGGAGATCGCCCGGATATGCGAAGCCTATTTATCCTGCGGGCCGGAGGAGAGCGCCGTCTACGAAAAGCTGGCAGGCGAAAAGCTGGCAGGCGAAAAGCTGACAGGCAATCTGAGCTGGTCGGAAGAAAGCTGTTCTTTGGCAGCGCGGTGTGAGGAAGAAGTGTCAGATCGCCAGGCCCCGTGACCCTTGCGGAACAGGCGGGAAACTGTTATAATAAAAAAAGCGGCAGAGGAGTTTTGGCGCACAACAAACAGGAGGATGGACACATGGCAGTTGTGGAAGAACTGCTCCGCACCGAGGCGGACGGCAGCATCAGCTTTGGCGATCACAAGAGAAAACAGAAGGCCAAGCTGGAAAATTATGAACACGCGGGGGACATTTTTAAGGTAAAGACCTTCCAGGAGATGACCAAGCTGGAGAAGAACGATCTGTTCCTCTATGAGTCTGTGCCGGGCACCAGCGTTTTCGGTTTCCGGGAGAAAGCAAGCGGCGTGGAGTTTACCGTAGCGGGGGACGAGGATGCACAGATCATCATCGGCCTGGAGGAGGAGACGGAGTACCGGGTGTCTGTGGGGGGAAAAGACATGGGTGTCATGAAAACCGGGCTGGGCGGAAAGCTCTCTGTGGGCGTGGAGCTGGAAGCTACCGGAGAAGTCTCTGTGAAGGTGGAACGGGTATAAAAGCTGCCAGCGAAAACAGGGCATGACGGGAAAACGGCGCCGGGGACGAGGTCCCCGGCGTTGTCATTGAGGAGGAGATATGGCTAAGGCGAAAACGGCATCCGTGTTTTACTGCCAAAACTGCGGACAGGAATCTGCCAAGTGGATGGGACAATGCCCCGGCTGCAGAGAGTGGAATACTTTTGTGGAGGAGGCGGTCAGCAGGGCGCCTTACGGAAGCCTTGGGACGGCCCAGCAGGGCCGGGGGGCAAGAGGGCTGGAGGCAAAGCCCAGCGTGCTGTCCGACATCGCAATCCGAAAGGAGAACCGAATCTCCACCGGCATGGGCGAACTGGACAGAGTGCTGGGCGGCGGCATTGTGCAGGGCTCCCTGACCCTGGTGGGGGGAGATCCGGGCATCGGCAAGTCCACCCTGCTTTTGCAGGTGTGCCGGAACCTTTCCGCAGAGGGACATACGGTGCTGTACATATCCGGGGAGGAGTCCCCCGCCCAGATCAAGATGCGGGCGGATCGGATCGGCCCGTTCAATGAGAAAATGTTTCTTTTGTGCGAGACTGACCTGGAGGCGGTCGCAGAGGTGATCCGCAGGCAAAAGCCGGAGGCGGTGGTCATCGACTCCATCCAGACCATGTACAATGAGAACGTCTCTGCGGCTCCCGGCAGCGTGTCCCAGGTGCGGGAATCCACGGGGGTGCTTTTGAAGCTGGCAAAGGGACTTGGCATATCCGTGCTGATCGTGGGCCATGTGACCAAGGAGGGGACGGTGGCCGGGCCCAGGGTGTTGGAGCATATGGTGGACGCGGTGCTGTACTTTGAGGGCGACAGGCACGCCTCCTACCGGATTCTGCGGGGAGTGAAGAACCGGTTTGGCTCCACCGACGAGATCGGCGTCTTTGAGATGCGGGAGCAGGGGCTTGCGGAGGTGCCGGGCGCCTCGGAATATATGCTGAGCGGCAGGCCGGAAAATGCCAGCGGGTCGGTGGTGTCCTGTACCATGGAGGGAACCAGGCCCCTGCTTGTGGAGATCCAGGCGCTGGTCTGCCACACAAGCTTTGGAATCCCCCGCAGACAGGCCACCGGCACGGATTTCAACCGGGTGAACCTCCTGATGGCGGTTTTGGAAAAGCGCTCCGGGATGCAGCTCGCCTCCTGCGACGCCTATGTCAACATCACAGGGGGCCTGAAGGTACAGGAACCGGCGGTGGACTTAGGGATTGTCCTGGCCATCCTCTCCAGCTTCAAAAACCGGGTCATCAGCCCGAAGCTTGCTGTTTTTGGCGAGGTGGGCTTAAGCGGCGAAGTCCGCGGCGTGAGCCAGGCCAGGCAGCGCGTGGCGGAGGCGGAAAAGCTGGGGTTTGAAACCTGTGTGGTGCCCTTTGTGTGCGAACAGGATTGCCGGAAAAACAGCTCCATCGAGATCATCGGCGTGAAATCCGTGCAGGAGGTCTTAGACAGATTATTTTGAGAAGAAAAATGGAAAAGAAAAATAAAATTATCCCTTGCACACTTCTATGGCTCTGTGATATAATGTCTTTCGTCGGTGATGACACAGGCACAGGGGAATAGTACAGTGGTAGTGCGGCGGTCTCCAAAACCGTAAACGGGAGTTCGAGCCTCTCTTCCCCTGCTTGACAAAAAGACCTGAAAAGCTGGATTCCAGCGTTTCAGGTCTTTTTTTGCTCGTCAGGGAAACCGTTTCTGGCTTCCCTGACGGAAGGGTTTCAGTCTGCCTTGCCTTATACTTTGCCCTGGGCAAAGAGGATCTCCCGCGTTAGGGTCTCGGGCACCTCCGCCCCGGTATTGCGGATCTTCTGCGCCAGCACTTCCAGATGGCGCACACGCTGTCCGGCTAAGATCTTATACCGCTCCAGAAGTTCGGAGTAGATCGGGTTCTGGCTGATCCCGGCCCGCAGGGCGGCGGGGAAAGGGCAGTATAAGAACAAAATCCGCCGGGCCACCTTGTTGAGCCTGGGCGAGTTGTTGCCCTCGAAGAGGATCCAGATGATGTAATCCCGCACGAACATTTCCTTGAAGCTGTTCTTGGAGCGCTGTAAGCTGTTGCGCACGCGCTCCTTGGCCTCTGCGCTGAGCTCGTTGTTCTTGCGGTAGAACTGGACGTAGTCGAAGTACTCGCTGGTCAGGGAGCGCTCGGACACGTCGTTCCAGCGGCTGCCCTGGACGCGCTTGCACATCTCCCAGCGGAACTCCCCGGCCAGCCGGACGATGGATGTATTGATGTCTTCCATATGGAAGATGGAAAACGCCATCCGGCCCGGGCTGTTGCGCTTCTTGCCCTCGATCTCCTGCCACATGACGCCGCGGATGCCCACGTTGGGGGCCAGGATCACGTCGGGCAGAAATTCCAGATGGATGCTTTCCTTGCCCATCAGATCCATGTGATCGTAATCTAAGCTCTCCCGGTAGAAAGCGGAGTAGTCCACCCGGCGGATGGTCTCGAAGGCCTTGTTGATCTGTGTGACGGTGACATAGGAACTCTTGAGATCCTTCAGCACATTCTCCGCCGTAAACAGGGGACAGAAGGTGCTGATGCGCCCGAAGGTCACCTTGTTGACGGAGGGGAACATATTCTGCAGCTCGTAGTTTACCCGGCTCATGGGATCGTTTTCCATGGACTGCACCTGGGAGGCGGTGAGGTTGCCCTGGGCCTTCTGCTTGTGCAGGTAATCGAAAAAGTCCTCGTCGAACTCGTTGCGGCTGGGGGACTTATCGCCGTTGTAGATGGCTAACAGCCAGTGATAGAACGTGTATACCCCGAATTTGCTCTGGTCTTCCATGCCGAAGGTCAGGTTGTAGAGGGTGGCGCAATGTGCCTGCCCGGCCAGCTCCTCGTCCACATAGCCGAAGTACAGGAACATCTTGACCGGAATGGGCAGATAGGAGGATGTGAGGGAACGCTCGAACACAGCGGCATACAGGTCGTTGAATTCTGCGGTCAGGTTTTTGCGCAGACGGCTGCTCACGTCGTCCATAGCCCCTTTGTCTTCCATGGATTTATAGGCGATGACGTGCTGGCGGAATGCGTCCGCCGGTGCGAAGGCGTCCCCGGCAAAATTTAAGATGGTATTTAGGCTGCCCGCCAGTTCCCCGTAGATCTCGGTCTCCAGGGAGTGACCCTCCTGTGTGTCGGCGTCGGAGGGTCTGGACGCCGCATTCAGCTTTGAACGAAATGCTTCGATGCGCTGTTCCATCTGGGGAACCGAGAGGGTGGGGAAGGCCTCGTAGAGCTCGATCATCCGCTGGATGGAGGCGACAATTGTGTCTGCATCCTCGCAGCCCGCGCCCAGCTGGGCGTAAAGGGAGGTGTAAAAGTCAAACAGGTCGTTTGCATTGCCGTTGAAATAGTATTGCAGGATCTGGCTGCAGTAGTTGTACTGTTCCTCTAAGACGGTGTACGTCTTGCGGAAGTCCAGGCTTCCCTTGCGCACCATTCCCAGGGAGATACCGGGTTCCATAATCAGCCCTTTTGCATATTCCTTGGAGTACACATTCTGCAGGCCAATATAGTAGCTGTTGAGCCAGAGGTCAGGGTCTTCGTTGACGATGTAGGCGGCCAGATCCAACAGCCCTTCCAGGGATCTGGGCGCAGTCCGATAACGGCTGCAGAGGGCGGTGTACGTCTGATAGTCCTCCGTCAGAACCTTGTGCAGGCTGGCGCAGCGCATCTCCGAGATGGAGCTCTGTCCCAGCAGGGTATTGATCTGGCGGTACAGGGACAGGAGGAAGAACCTGGCCACGTCCGGGTGCTTCTGGAGCAGGTCGTCCAGGGACTCCATGTTGTTGACCGGGTAAGTCAGCACATTGGCTTCCTCTGTGACGGTGTATCCCAGGAAATGTACCTCGGAACAGATCTCGCAGATACCGATCACATCCCCTTTCTTCAATTGATAGGTGCCGCCGGGGTATTGTACCTGAACACAACCTTTGGCGATCAGGTGCAGCGCCGTCATGGGCTGCCCGGCCTGATAGATGACTTTGTCCTTTGCAAGTGTGGTTCCTGCCATGTCTTTTTACTTCCTTCCCAGAAATCAAATGTGTATCTTTGACGGATGCGTATCCATGCCTGATCCATGCGTCATACAATAGTATACAACAAAGTATCTGCAATTTTCTACTGTACTTTTATTAAATTTGTGATAAAATAAAAATACATATGTGTCAGTTTTGGAAATCAATCGGAAACAGGAGTGTGAGGGCGTCATGGAACAGAATGTACAGGACCGTCAGCAGCTGCTTTTAGAGTATAAAAACGCAGTAGTCCCTTTTCTGCAGTATCTGCCCTGGCTGGAAAAGAACATGGGCCAGACAGGCAGCACCCTCTACGAGGGGGAGCAGGCCTCTGAAAACACCATGCGCTTCCCAGTGTATGATCCTGTTCTGATGCGTTTTGTCAGGGAGGTTTCCCAATCTCCCCTGATGGATCGCAATTATCAATATGTATATACCCGCAATCACATCAAGACCCATGACGACGAGAGAAGGCTGATCGCTTCCGCTGAGTTAAAGGACTGGGGGATCTTAACGGGGATCCTCTCCAGGTATGCGCTGGGCGGCAGAACCCGGGGGACGCTCTGGAGCCAGGCTGTGCAGGAAAACATTTTTTATCTGGTGTTAAAACAGATGCAGAAGATCATCGAATATTGGGACAAGCCCCTGGAGATTGGTTGAGCGGAAAGCGGAGGGCAGCTGCTGTAAAGCGGAAGGAAAAGGAAAAGCATGGGAGAAAAATCTGTACAAAAGAGGAAGTTCATTCTGGAGACGGCCAGAAAGGTATTTGTGGAGAAGGGCTTTAAGAAAGTCACCATGAAGGATATCGTGGAGGCCTGTGAGATCAGCAGGGGCGGACTCTACCTGTACTTTGACAGTACCAGCCAGATCTTTGCGGAGGTGATGAAGCTGGAGAGCGAGGAGGCGGACGACGTCTTTTCCGACAGCATTACCGAGGACGCTACGGCGGCGGATATCCTGGTGCTCTTCCTTCAGGAGCAGAAAAAGGAGCTTTTGCGCAAGAAGGATACCCTGACCCAGGCAATCTATGAGTATTATTTTGAAAACCAGCCTTCCAAGCGGGACAACGTGCTGAAAAAACAGTTTGACTCCGCGGTAAAGATCATCGAAAAACTCATTGAGGCCGGTGTGGAAAACGGGGAATTTTACTGTGAGGACTGCGCCGGGACGGCCCGCAATATCATGTTTGTGGTGGAGGGCTTAAAAATTTCCGCCCAGACCATCGGGATCACGGCGGATGCGGTAGACCGGGAGATCATGTACATTTTAAAGTCCCTGGGAGTGGAAGGCTGACGGAAGCGCAGAGGGCGCGGATCGGGAAAAGGAGCGGCATGGGAAACGTTAGACGGATTTATGTAGAAAAAAAAGAGCCTTACGCAGTGAAGGCAAAGGAACTGCTGGAGGAGTTAAAGAGCTATGTGGGCGTGAAGGCGGAGCGCGTGCGCGTGTTCATCCGCTACGATGTGGAGAATTTGTCCAAGCAGGTGTTTGAGCGGGCCTGTGAGTGTGTGTTCTCAGAGCCGCCGGTAGACGTGCTCTACCGGGAGACCATTCCCATCCCGGAGGACGCCTGGGTGTTCTCTGTGGAGTATCTGCCCGGCCAGTTTGACCAGAGGGCCGACTCGGCCGTCCAGTGCGTACAGTTTCTGGACGAGAACGAAACCCCTGTGATCTGCACGGCGGTGACCTATCTGATCCAGGGGGATCTGTCCCAGGACGATTTTGAACGGGTGAAGGCTTACTGCATCAACCCTGTGGACTCCAGGGAAACCGGGATGGAAAAGCCAAAGACGCTGATCGCGCAGTTTGAGGAGCCGGCGGACATCCCTGTGTTTGAGGGCTTTGCCCGGATGGAGGAGAGCGCGTTAAAAGAGCTTTACGACTCCCTCTCCCTGGCCATGACCTATCAGGACTTTCTGCACATCCAGAAATATTTCCGGGAGGAAGAAAAGCGTGACCCTTCCGTGACGGAGATCAGGGTGCTGGACACCTACTGGTCCGACCACTGCCGCCATACCACCTTTTCCACGGAGCTTGCCCGGGTGGAATTCGGGGAGGGGTATTACCGCACCCCGCTGGAGATCACCTACCAGAGCTATCTGGACACCAGGGAGGAGATCTACGGGGAGAGGAAGGACAAGTATGTCTGCCTGATGGATCTGGCGCTGATGGCCATGCGCAAACTGAAAAAAGACGGGAAACTGCAGGATATGGAGGAGTCGGACGAGATCAACGCCTGCTCCGTGGTGGTGCCCGTGGAGATGGATTACGGCGATCACAGAGAGACGCAGGAGTGGCTTGTGTTCTTTAAGAACGAGACCCACAACCACCCCACGGAGATCGAGCCCTTCGGCGGGGCTGCTACCTGTCTGGGCGGGGCCATCCGGGATCCCCTCTCCGGCAGGGGATATGTGTACCAGGCCATGCGGATCACCGGCGCGGCGGATCCCACCGTACCCGTATCGGAGACGTTAAAGGGGAAGCTGCCCCAGAAAAAGCTGGTGCGGGGCGCTGCGGCAGGCTATTCCTCCTATGGGAACCAGATCGGCCTGGCAACAGGGTTTGTCAAAGAGCTCTATCACCCGGATTATGTGGCCAAGCGGATGGAAATCGGCGCAGTGATGGGCGCGGCGCCCCGGGAGAACGTGGTGCGGGGCACCTCGGATCCGGGAGACGTCATCATCCTGCTGGGGGGAAGAACCGGGCGGGACGGCTGCGGCGGCGCAACCGGCTCCTCCAAGGTGCACACGGAGCAGTCCATCGAGACCTGCGGCGCGGAAGTGCAGAAGGGCAACGCTCCCACAGAGAGAAAGATCCAGAGGCTGTTCCGCCGTCCGGAGGTGAGCAGGCTCATCAAAAAGTGCAATGATTTCGGCGCAGGCGGCGTGTCTGTGGCCATTGGGGAACTGGCTGACGGCCTGACAGTGGATCTGGACAAGGTGCCCAAAAAGTATGCGGGCTTAGACGGCACGGAGCTGGCCATCTCCGAGTCCCAGGAGCGGATGGCCGTGGTGGTGTCGCCCAAGGACGTGGAGCAGTTCCTGGGCTATGCCGCAGAGGAGAACCTGGAGGCGGTGCCGGTGGCTGAGGTCACAGAAGACCCCCGGCTGGTGCTCACCTGGCGGGGCAAAAAGATCGTGGATCTGGCCAGGTCTTTCCTAAACACAAACGGCGCCCATCAGGAGACTGCCGTCAAGGTGGAAATCCCTGACAGGGAGGAAAATTATTTTGAAAAATGGGCCGTGCCCGCGGTGGGCGAAAAGCTGGAGGCCGGGGATGTCAAAGGGGCGTGGCTTGCCCTGCTGGGCGACTTAAACGTCTGCTCCCAGAAGGGCTTAGTGGAGATGTTTGACTCTTCCATCGGGGCAGGCAGTGTCCTGATGCCCTACGGCGGCAGATATCAGCTGACGGAAGCCCAGGCGATGGTGGCAAAACTGCCCGTCCTCAAGGGAAAGACCGATACGGTCACCATGATGAGCTACGGGTTTGACCCTTATCTGTCCTCCTGGAGCCCTTATCACGGCGCAGTGTACGCCGTGGTGGAATCCATGGCAAAGATCGTGGCAAGCGGCGGTGACGCGGCAAAGATCCGATTTACCTTCCAGGAGTATTTCCGGCGGATGACCGGGGCCCCGGAGCGCTGGAGCCAGCCCTTTGCGGCGCTGCTTGGCGCCTACGACGCCCAGGTCGGGTTTGGACTTCCCTCCATCGGCGGCAAGGACAGTATGTCCGGCACCTTCCAGGAGATCGACGTGCCGCCCACCCTGGTGTCCTTTGCAGTGGATGTGGCAAAGCAGGGCGATATCGTGACGCCGGAACTCAAAAAACCGGGAAGCAGGCTGGTCTGCTTTGAGATTGAAAAGGATGAATTTGACCTTCCCATGTACCATGCGGCGGCAGAGCTCTATGGAGCCATCCACAAGCTGGTATCGGAGGGCCATATCCTCTCCGCCTATGCCCTGGATGCCAAAGGCGCTGCGGCGGCCATCCCCAAGATGGCCTTCGGCAACAGGCTGGGCGTGACGGTGGAAGAGCAGGTGACGCGCAGCCAGCTGTTCGGGAATGCCCTGGGAAGCCTCTTAGTGGAGATATCGGAGGAAAAGCTTGCCCTTCTGGATGAGCTGGGTCTGGAATACACGCTGATCGGCAGGGTGACGGAGCGGCCGGTATTTGCCTACGGCGACGTGGAGATTTCCATGGAGGAAGCGCTGGAGGCATGGACGGGCACGCTGGAAAAGGTGTTTCCCACGAAGGCTGGAACGGACGAAACTCCGCTTTCGCCCCAGTGCTACCGGGCGGAACAGGTTTATGTCTGCCGTCAGAAGGTGGCAAAGCCCAGGGTGTTCATCCCCGTATTTCCGGGCACAAACTGCGAGGAAGACAGCGCCAGGGCCTTTGAACGGGCGGGCGCAGACGTTGAGATCAAGGTGTTCCGGAACTTAAGCCCGGCGGATATCCGCCAGTCGGTGGAAGCCTTTGGGGAGGCCATCGACAGGGCGCAGATCCTCATGTTCCCCGGCGGCTTTTCCGCGGGGGACGAGCCGGACGGAAGCGCTAAATTTTTCGCCACGGCATTCCGCAATGAAAGGCTCAAGGAGGCCGTCATGCGGCTGCTGTATCAGCGGGACGGCCTGGCGCTGGGAATCTGCAACGGCTTTCAGGCCCTGATCAAGCTGGGGCTGGTGCCCCTGGGCGAGATCGCAGGCCAGAAGGAGGATTCGCCCACGCTGACGTTCAATACCATTGGACGACATATTTCCAAGATGGCATATACAAAAGTCGTCTCCAACAAGTCTCCCTGGCTGCAGGGCGCTGTCCTGGGAGAGACTTACTGCAGCCCCGCATCCCACGGGGAGGGCCGCTTTGTGGCGGGGAAGGAATGGCTGGAGAGGCTGTTTGCCAATGGTCAGGTGGCCACGGTGTATGCGGATCCGGATGGAAACGTATCCATGGACGAGAACTGCAACATCAACGGCTCTTACTGTGCCATCGAGGGAATCACCTCCCCTGACGGCAGGATCCTCGGGAAGATGGCCCACTGTGAGCGCCGGGGGCACGGAGTGGCTTTGAATATCTATGGACGGCAGGATTTGAAGATCTTTGAGTCCGGTGTTGCATATTTTAAATAGAAAGGGCGATGGGGGAGCATCGTATAGGTGGACGCTATGTTATTGGCATTGATTCCTCTTTTCGACGAAAACATGGCGGTAAAAGCGTATTCCGTCTTTTCCCAGAAGGACAATTTCCTTCTGGACCCCATGATGCTGGGGACAAGGCAGAATGACGGGAAGGCTGTGGTAGAGGGGCTGGAGCTGATCCGCACCATGGGCATGGAAACACTGTCGGAGGACAAGGAGATTTTTGTCCCTTTGAGCAATATCTCCGTCTTTTCCGATGTGGAGAGCCAATGCAGTGCGCCCCATGAGCGCATTGTGTTTCTGATCGACAATACCATCCCGCCTCTGGAGATGTACGTCCAAAGGCTGCGGGAGTTAAAGGAAAAGCGCTATAAGCTGGCGGTGCGGAAAATCCCGGTTTCTGATTTTGAAAATTACAGGGAAATCATGGAACTGATGGACTATGTTTTTCTGGACACCCGGAAGGTTGCCGTGGAAAAGGCCAAGATCTATTTTGCAAAGCGCTATCCCAGGGCCAGGCTGTGCGCCGGGGGCATCGACTCCATGGGCGTGTTCGAGACGCTGAAAGGGATGGGCGGCTATCAGCTCTACGAGGGCGCGTTCTATCGGATGCCTGTGACCAGGGGGATGCACGAGGTGGCCCCTCTGAAGGCAAATTACATCGAGCTTTTAAACGTGGTCAACGATGCAAACTTTGAACTGACTAAGGCGGCTGATATCATCGGACGGGATACGGCGCTGACGATCTCCCTCTTAAAGATGGTAAACCGCATGACGGTCAATTCCGGCATCACCACCCTCCGCCATGCGGCGGCCATGCTGGGCCAGCGGGAGCTGCGCAAGTGGATCAACACGGCGGTGGTTCACGAGCTGTATGCGGATAAGCCCAGCGAGCTGACCAGGCTTTCCCTGCTTCGGGCAAAGTTTGCGGAAAACTTAGGCCCGGTGTTCGGCAGAAAAGACAAGGGGGAAGAATTGTTCCTCATGGGACTGTTTTCCGTGCTGGACGTGATTCTGGAAAAACCCATGGAGGAGGCCCTGGGGATGGTGATGGTGTCAGGAGAGGTCAAGGAGGCGCTGATTCTGGGCAGCGGCAGTCTCTCTCCGGTGCTTAAGCTGATGCAGCAGTACGAAAATGCCGCCTGGCAGGAGGTCTCCAGGCTGCTGCTTCTGGCGAAGATGGATGTGCAGCCGGTAAGCGAGGCCTACATGGACTCCCTGCGCTGGTACCGCGATCTGACCTGCGACAGGAAAAAAAGCTGAGACGAAAAAACAGACGGGTTTCGTGTTGCCCGCCTGTTTTTTTTGTGTTATAATGAAACGAATATGCACGAAAGAACATCAAGAAAGTTTGCAAAGCCGCTTGGCGGCGGAATGAGAGGCAGTATGAAAGCGTTTCTGATCTTGGAGGATGGAACGGTATTTGAGGGGATATCGATCGGAGCCGTCAGGGAAGTCATCAGTGAGATTGTCTTTAACACCTCTATGGCGGGGTATCTGGAAGTGTTGACCGACCCTTCCTATGCGGGACAGGCCGTGTGTATGACTTACCCTCTGATCGGCAACTACGGCGTCTGTAAGGAGGACATGGAATCGGAAAGACCCTGGCCCGACGGCTTTATCGTGCGGGAGATTTCCCGCGTTTCCAGCAATTTCCGGAACGATTGCAGCATACAGCAGTTTTTGGAGGAAAACGATGTGCCCGGCATCGCGGGCATCGACACCAGGGCCCTGACCAAAATCCTGCGGGAAAAGGGCACCATGAACGGCATGATTACCACCCGGCAGGACTTTTGTCTGGAGGAAGTGCTTCCCCGGCTGAAGGCCTACGTCACGGGAAAAGTGGTGGAAAAGGTGACCTGCCGGGAAAAGTACAGAGTGGCCCCTGTTCTGGAGCTGTCCGAAAACGGGCCTTTGTCCGGCGCAGCCCGGTTCGATGGGGAGGCCTATGGGCGGGGAGAGCGGGAGAAGCGGCCCTCCCTGGTGAAGGAGTTAAACGGCGCGGGGCTTAAGGTGGCGCTTTTAGATCTGGGAGCAAAGGCAAACATCGCCCGTTCCCTGGCGGAGCGGGGCTGCGAGGTGACGGTGTACCCGGCTTTTACCACCGCGGAGGAGATCCTGAAGGACGCCCCGGACGGCATCATGCTGAGCAATGGCCCTGGGGATCCCAAAGAGTGCGGCGCCATCATCGAGCAGATCCGAAAGCTGTATGACTCCCAGGTGCCCATTTTTGCCATCTGTCTGGGGCATCAGCTGATGGCTCTGGCCGCTGGCGCGGACACCCACAAGATGAAATACGGCCACAGAGGGGGCAATCACCCGGTGAAGGACTTAGAGACCGGGCGGGTGTATATCTCCTCCCAGAACCACGGCTATGTGGTGGACACGGACAAGCTGGATCCCAGGGTGGCGGTGCCCGCCTTTGTGAACGTCAACGACGGCACCAACGAAGGGCTTGCCTACACCGGCAAAAACATCTTTACGGTGCAGTTCCACCCGGAGGCCTGCCCGGGCCCCCAGGATTCCAGATACCTGTTTGATCGATTTATCCAGATGATGCGCCAGGAAAACTGTGGCTGTCAGGAAGGGAGGAAATAAAGTGCCTAAGAATCCGAATGTGAAACGAGTGCTGGTCATCGGATCCGGCCCCATTGTCATCGGCCAGGCGGCGGAGTTCGACTATGCGGGAACCCAGGCCTGCCGTTCCCTGAAAGAGGAAGGCGTGGAGGTGGTGTTGGTCAATTCCAACCCCGCCACGATCATGACGGACAAGGACATTGCAGACAAGGTTTACATAGAGCCTCTGACAGTCAAGGTGTTAGAGCAGATCATCGAGAAGGAAAAGCCGGACAGCATCCTGCCCACCCTGGGCGGCCAGGCGGGCTTAAACTTAGGCATGGAGCTGGAGGAGTCCGGCTTCCTTGCAGCCCACGGCGTGAAGCTTTTAGGCACCACCGCGGCCACCATCCGGAACGCCGAGGGACGCCAGGAGTTTAAAGATCTGATGGAGCGCATCGGCGAGCCCTGCGCGGCCTCCAAGGTGGTGGAGACAGTGGAGGAGGGCGTGGCGTTCACGGCTTCCATCGGCTACCCGGTGGTGCTGCGTCCCGCCTACACCTTAGGCGGCTCCGGCGGCGGTATCGCCTACAACCAGGTGCAGCTGGAGGAGATCCTGGAGAACGGCCTGCGCCTTTCCAGGGTGGGACAGGTGCTGGTGGAGCGCTGTATCGCAGGCTGGAAGGAGATCGAGTATGAGGTGATGCGGGACAGCGCGGGAAACTGCATCACCGTCTGCAACATGGAGAACATCGACCCGGTAGGCGTCCACACCGGGGACAGCATCGTGGTGGCTCCCTCCCAGACCTTAAGCGACAAAGAGTACCAGATGCTTCGGACTTCCGCTTTAAACATCATCAACGAGCTGCAGATCACCGGCGGCTGCAACGTACAGTTTGCCCTGCATCCCACCAGCTTTGAGTACTGCGTCATCGAGGTAAACCCCAGGGTGAGCCGTTCCTCGGCCCTGGCCTCCAAGGCAACGGGATACCCCATCGCCAAGGTAGCGGCCAAGATCGCCCTGGGATACACCTTAGATGAGATCAAAAACGCCATCACCCAGAAGACCTACGCCAGCTTTGAGCCCACTCTGGACTACTGCGTGGTGAAGATTCCCAGGCTGCCCTTCGACAAGTTCCTCACCGCAAAGCGCACCCTGACCACCCAGATGAAGGCCACCGGCGAGGTGATGAGCATCTGCGACAACTTCGAGGGGGCGCTGATGAAGGCCATCCGCTCCCTGGAACAGCACGTGGACTGCCTGATGAGCTATGATTTCAGTGCCCTGTCTGCGGAGGAGCTGCGGGAGCGGCTGAAGGTGGTGGACGACCAGAGGATCTGGGTCATCGCCGAAGCCCTCCGCAAGGGCATAAGCTACGAGGAGATCCATGCCCTCACCATGATCGACGTGTGGTTCATCGACAAGCTGGCCGCGCTGGTGGAAATGGAACAGGCGCTGAGACAGGGGGATCTGACGCCCCAGCTCTTAAAAGAGGCAAAGCGCATGGAATTTCCCGACGATGTGATCGCCCGCCTGTCCGGGAAGACAAAGGAGGAGGTCAGGGCCCTGCGCCATGCAAACGGCATCCGGCCTGTCTACAAGATGGTGGACACCTGCGCGGCGGAGTTTGCCGCCTCCACCCCCTACTATTACTCGGTCTACGGCGGGGAAAACGAAGCCCGGCAGACAGAAGGGCGCAGGAAAGTGCTGGTGCTGGGCTCCGGCCCCATTCGCATCGGCCAGGGCATCGAGTTTGACTATTGTTCCGTCCACGCCACCTGGGCCTTTTCCCGGGCGGGCTATGAGACCATCATCATCAACAACAACCCGGAGACGGTGAGCACGGACTTTGACATTGCGGATAAGCTGTACTTTGAACCCTTGACCCCCGAGGATGTGGAGGCGGTGGTAGACATGGAAAAGCCCGACGGCGCTGTGGTGCAGTTCGGCGGGCAGACTGCCATCAAGCTGACGGAGAGCCTGATGAAGATGGGCGTGCCCATCTTAGGCACCCGGGCGGAGGATGTGGACGCCGCGGAGGACAGGGAACTGTTCGACAAGATCCTGGAGGAGACCGAAATCCCCCGGGCGGCAGGCGGCACCGTCTACACGGCCGAGGAGGCCAAGGAGGTGGCAAACAGGCTGGGATATCCCGTGCTGGTGCGCCCTTCCTATGTGCTGGGCGGACAGGGGATGCAGATCGCCCTCTCTGACCAGGAGATCGAGGAGTTCATGGAGATCATCAACCGCATTGCCCAGGATCATCCCATTCTGGTGGACAAGTACCTCCAGGGCAAGGAGATCGAGGTGGACGCGGTCTGCGACGGCGCCGACATCCTGATCCCCGGCATCATGGAACACATCGAGCGCACCGGAGTGCACTCTGGCGACAGTATCTCCGTGTACCCGGCGCCCACCATCGGGGAGACGGTGAAGGAGAAGATCGCGGAGTACACCAGGCGGCTGGCCAGGGCCCTCCATGTGAAGGGTCTGATCAACATCCAGTTTATCGCCATCGGGGAGGATGTGTATGTGATCGAGGTCAATCCCCGCTCCTCCCGGACGGTTCCCTATATCAGCAAGGTGACGGGCATTCCCATCGTGGATCTGGCCACGGAGGTCATCTTAGGCAAGACCATCCGCGAGCTGGGTTACACCCCCGGGCTGCAGCGTGAGGCGGCCTATTACGCCGTCAAAATGCCGGTGTTCTCCTTTGAGAAGATCCGGGGGGCGGAGATCAGCCTGGGGCCGGAGATGAAGTCTACCGGCGAGTGTCTGGGCATCGCCAGGGATTTCCACGAGGCGCTGTACAAGGCATTTTTAGGAGCAGGGGTGGATCTGCCCAAGCACAAGAATGTGATTATCACGGTGAAGGATGCGGATAAGGGGGAGGCCATCGAAATCGGCCGCCGCTTCGAGAAGCTGGGCTTTACCATCTACGCCACCCGAAGCACTGCCGCCGCCTTAAACGAGGCGGGGGTAAAGGCCCGGAAGGTGAACAAGATTTCCCAGGAATCCCCCACGGTCATGGACTTGATCCTGGGCCATCGGATCGATCTGGTCATCGACACCCCCACCCAGGGCAGGGACAAATCCCGGGACGGCTTTTTGATCCGCCGCACCGCCATCGAGACGGGAGTTTACTGTATCACGGCTCTGGACACGGCAAACGCGCTGCTGACCAGCTTAGAGAACGTAAACAGCCAGCTGACGCTGGTGGACGTCGCCCAGCTATAAAGGACTGCAAAGGATAAAATACGGAAGGCCTGCGTATAATGACAGATAGATGCGCGGGCCTTTTTGTGTGCCCGCCGGAAAGCGAGGTAACGATGAGAGAGGAAACTTATCCCTTTGTGGCCCGGCCCCTGCCCTATGAGTATGACGGGCTGATCCCGGTGCTGGATGCGGAGACGCTTCATTTTCACCATGACAAGCACTACCAGACCTATGTGGACAATTTAAACGCCGCCCTGGCCGATTACCCGGAACTGCAGCAGAAGTCCTTAAAGGAGCTTCTGGTGAGCCTGGACAAAATGCCGGAACCGCTTCGGACGGCGGTGCGCAACAACGGAGGCGGCGTGTACAACCACGAGCTGTATTTTGACTCCATGAGGGCGCCTCAGGGGCAGGAGCCTTCCGGGGAGCTGGCCGCCGCCATCGACAGGGATTTCGGTTCTTACAGGCAGTGGAAGGATCAGATGAAACAGGCGGCAGTCGGAAAATTCGGCTCCGGCTGGGCATGGCTGGTATCCAGCCAGGAGGGAGGGCTCTCCATCGTGCAGACCGCAAATCAGGACGTGCCCAATTTAAAGGAAACGGTCCCGCTGTTTCTGGTGGATGTGTGGGAGCACGCTTATTACCTCCAGTACCAGAACCGCCGGGCGGATTATGTGGAGGGATGGCTGCGCCTGATCAACTGGCGGAAGGCGGAAAAGCGTTACGAGGAGCGAAACTAGAGAACAGCTGCGGGGGCGGAAACAAAAAAGCCCTGCGAGGAGTGAAACAAGAAAAAAGGGTGGAAACTCCCGGCGGCTTACGATACAATAAATGAGAGGGCCGAGGAAGCAAAAGACGGAAGCGAAAAGCGGAAAGGCGAAAGACGATGGGCGAGAAAATAGAGATACGATTTGACAAGCTGTACCGATATGACAGGATCGGGGAACCCTGCGGACTGGCCATCCCGGTGCGGGAGGGTCTGCTTTACAGCGCAGGGGACGTGCGCATCCGGGACGGGCAGAGTCTGCTGCCCAGCCAGACCAAGGTGACCTCCCGCCACCGGGACGGCTCCGTGCGGTTTTTATACACCCGTTTTCTGGCGGATCTGCCGGGCAACGCGGGGAAGACGCTAAGCTGTGAATTGGGGGAAGTCTCCAAAGAGGGGATTAAGGCACACCTTTCGCAGGAGCAGGACGTGCACGCAGTGGAGCCGGAGGGATTTGTTGGAATCAAAAGCCGCCGCCTGGCGGGGGGATGGCAGGTGGACTGCGGCGGCCTGGCCTTTGCCCTGGAAGACGGGGGCGGCCGTCTGTTTGCAGGGCTGCAGGCTTTCGGCCGGGTTTATCAGGGGGAGCAGTTTGCGGGGCCCTTTTTGCGGACGGATCAGGGAGAGTACCGCCTGAAGTTTGGCCCGTGGCGGATGCGGGAGCCGGGGCCTGTGTGTGCAAGCTTTGAAAACCGGGCGCTCTGTCTGCCGGAAAGCGGAGAGCAGGAAGGTTTTTCCCTGATCTGCAGGGTCACGGCCTTTGCGGGAAAGCCCTGGCTGGACATTTCCCTGCGCCTGGAAAACACCACCGGGGGAGCGCGATGCATTGAATCCTTCTGGTTTGGGGTAAAGCGCAGCATGACGAGCGATCCAGACTTTGGCGTCCCCGTAAGCAGGTCTGTGAGAGGAGCGGATTCCACCGGCTGCGGGGACGGCGCGGCAGATTCTGCCCAGGGGGATTTCTTCTTTACGGTGGGCGTAAAGGGCCTGGAGGCGCTGGAAGAAAAGGCCCCGGTGGAGAGTGTGCGCACCTGCGCGGGCCGCTCCAATTATAAAACCTTTTTCACCGTGGGAAGAAACGGCGCAAAGGTGGGGGAGACGGCGGATGCAGACCTTCTTCTGGAGGAGGCCAACGAGCACTTCGGGGAGGTGTTTTACGGCACCTTCTTTGGGGATGTGACGGATCGGGACGGCGGCGTCTGCGCCACCATCTTCCAGGCTCAGCAGAATTTCCCCAAGGCGGTGACGGCTCAGGACGGCGGCGTCTGTGTCCTGCTGGTGCCGGAGGGGGTAGGACGGGTGGAGATGGCCCCCGGAATGTCCAGGGAGCAGCGGTTTTTGCTGCACTTCCACCACGCTGGGGAGCCGCTTTGTAAATTGGACGACCGGAGCCTGATCTACCAGATGCCGGATATGCCCTTGCTTTCCCCGGAGGTTTATCAGGCCTCCGGCGTGTTTCAGGACGTGTTTTTGGAGCGGGAGAAGCGGGTGCCGGAGATTGAGATTGCCCTCACCGCCAAAGCGGATACCCATGCCCGCTGCTACGGCATGATGAACTGGGGCGATACGCCGGATCAGGGCTACACGGATCAGGGCCGGGGCGGCGGACGGCTGGTGTGGAGCAACAATGAATACGACTATCCCCACGCCATGTACTTAATGTATGTGCGCACCGGCGTGCGGCGTTTTCTGGATTATGCCAATGTGGCGGCAGCCCACTGGATGGATGTGGACGTGTGCCATCACAGCAGCGATCCCCTCCGGCAGGGCGGGCAGTGGGAGCACACCTTCGGCCACTGTGCCGGGGGCGGGGGCGTCATGGTGTGCAGCCACCAGTGGGTGGAGGGGCTTTTGGACTGCTACCACTTCACCGGGGATGAGCGGGCCCTGGAGACGGCTGTGGGCATCGGAGAGAACATATTGCGGCTTTTGGAGACGCCTATGTATCAGGTGAGCGGCGAGAGCAACGCCAGGGAGACCGGCTGGGCCCTGCGGACGCTGACGGCGCTGTATGTGGAGACCGGGGAGGAGAAATGGACGGCGAAATGCCGCTGGATCCTGGGCCATTTTGAGGAATGGGTCAAGGAGTACGGGGAGTGGGTGGCCCCTTACACGGACAACACCCTGGTACGGGTAGGGTTTATGATCTCGGTGGCGGTGGGAAGCCTCATGCGCTACTTCAGAGTGTTTGGCGGAGACAGGCTGCGGGAGATGATCCTTTCCGCGGTGGAAGACCTGGCGGAAAACTGCCTTCTGGAAAACGGGCTGTTTTATTACAAGGAACTGCCCAGCCTTGCCCGCAACGGGAGCAATACCCTGCTGTTGGAAGCTATGGCCATCGGCTATGAGCTCACCGGGGAGAAGCGGTTTTTGGAATACGGGAAAACGACTTTTGAGATGGCCATCCGGAACACGCCTGCCAATGTGGGCGGCGGCAAAAAGGCCGTGGAGGATGCGGTGATCTCTGGCACAGGAGGCACCAAGCAGTTTGCCCAGAGTTTTATCCCCCTGGCGGTGTTCTACAAGGCGCTGGCAAAGGAGGGGATGCTTTCGTGAACCAGATCAATCACCAGAAAGAACTGGAAAAGCTGTTAAAGGGGATTGAGGCCGGGCAGGCGGCGGGGGAGGACGCGCCCACCCTGTTTCTGCACAGCTGCTGCGCTCCCTGCAGCAGTTATGTGCTGGAATATCTCTGCCGGTATTTCCGGATCACGGTGTTTTACTATAACCCCAATATCACCGAGGAGGCGGAGTACCGTCTGCGGGCGGCGGAGCAGAAGCGGCTGATTGAGGCCTATAACCGGGAGGGCGCAGGATATCCCATCCGGGTGGAGGAGGGGGACTATGACCCGGCCTGCTTTTTCCGGGAGGCGGCAGGGCTGGAGCAATGCCCCGAGGGCGGGAAGCGGTGTGAAAAATGTTTCGCCCTGCGGCTTCGGGAGACGGCCAGGCGGGCCGCCGCTTCAGGCAGCGACTATTTTTGCACCACGCTGACCATCAGCCCCTTAAAGGACGCAGAGAAGCTCAATCAGATCGGGCAGGAGCTGGCCCGGGAGTACGGCGTCGCCTTTCTGCCCTCCGATTTTAAGAAGCGGGACGGGTACAAACGCTCGGTGGAATTGTCGGAGGAGTACGGGCTGTACCGGCAGGACTACTGCGGGTGTGTTTTCTCCAAGGCACAGCGGACAGGCCGTGAAAGCGGCGGGGCGTCCAGGGCAGACGCTGTGGCGGCCCCGGCGGCAACCCCCTTGCCTGGGGGGCCGTTTGGTGCTATACTCTAACCATGATGCAAAGCCGCCGGGCGGCAGAAGGTGAGGACATATGAAAAAGCTGTTGGAATTGTTGTCGGAGGAGATGGGAAAGGCCTTTGAGGCGGCGGGGTACAACGCAGCCCTTGGCAGAGTGACCCGCTCCAACCGGCCCGATCTGTGCGAATATCAGTGTAACGGCGCCATGGCAGGCGCAAAACAGTATGGGAAGCCGCCCATCGCCATTGCGGCGGAGGTGGCAGAGCGGCTGCAGGGCAGCAGTGTGTTCTGCCGGGCGCAGGCGGTGGCGCCGGGCTTTCTGAATCTGGATCTGTCGGCGCAGTATCTGGCGCAGGTGGCGTCAGAGATGCGCAGGGAGCCGAAATTCGGGCTGGAGCCGCCTGAGAAGACCAAAAAGATCATCATCGACTACGGCGGGGCAAACGTGGCAAAACCTCTCCATGTGGGACACATCCGCTCCGCGGTCATCGGGGAGAGCATCAAGCGCATCGACCGCTACATGGGACATGAGGTCATCGGGGATGTGCACCTGGGGGACTGGGGGCTGCAGATGGGCCTGGTGATCACGGGGGTGCAGGAGCGTCAGCCTGATCTGGTCTATTTTGACGAGGCGTACCAGGGAGAATATCCGGCGGAGGCGCCCTTCACCATATCTGAGCTGGAGGAGATCTACCCCGCGGCCAGCGCAAAGTCCAAGGAAGACCCGGAATATAAGGCCAGGGCCATGGAAGCCACCTTCAAGCTGCAAAACGGCGTCCGGGGCTACCGGGCTCTCTGGAAGCACATATTGAACGTGTCTGTGGCGGATCTGAAAAAAAATTACGGCAGCTTAAACGTGGAGTTCGACCTGTGGAAGGGCGAGAGCGACGTGCATGACAGGATTCCCGGGATGGTGGCCTATTTAAAGGAAAACGGCTACGCTTATCTCAGCGACGGGGCCCTGGTGGTAGACGTGAAGGAGGAGACGGACGCAAAGGAGATTCCTCCCTGCATGATCTTAAAATCCGACGGGGCGTCCCTGTACAATACCACCGATCTGGCCACCATCATGGAGCGGATGGAGGTCTATCACCCCGACGAGATCGCGTATGTGGTGGACAAGCGGCAGGAGCTGTACTTTGAGCAGGTGTTCCGCTGCGCCCGCAGGACAAAGCTGGTGGAGCCGGACACGGAGCTGAAGTTTCTGGGCTTCGGCACCATGAACGGCGCCGACGGCAAGCCCTTTAAGACCAGGGACGGCGGGGTCATGCGGCTGGAGAACCTGATCCAGGAGACGAAGGAGGAGATGTACCGGAAGATCCGGGAAGGCCGCCAGATGTCTGAGGAGGAGGCCCTTGCGGTGGCCGGGCAGGTGGCGGTGTCCGCGCTCAAATACGGGGATTTGTCCAATCAGGCCTCCAAGGACTATGTGTTTGACATTGACCGCTTTACTTCCTTTGAGGGAGATACCGGCCCCTACATCCTGTATACCATCGTCCGCATCAAGTCCATCCTGAACAAGTATGTGGAGCAGGGCGGGCGTCTGGAAGGGCTCTCCCTGCAGGCGGCAGAGGATGCGGGCCAGGGCGGCACTTCCGCAGAGAAAGCGCTGGAAATGGAGCTGGTGCAGTTTAACGCCATGCTGCCCGCGGCGGCGGAGGAGGCGGCCCCCCACAAGGTGTGCGCGTATCTCTATGACCTGGCGAACGCCTTCAACCATTTTTACCACGAGACGAAGATCTTAGGGGAGGAAGACAGCGCCCGGCGGGAAAGCCTGGTAGCGCTTCTGATCCTCACCCGGGACGTGCTGGAGACCTGTATTGATCTGCTGGGATTTTCTGCGCCGGAAAAGATGTAGAAAATGCTTGACAAACCGTTTTTTCCAAGGTATACTATCTGAGTCGGCTGTTTTTACAGCCGAGCATGGAAGTTTAGCTCAGCTGGGAGAGCATCTGCCTTACAAGCAGAGGGTCATAGGTTCGAACCCTATAACTTCCACTCCGGTGTCAGCCGGGAGAGATGGCGAGATAGCTCAGTTGGCTAGAGCACGCGGTTCATACCCGCGGTGTCGGGGGTTCAAATCCCTTTCTCGCTACGCGAAAAAGCCTTTCGGATGAAAGGCTTTTTGTTTTCCTCGGAGAAAAGAAGGGAAAGGGAGAACATGAAAAAACTTGCCAAGATCGCGCCTTTCGCCGCGGTGGGGCTAACCCTGCTTTTGTTAGCTGCCTTAAACCTGTTCTGGCAGGACAACTGGCTGGACTCGGATATGGCGGCAGAGATGATATTTTCAAAGCTTCTGGCCCAGGAGGGCCATGTGTTTGCGGCGAAGGACTGGTATTATTCCACGGAGTTTCGGGTACTCTATACGCAGCTGCTCATGGGGCCCTTGTTCCGGCTGACGGGGAACTGGCACCTGATCCGCACGGTCACAAACCTGGTCTTCTACGGGCTGATGCTGGCTTCCTACTATTATTTTGTAAAGCCCTTAAAGCTCTCCAGGACAGGGGCGCTTCTCACCTCTATCCTGCTGCTTTTACCCTTTTCGGAGACCATGATGACCCACATGGAGATGGGGAATACCTACCCCTCCCATGTGATCTTGTGTCTTTTGTTTTTCGGGATGTATCTGCGTCTGGCGGAGGGAAGCGGCCTTTGCCCGGCGTACCGCCTGGCTGTGCTCGTCTGCTTCGCGGCGCTGTCCTTTGTGATGGGCTTGTCCGGGGTGCGCTACCTTCTGGCCCTGCAGGCCCCCCTGGTTCCGGCGGCCCTCTGGTACGTCACAGGCTGCCCGGAGTTTAAGGGGTTCAGAAAAGGGATGGGCCGGAAGGAGGCAGGGCAGCTTGTAAGCTGCGGAACATTCCGATATCTTGGCTTTTCCCTGTTTGCGGCGGTTTCTGCCCTGGCGGGATATGGGGCAAACGTGCTTTTTGTCAGCAGGCAGTATGTGTTCCAGACCTATGAGGCCACCAATTTTATCGCGGTCTACGACGGGATCTTTTTTGAGCGGGTGCAGAATATGCTGGGCAGCCTGCTGATGCTGTTTGGGTATATTCCCGACCGGGGTTTTCTCTCCCTCAGAGGAATGGTCTCCCTCGCCTCTTTCGTGCTGCTTGGGATCTTCTTCTTCTGCGGGGCAAAGGGGATGACCCAGCGCAGGGGGATGCGCCGTTTTGTCTGCCAGTTTCTGGCGGTATCCTTTTTCCTCAATATTTTCGTGTTCGTGTTTACCACCAGCACCATGGTGCCGCGGTATTATCTGACCATTTATATCTTTGCCCTGCCGACGACGGCCTTTTATCTGGAAAGCGATCATGAACGGCTGGACAAGGCGGCGCTGGCGGTTCTTTTGTCGGCCTGTCTGCTGCTTGGGACTGCCAAGACGGTGCTGTCCTTTGTCACGGTGGACAAAAATGCGCAAAAACGGGCGGTGGCGGCCTTTTTGAAGGACGAGGGATACTCCTTCGGCTTTGCCACCTACACCAATGGGAACATCGTCACGGAGCTGACGGAAGGCGCGGTGGAGATCGCAAACATCGGGAATCCAGAGCAATTGGAGTTTTTCCGCTGGTCATCCCCCGCCCGGTATTATGAAAAAGGGTATCACACTGGAGAGACCTTCCTGCTGCTTACGGCAGAGGAGATGGAACAATACAGGGAGGCAGCTTCCGTGCAGGCGGGGGAGAAGGTGTACGAGGACGGCGCCTACACGGTTCTCGTCTATGGGAGCACAGAAGAATTATTGGATCTGGCGGAGGAATAAGCGTATGAGAGTGGGAACGGGCTATGACGTACATCGCTTGACGGAAGGCAGACGGCTGATCTTAGGCGGCGTGGATATCCCTTATGAGAAGGGGCTTTTGGGATATTCGGACGCGGATGTGCTGCTGCACGCCATCATGGACGCCCTGCTGGGGGCGGCGGCGCTGGGGGACATCGGCGTGCATTTCCCGGACACGGAGGAATGCTACCAGGGGATATCCTCCTTAAAGCTTCTGGAGAAGGTGGGGGAGATGCTGGCAGAGAGGGGGTTTTTTGTGGAGAACATCGACTCCACGGTGATCGCCCAGGCGCCTAAGCTAAGCCCCTATATCGGCGAGATGCGCGCCCGCATCGCCCAGGCGCTGAACATCGAGACGGATCAGGTGAGCGTAAAGGCCACCACGGAGGAGGGGCTTGGATTTACCGGGGCGAAAGAGGGCATCAGCGCCCAGGCAGTCTGCCTGCTCACCAGTCCCTTTGACCAGCAGATGTCCCAGGCCCAGGCGGGCTGCGCGGGGTGCCCGGGCTGTCCGGGAGCGGGAAAGGCGTGAGAGACGTCCCTTTCTTGAAAAACAGTTGACAAATCTCCCGCTTTTGCATATTCTGTTTATGAGGTAACAGATATATGGCAAAAGGCTTGGAGCGAGGAGAGTACTTTCCCGGGATAGTCCACAGAGAGGGCGGCGGTCTGGCTGAGAGCGGCCTGGTCTAGGGGAAAAGGAAGTGCATTCGTGAGCCGGCCCGGGGAAGGCGTCTGACGCGGTATCCGGGCCCGGGGGCGGACGTTAACCGCATGGAGGGAAGGGCGCAGGCCCTTAAGTAGAGTGGAACCGCGGGAAACCGTCTCTTGCTGGACGGCGTCTCCCGCGGCTTTTTGGTTTCCTCTTTTGCCGTATACTTCTTTATCGTGAGAGGAAAAATGGGACTGATTCAGAGCATCAAAGAAGAAATCAAGGTCATAAGGGAACGGGACCCGGCGATCCACTCCTCCCTGGAGGTATTCCTCTACCCCAGCTTTAAGGCAATGCTGCATTACCGGGCGGCCCACAGGCTGTATGGGAAGGGGCACTATTTCCTGGCCAGGTGGGTCTCCCAGCGGGCGGTGCGAAAGACAGGCATCGAGATCCATCCGGGAGCCAGAATCGGCAGGGGATTTTTTATCGACCACGGAAACGGCGTCATCATCGGGGAGACCACCGTGATCGGGGACAATGTGACGCTCTATCAGGGCGTGACGCTGGGCGGCACGGGCAAGGAACACGGGAAGCGCCATCCCACCATCGGCAACAACGTGATGATCAGCGCGGGGGCCAAGGTGCTGGGCTCTTTCACCATCGGCGACAATTCCAAGATCGGCGCAGGCAGCGTGGTGCTGGAGGAGGTGCCCCCCGGCTCCACCGTGGTGGGCGTCCCGGGGCGTGTGGTGAAGCGAAACAACATGGCGCTGCCCCAGGAGACGTTAAACCAGACGGATCTGCCCGATCCGGTGCGGGAGGACATCGCCGCCCTGCAGAGATCCAACACGGAGTTAATCAACCGCGTGCTGGAGTTAGAGCATAAGCTCAAACTGCTTTCGCAGGCACAGGACGGCAAAGCCGCGCAGGAAGAAAGGATATCGGAAGACAGGAGAAAGTAAATGAGCATGAAAATTTATAACACGCTGTCCAGGCGCAAAGAGGAGTTCGTCCCCATCGAGGAGGGCAAGGTCAGGATGTATGTCTGCGGGCCCACCGTTTACAATCTGATCCACATCGGCAATGCCCGGCCCATGATCGTGTTCGACACGGTGCGCCGCTACATGGAGCACAAGGGCCTGGAGGTAAACTACGTCTCAAATTTCACCGATGTGGACGACAAGATCATAAAAAAGGCCGCGGAGGAGGGCGTGGATCCCTCCGTCATCTCTATGCGCTACATCGAGGAGTGCAGGAAAGACATGGAGGCCATGAACGTAAAGCCCGCCACCACCCATCCCCTGGCCACCCAGGAGATTGACGGGATGATCGAGATGATCGGCGTGCTGATCCACAAGGGGTACGCCTATGTGGCGGAGGACGGCACCGTTTATTTCCGCACCCGCAGGTTTTCCGAGTACGGAAAGCTCTCCCACAAGAATCTGGACGACTTAAGGGGCGGCAGCCGTTCCCTGCTGGTGTCCGGCGAGGATCAGAAGGAGGACGGGCTGGACTTTGTGCTCTGGAAGCCAAAGAAGGAAGGGGAGCCCTACTGGGAGTCCCCCTGGTGCGACGGGCGGCCCGGCTGGCATATCGAGTGTTCCGTCATGAGCAAGCGATATCTGGGGGAGGAGATCGACATCCACGCCGGGGGCGAGGATCTGATCTTTCCCCACCACGAAAACGAGATCGCCCAGTCGGAGGCCGCAAACGGCAAGACTTTTGCCAGATACTGGATGCACAATGCCTTTCTAAATATTGACAACAGGAAGATGTCCAAGTCCCTGGGCAATTTCTTCACCGTGCGGGATATCAGCGAAAAGTACGACCTGCAGGTGCTGCGCTTCTTTATGCTGTCCGCCCATTACAGAAGCCCCTTAAATTTCAGCGCAGACCTGATGGATGCGGCCAGAAACGGCTATGAGCGCATTGTGACCTGTGTGGATCATCTGAAATTTCTGGCGGACAGGGCGCCAAAGAAGGAGATGACGGATGCAGAGACTGCCCTGTGCAGGGAGGCGGAAGGGTTTGAGGCGCAGTTTGACGCGGCTATGGACGACGATTTCAACACCGCGGACGCGATTTCAGCCATCTTTGAACTGGTGAAATTTGCCAATACCCATGCAAAGGAAGACTCCACCGGGGCATTTTTGGAAAACTTAAAACAGAAAATCATTACCTTGGCGGATATCTGCGGGCTGATCACGCAGCGGCAGGAGGAGGCGCTGGACGAGGACGTCCAGAGGCTGATCCAGGAGCGGGCCCAGGCCAAGAAGGAAAAGGATTTTGCCCGGGCGGACAAAATACGGGAGGAACTGCTTTTGCGGGGAATCGCGCTGAAGGACACCAGAGAGGGCGTCAAGATCGAGCGGGTGCAGCCAGGCCGGAGAGAAAATGTTTGAGGAGATCTTAAAGCGTTTTGAGTTAAAGGAAAAGGATGCCCGGGCCTATTCCCCGCTGGCCCTGGCCTATATCGGGGACGGGGTCTATGACCTGATCGTGCGGACGGTGATCGTGGAACAGGCCAACCGGCCTGCAAGCGAGCTGCACCGCATGGCGGTAAGGTATGTGAGCGCACCGGCGCAGGCCAGGATCGCCCAGGCGCTCTCGGAGCGCTTTACGGAAGAGGAACAGGCTGTCTATCGGCGGGGCCGGAATGCAAAGCCCCACACCATGGCGAAAAACGCCAGCGCCGGGGACTATCTGAAGGCCACCGGCTTTGAGGCGGTGCTGGGGTATCTGTACCTGTGCGGCCGCACGGACCGGGTGCTGGAACTGGTAAAGACGGGCATTGACCTGGCGGGGCTTGCCCTGTGACAGGGCCTGCGGCAGGAACTGGCGCGGGGAATGGAGAGACATATGGCATACGAAGAATTTACCATAGAGGGCCGAAACGCCGTGATCGAGGCGTTCCGCTCCGGAAAGACCATCGACAAGCTCTATCTTTTAGACGGATGTCAGGACGGCCCCATGATGACCATCCGGCGGGAGGCGAAAAAGCAGGACACCATCCTGCGCTATGTGACAAAGGAAAGACTGGATCAGCTCTCTGAAACGGGGCGGCACCAGGGCGTCATCGCAGTGGCGGCTGCCTACGGCTACGCAGAGGTGGAGGATATCCTTGCATCGGCCAGGCAGAAAGGGGAACCGCCCTTTGTCTTTCTGCTGGACGGCATCGAGGATCCCCACAACCTGGGGGCCATCATCAGGACGGCAAACCTGGCCGGGGCCCACGGGGTCATCATCCCCAAAAACCACGCCGTGGGGCTCACCGCAACGGTGGCCAGGACTTCTGCGGGCGCCATCAGCCATACGCCGGTGGCCAAGGTCACCAATCTGTCCAGAACCATCGGGGAACTGAAGAAAGAGGGCCTCTGGTTTGTCTGTGCGGATATGGGCGGCACGGTGATGTACCAGCTCGACTTAAAAGGCCCCATCGGCCTGGTGATCGGCAGCGAGGGGGAGGGGGTTTCCCGTCTGGTGCGGGAGGCCTGCGACATGACGGCGGCCATTCCCATGAAGGGGCAGATCGGCTCCCTAAACGCCTCTGTGGCGGCAGGGGTGCTGGCCTATGAGATCGTGCGCCAGCGCATGATGCAGTGAGGAAAAATGTGTATGGGGGGAAGGGAATCGGAGTACGGGCAGTGCAGCGACGAGGAGCTGCTGGACAGGCTCAGGCGGGGCGAGGAGCCCGTCATGGGCTATATCTGCAACAAGTACAAGGATCTGGTGCGGCGAAAGGCGAGATCCATGTTTATTCTGGGGGCGGACAACGACGATCTGATCCAGGAGGGCATGATCGGGCTGTTTAAGGCGGTGCGGGACTTCGACCCGGGCAGGGACGCCAGCTTTTCCACCTTTGCGGAGCTGTGCGTCAGCAGGCAGATGTACACCGCGGTGCAGGCTTCCAAGCGGAAAAAACACATCCCGTTAAACACTTACGTCCCCCTGGACGGCGGCGGGGAGACGGGGGACGACGAGGGCGGACGCCTGGCGGCGCTTTTAGCGGACAAGGCCCAGTCCAGCCCGGAGGAGCTTTTTTTGGACAAGGAGCGGGTGGCTTACCTGGAACAGGCCATCACCCAGGGCTTAAGCGAGTTTGAGCGCCAGGTGCTGGACTTGTATCAGACGGGCATGAGCTATTCCCAGATCGCAAAGGTGCTTGGACGGGAGGAGAAGGCCACGGACAATGCGCTGCAGCGCTTAAAGGCAAAAATCAGGAAGATGCTGTGAAAAGCGGCGGAGAGGAAGGCTGAGAGAGGGCATGAACATCATCATTGTGGGCTGCGGCAAGGTGGGCTATACGCTGGTAGAGCAGTTGAACGGGGAAAACCACAATATCGTAGTCATCGACGAGAGGGAGGAGAAGGTGAAGTCCATCACGGACGAGCTGGACGCCATGGGGATTGTGGGAAACGGCGTCAGCCACCAGACCCTGGCGGAGGCGGGCATCCGCCGGGCGGATCTTCTGATCGCAGTCACCGGCTCCGACGAGCAGAACCTGCTCTGCTGCGTCATCGCCAAAAAGACGGGCAACTGTAAGACCATCGCCCGGGTGCGCAATCCCATTTACAGCACGGAGACGGCGTTTCTCAGGGAGGAGCTGGGCCTGGCCATGATCATCAACCCGGAGCTGACCGCGGCTTCGGAGATCGCGCGGATCTTCCAGTTCCCCACGGCGGTAAAGATCGACACGTTCTCCAAGGGGCGCATCGAGCTTCTGCATTTCAGGGTGACCAAAGACTGCCTGTTAAACAACTACGGGCTGATCCACATCCGCACCAGCTTAAAGTGCGAGGTGTTAGTGTGCATCGTCACCAGAGGGGAGCAGGTGTTGATCCCCCGGGGCGATTTCGTCTTTCAGGAGGGAGACGTGGTGGCCATCGTGTCCACACCCTCCAAGGCAAACGACTTCTTCCGCAAGATCGGCATCGGCACCGGAAAGGTTCACACAGCCATGCTGGTGGGGGGAGGCAATATGGCCTATTACCTGGCCAGGAGGCTGTTGGAGGTGGGCATCGACACCAAGATCGTGGATCAGGATCCGGTGCGCTGCGAGCACTTGAGCGAGCGGCTGCCGAAGGCTACCGTGATCTGCGGGGACGGCACGGACGAAAAACTTCTGCTTCAGGAGGGCCTGGCCTCTGTGGACGGCTTTGCCGCCCTGACCGGGCTGGACGAGGAAAACATCCTGCTCTCCCTGGTGGCAAGAAAATACTCCCACGCCAAGGTGGTCACCAAGATCAACCGGGTCAATTTCAACAGCGTTCTGGGGGAGATCAAGCTGGACAGCACCACCTTCCCCAGGCTGCTCACCGCGGACGTGATTATCAAGTATGCCCGCTCCATGAACGAATCCTTAAACAGCAATGTGGAGAATTTGTACAAGCTGGAGGAGGGGAGAGCGGAGGCGCTGGAATTTTACATCAAAGAGCCCTCTGCCGTCACGGGAATCCCTCTGTTTAAAATGCGCCTGAAAAAGGAGCTTTTGATCTGTTCCATCACCAGGGGCAGCCAGGTCATCCTGCCCGGCGGCCAGGACGAGCTGAAAGTGGGCGATTCCGTGGTGGTGGTGACCACGCACCACAGGCTGGGGGACATCAAGGACATTCTGGAGACAGCCTGAGCCTGGGAAAGACCTTGCAGCTTTCCGGGAGCGGGACGCCGCCTGGGGCGGCAGAATGAGAGGAAATATGAATTTTGCAGTGGTGCGTTTTATATTGGGATGGGTGCTGCAGTTTGAGGCGGCGTTTTTCCTGCTGCCGGCGCTGGTGGGGGCGATTTACCGGGAGCCCCGGGAGGCGCTTGTCTATCTGGCGGCGGCGCTGATCAGCCTGCTGTGCGGTTTTTTGGTGAAATTGAAAAAACCGGCCCAGCGGGACATCTATACCCGGGAGGGCTTTGCCACCGTGGCGCTCAGCTGGCTGGTGATGAGTATCTTTGGCGCCGTCCCCTTCGTGCTCACCGGGGAGATTCCCCATTTCATCGACGCCCTTTTTGAGACGGTCTCCGGGTTTACCACCACGGGAGCCAGCATTTTATCGGATGTGGAGGCCTTAAGCCACGCCAGCCTTTTCTGGCGCAGTTTCACCCACTGGGTCGGCGGCATGGGGGTGTTTGTGTTTATCATGGCCATTCTGCCCCTGATGGGAGGCGGCACCACCATGAACCTGATGCGGGCGGAGAGCCCGGGCCCCTCTGTGGGCAAGCTGGTGCCCAGGGTGAAGGACACTGCCAAGATCCTCTACCAGCTCTATATCGGCATCACCGTGGCGGGCACAGTAGTGTTTCTGGCCTGCGGCCTGAATCTGTTTGACGCCCTGACGACGATTTTCGGCACGGTGGGCACAGGGGGATTCGGCACCTACAACGACAGCATCGTCAGTTTTTCACCCCTGCTCCAGAACATGATCACCCTGTTCATGTTTTTGAGCGGCATCAACTACACCGTGTACTTCTGCCTGCTGCGCCGGCAGTTCAAGGAGGCCTTTTCCATCGAGGAGGTCAGATGTTATTTTTTCATCGTCCTGGGCAGTGCGGCGCTGATTGTGTGGAACATCCATAAGCTGTATCCGACTCTGGGAGAAGCGGTGCGCCATGCCTTTTTCCAGGTGGTGTCCATCATCACCACCACCGGCTTTTCCACCGCCGACTTTGACGCCTGGCCACAGCTTTCCAGAACCATCCTGGTGCTCTTAATGTTTGTGGGGGCCTGCGCGGGCAGTACCGGAGGCGGCTTTAAAATCTCCCGCGTCCTTATTTTGTTAAAGACCGTCCGCAAGGAGCTGACCATCATGATCCATCCCCGGATGGTGAAAAAGATCAAGGTAGACGGGCATACCCTGCCCCACGAGGTGCTGCGGGCCACCAACGTGTTCCTTGCGGTGTATATCGTGATCCTGTCCGCTTCCGTGCTGCTTATCAGCCTGGATAATTTGGGGTTTACCACGAACCTGACGGCGGTGGCGGCTACCTTGAACAACATCGGGCCGGGCCTGGAGTTAGTGGGCCCCACCAGGAACTTTTCCCTGTTCAGCCCGTTTTCCAAGTGCGTGCTGATCTTTGATATGCTGGCGGGCAGACTGGAGCTGTTTCCCATGCTGATCCTGCTTTTGCCCTCCTGCTGGAAGAAGTATTGATTTTATATTCTTTTTAGATTTGCACAGGGCCCCACGAATTGACTTGCGCTGTTTTCGTGATATATAATCATCAGTGACATCTGACGATAAGGAGAAAACGGCGTGATTTCAAAATTCAGCGTGAAAAAACCATATACAGTGCTTGTGGGCGTCATATTGGCCGTGGTTCTGGGAGTGGTGTCTTTTACCAGAATGACGGCTGATCTTCTGCCCAGCATCAGCCTTCCCTATGTGATCGTGATGACCACCTATCCCGGCGCCAGCCCGGAGACCGTGGAGCTGGCGGTGACCCAGCCGGTGGAGGCGGCCATGGCCACGGTCAGCAACATCGAGGGCATCAGCTCCGTCTCAAACGAGAACTATTCCATGGTGATCCTGGAGTTTGCCCAGACGGCGGACATGAACGCGGTGTCCTTGGAGATCCGGGAGAGCCTGGATCAGATCACAAGCTATTGGGACGACGCCATAGGCAGCCCCATCATCATGAAACTGAACCCGGATATGCTGCCGGTGATGATCGCAGCGGTGGGCGTAGAGGGCATGGACAACGGGGACATCAGCACCTATGTCCAGGACACCGTGATACCGGAACTGGAAAGCCTGGAGGGTGTGGCCAGCGTAAACGGCACCGGCCTTTTGGAGGAGAGCGTCAATGTCGTCATCCGTAAGGACAAGGTAGAGGAGATGAACGCCAAGGTCTATGCGGCGATTGACGGGCAGATGGCGGAGGCCAGACAGGAGCTGGAGGACGGGAAAAAACAGCTGGAGGAGAGCCGCCGGGAGCTGGAAGACGGCAACCGGGAGCTGGTGGACAACCGCCAGAAGCTTCTGGACAGCCAGCAGGAGCTTGCAGACAGCCGCCAGGAACTGGAGGACGGCCGCCAGGAGCTGGAGGACGGAAAGAAACAGCTGGAAGAGCAGCAGGATTCGATCAGCGCTCAGCTGGCAGCCCAGAAGACGGCGCTCTTGTCGGCAAAGTCGAAATTGGAGACCCTGCAGTCGGATCTGACCACGGCCCAGACCCTGGACGCCTCCATCAAGAAGATGAAGGAGATGGCAGGCGGAGAAATGGGGATCCAAGCTTTGAAAAGCCAGGAAGAGGCGATCAATGCGCTGGCCGATCCCGACACCTTCGTAAACCCCTATGCCGAAAATATCGCCAAGTGGCAGAAGGCTAACGAGCGCTTAAGCGTCTCCTCCGGGGATGCGGACGCCCAGAGGGACAAAACGGATGCGGAAACAGCAATTAAAGATTTAAAGACTAAGCTGTCTTCCTATACTGTTTTGACAGCAATGCTGGGCCGCATGGACTCTACGGGGGCCATCACGGGCTTAGGCAGCATCGATCCCTGGTATAGCGAGGATACGGCTACGGTTACGGCCGTCACCAAAGGCCTGGCGGCGTTACAGGGCGCGGCATCGTCTCTGAAGCCAGTTTTAAACTATGACAGCATGGTGGACTCCTTAAACGCCATGACCATGGGACTTGGCTACGACGCCTACGCGGCCCAGGTCTTCAGCGGCCTGGCCAGCCAGAACATCAAGAACATGACCGACTTAAACAATGCGGTGAACAGCCTCTCCGGCGCCCTGACCCAGATCGAGCAGGGGCAGATGAGCGCCGCCATTGAGTTTGCCAACGGCAAGGCCAGCATCGCCCTGGGGGAATACCAGCTGGAGCTGGCCCAGACTCAGCTGGACGCGGGGGAGGATCAGATCCAGTCCGGCCTGGATCAGCTGGACGATGCGGCAAAGCAGCTGGAGGACGCCAGGGAGCAGTTAAAGGACGCGGAGGCTCAGCTGGCCGACGGTGAAGAACAGTTTGCCGATGCAAAGGAAGCCGCCTACGAGCAGGCGGACATGGGCAAGACCCTCACAGTGGACACGATTACAGGCCTTTTGACGGCCCAGAACTTCTCCATGCCCGCGGGGTATGTCACCGAGGAGGGCACGGATTACCTGGTGCGGGTGGGGGATAAGCCGGAGACGGTGGAAGAACTGAAAGAACTGCCCCTCATGGATCTACATATGGACGGGGTGCCTGTGATCACCCTGGGCGATGTGGCGGACGTTTTTTACACCGATAACTCCGATGAGATCTATGCCAACGTAAACGGCAGCCCCGGCGTGATGCTGACGATCCAGAAGCAGACGGGGTATTCTACCGGCGAAGTCTCCGACAGACTGGGGGAGCGGTTTGCCGAGATGATGGCCCAGAACGGAAAGCTGTCTTTGATCACGCTGATGGATCAGGGGATCTACATCGACCTGGTGATGGATTCCATTTTGGACAATATCCTGTACGGCGCGGTGCTGGCCGTCCTGATCCTGCTCCTGTTTTTGAAGGATTTACGTCCCACGCTGGTGGTGGCGCTCTCCATTCCCGTCAGTCTGGTGACCGCCATCGTGTGTATGTATTTTTCCGGCGTTACGCTGAACGTGATCTCCCTGTCCGGCCTGGCGCTGGGCATCGGGATGCTGGTGGATAACTCCATCGTGGTGATCGAGAACATCTACCGCCTGCGCAGCGAGGGCGCTTCCGTGCAGGAGGCGGCCATCCAGGGGGCAAAGGAGGTGGCAGGGGCGATCCTGGCTTCCACCCTGACCACGGTCTGCGTGTTTTTGCCCATCGTGTTCACGGAGGGCATCACCAGACAGCTCTTTGTGGACATGGGGCTTACCATCGCTTATTCCCTGATGGCCAGCCTGCTCATCGCCCTGACCGTGGTGCCCGCCATGTCTTCCAAGCTGCTGGGAAAGACCAGGCAGCAGAAGGAGGGCAGGATTTACGGGGTGCTGTTAAACGGCTATGAAAAAGTGCTGAAGGGGGCGCTGCGGGCAAAACCCCTGGTGCTGCTTCTTGTGGCGGGGCTTTTGGCTGCCAGCGCGGCCCTGGCCCTTCGCAACGGCACTGCCTTTATGGCGGATATGGACTCTACCCAGCTGACGGTGAGCGTGACGCTGGATCAGGACGCCACCTTACAGGAGACGGGTGCCGTGGCCGACCAGGTGGCGGAGGCAATCCTTTCGATAGAAGATGTACAGGATGTGGGCGCCATGACGTCTACATCCACCATGTCCCTGCTCGGGGGCGGAAGCGGCAGCACCAATGCGGCCACCATTTATGTGGTGACCCGGGAGGACAAGAAAAAGACCAACGAAGAGATTGCGGATATCATCTACGAAAAAACCGCAGGCATGGACGCCCAGATCCAGGTGGACACTTCCAGCATGGACATGAGCGCCATGGGCGGCAGCGGCATTTCCATCGAAGTGCGGGGCCGGGATCTGGACACCATCCAGCGCATCGCCCAGGAAGTGGCGGCTGTGGTGGAGAGCGTGGAGGGCACCGCGGAGGTGAGCGACGGCCTGGAGGAGGCAAAGGAGGAACTGCGCGTCACCGTCCGCAGGGAGGATGCGGTGCACTACGGACTGACTGTGGCCCAGGTATACACCCAGCTCTACACGAAGCTGGCTGAGGCGGGCAGCGCGACCACCCTGGTGGCGGCGGACAAAGACTACAATGTGTATGTGAAAAACGAAAGCGACCTGGAGCTGACCCGGTCGATGCTTCAGGATATTCCCATCACGGGCACGGACGAAAAAGGGGAGAGCGTGGAGATCCCGCTACAGGACATCGCCGACCTGGCCCCTGCGCAGGCGCTGACGTCCATCAACCGCGCGGATCAGACCAGATATGTGGCCGTCTCCGCCGCCATTGCCGACGGGTATAACGTGGGGTTGGTCTCTGCGGCGGTGGAGGAGAAGCTGGCGGACTATGAGCTGCCCGCGGGGTATCAGCTGGTATTTTCCGGGGAGAACGAGATGATTGTGGACGCCATGCGGCAGGTGCTCTTGATGCTGACGCTGGCGCTGCTGTTCATGTACCTGATCATGGTGGCGCAGTTCCAGTCCCTTTTGTCCCCGTTCATCATCATGTTTACCATCCCCCTTGCCTTTACGGGAGGATTTCTGGGCCTGTGGATCAGCGGGAGCGAGGTCAGCGTCATCGCCATGATCGGCTTCGTCATGCTGTCGGGCATCATCGTAAACAACGGCATTGTGCTGATCGATTACATGAACCAGCTCAGGGAGAGCGGCATGGAGAAGCGGGAGGCCATCCTCACGGCGGGCCGCACCAGGATGCGGCCGGTGCTGATGACGGCGCTGACGACGATCCTGGGGCTGTCCACCATGGTCTTCAGCCAGGACATGGGTTCCGAGATGGCAAGGCCCATGGCGGTGGTCACCATCGGCGGCCTGTTCTACGGCACGCTGCTGACGCTGGTGGTCATCCCCTGCATTTATGATCTCTTTATCCGGGAGAAAAAAGAGGGAAGGAAGGCGAAACTCCGCCGCATTCCGAAGCGGAAGCGGCAGGCAGAGGAGGATTGACCCTGCGGCGATTTTGGAGACGGAACAGAGACGGAAATCCGTCGAAAATTTTGTTGACAAGGGGTATCTGCTTTGGTATAATGAATCACGGTGATTGCGGAAGCAACTCACCTGTGCTGCTGTGGCTCAGTCGGTAGAGCGTCGCATTGGTAGTGCGGAGGTCACGGGTCCGATTCCCGTCAGCAGCTCGTTTTAAAATACGGAAACCTCAGATAAATGGGGTTTCCGTATTTTTTTGCGTATGCGCAGGGAAAAAACAGCAAAATATTGACAAAGTTTCGGGGGGGTATATACTGAAGAAAAATTTGCGGGAGAATGGGTATGATTTGTAAAAATTGCGGAAGGCAGGCTCTGATTTCAGGCTCAAAGTAACCTGCAGGATCAGGTGAGAGGACGTTGCGGGAAAATTGGAAAGGACAAAGAAAGCTTACAGGGAAAAGAGGAGGATAGGTTATGATTTGTAAAAATTGTGGAAACGATCTGCCGGAGGGCGCGAGATTCTGCGACAAGTGCGGGGCGGTAATGGAACAGGCGCAGAGCCAGGCCCCTGGGATACAGATGCTGGGCGCAGGAGGACAGGCTGGGGGATACGGCGGGCCGCAGCTGCAGGGAGCCGGTAGCTTTCATGGGCCCATGGAACAGCAGAGGGGCGGTACCTTCAATGGGCTCATGGGGCGGCAGCAGACGGCCAACTATATGGAGCCCTCCAAGTACAGCAAGGTTTTTGTGGATCCGGATGAACAGCTGCAGGGGACGCTGGGGAACGGGTACTTGGAAAACCTGCTTTTCGGCCAGGTCAAAAAGTGTCATGCTCTGTTGACGGACAGGCGGGTATATTTTCAGGGAAGGTTCCTGTATGAGAACGGAAAACACTCGGAATGGCTGATCAGCGAAGAGATTGTAGATCTGGAGGACATCACCGGAACCGGGTTTATTTACAGCAAACCGATCGGCATCTTGAAGACGCTGATCTATCTGATAATTCCCTGGATTGTAGCATTGCTGTGGTTTGTAACGGATGAACATATGTTTGGCATTTACCATGATGCTGATGCTGCTGGAATAGTGGGCCTGATAGGTGACGCAGTCGTAATCCTAATCACAATTGTGCGTTATATCTTAAACAGAAAAACATATTTTTCAATGGAGTATGCGGGAGGCGCGATCAAGTTTGACGCCAAGATCATAGGTGTTCCTGCCGTGCGTGACTTCCAGAAACAGATCCGCCGGGCGAAGGATCGGGCCACCGGCAAGGGCTGAGCAGGCCCGGGAGTGTTAGGACAAAAGAAGCCTGCAAAAAGGGCAGGCGCAAAGGAGGAAATATCATGGAGTCACAGTATATGCCCCAGGGTGTGGGCTATGGGCCCTATTATCATCTCCCCATGACCCAGAATCGGAAATATGAGATACAGGTCTGGCCGGATCGCGTCCTGTTTTCCGGGCAGTTTTTGTACCTGCAGGACAAGGAGTTTTATGCAAACAAGGGGGAGGCGACCATGGCCAGCCCCGCCAATTTCTTAGGCATGGGCCATCTGAAAATGCGATCTTACAAAAAGACCTTGGCCTTTGTGGTCAGCGGCGTGGTCTTAGGGGCTGTCAATGCCCTCTGCGAAAAGGCAAGCGATCTGGCGGACAAGGCAAACTCTGTTTTGCAGTGGGTGGGGGAAACGCTCACCCTGCCGGGCTGGCTGAATGTGCTGTTAAACGTCTCTATGGCGGCCTGCCTCTGCTTTGGCATTATCCTGTTTTTCTCCAAGAAAAACGTGGTGGAGATCTCCTTTACGGACAAGCGCATCTGCGTCCCGGAAAAGAGCCTGTCCGATGCGGAATTTGCCGGGCTCTACCAGGCTATCAAAAGTCTGTCCGGCAGGAGATAAAGGGCGCGGGCACAGCAAAAACGCACAGAAAACGCAGATAAAAACGGTTGACAATTTTTTCGGAACCGTTATACTAAAAGTAAGGAACAACCGCCCACAAGGTGGGTTGACCTAAGTAGGTAGAAAATCCACCCCATTACTGGTCAAAGTCGAGGGGTGGTTTTTCTATGTAGCTTTACTTAGCAAACGTAAAAACGAAAGTAAGTAATGCCAGAAGAAATATGCCAAAAGTCAGCACATCCTTGAAATCAAAATGATTTCCCATAGGCATCACCTCCCATTCATACGGAATTTCATATGAAACGAAAGGTCAGCCCACCCTGCAACACGGTTGTTCTTAAAAGATATTTTATCATAGAAGTATTGTCTTGACAATTGCTAATAAAATAAAAACAAAGGAATAAAAATAGAATTGTAAAAGATGATAGAACACAAAAAGGTTGACAATTTTGCCAGAATCGTTATACTAAAAGTAAGGAACAACCGCCCACAAGGTGGGTTGACCTGAAAAGGATAGAAAATCCACCCTACTACTGGTCAAAGTCGAGGGGTGGTTTTTCTATGTAGCTTTACTTAGCAAACGTAAAAACGAAAGTAAGTAATGCCAGAAGAAATATGCCAAAAGTCAGCACATCCTTGAAATCATAATGATTTCCCATAGGCATCACCTCCATTCATACGAAATTTCATATGAAATGAAAGGTCAGCCCACCCTGCAACACGGTTGTCCTTAAAAGATATTTTATCATAGAAGTATTGTCTTGGCAATTGCTAATAGAATAAAAATAATGGAATAAAAATAGAAACATAAAAGATGATAGAAAACAAAAAAGGTTGACAATTTTGCCGGAATCGTTATACTAAAAGTAAGGAACAACCGCCCACAAGGTGGGTTGACCAAGTTGGAAGAAAAATCACCCCGTCGCTCGGTCAAAGTTTAGGGGTGGTTTTTCTATGTGCGGCTACTTACAAAAGGTAAAAATAAATGTAAGCAATGCCAGAAGAAATATGCCAAAAGTCAGCACATCCTTGAAATCATAATGATTTCCCATAGGCATCACCTCCCATTCATACGGAATTTCATATGAAATGAAAGGTCAGCCCACCCTGCAACACGGTTGTCCTTAAACAGTATTTTATCACAGAAGTTTTATCATGACAATTACTGATAGAATAAAAATCATGAAATTAAAATAACAGCGCGGAAGATGATAGAATACAGAAAAACGGTTGACAATTTTGCCGGAATCGTTATACTAAAAGTAAGGAACAACCGCCCACAAGGTGGGTTGACCAAAATAGGATAGAAATACCACCCCATCACTGGCCAAAGTTTAGGGGTGGTATTCCTATGTAGGGCTACTTACAAAAGGTAAAAATAAATGTAAGCAATGCCAGAAGAAATATGCCAAAAGTCAGCACATCCTTGAAATCATAATGATTTCCCATAGGCATCACCTCCCATTCATACGGAATTTCATATGGAATGAAAGGTCAGCCCACCCTGCAACACGGTTGTCCTTAATAGATATTTTATCATAGAAGTATTGTCTTGACAATTACTGATAATATAAAAAATATTGAATAAAAACATGGAATTAAAATAGAAACATGGAAGATGATAGAATGCAGAATATTAAAAATTGGCGTGTCCTGCAAACTTCCTGCCAAATCTTGTATTTTCTTATAAAAAATGGTATAATGCCCTTAAAGAACAGAGGGGTTTTGCCGATATAATAAGTGATAGGGACACGGATGTCCCGGACAGTCGGCATCGGCACAATCAAAGGAGTGAGAGTATGGGAATGGGTATTGACGTAGGCGGCACAAATCAGGATTATTCCTATCTGTTTCAGGGGCTTGCCGGAGGCGGCACCAATTTAAACTATCTTTCCGACTATGCGTCCATCAAAAATGGAAGCTATGGCAAGCTGTTGAAAAGCTACTATGGCAGCGTAGGCGCTTCGGAGAAGGCGGCCTCCCAGAAGAAGACCGGCACAAACGGCGTTCTGGAAAAGATTTTGGAGGAAAAGAAATACCCCAAAGTATCCAAGGAGACCCAGCAGGCAAATTCTAAGCTGACGTCGGGAATCTCCACCCTGGCGAATACGGTTTCCACCCTGCAGGATGCAAGCCTTTATTCCGCCTCGGAAGACGGCACCAGCGCGGCGGATAAGGTAGTCTCCGCAGTGAAGAATTATGTTTCCCAGTACAACGATGTGATCAGCGCGGCGAAGGATTCCACGCTGACGGGCAAGACCTCCCATGTGGCGAGCATGATGAGAAGCACAGAGGCCAATGCCGCAAAGCTGGCGGAGATCGGCGTGACGCTCAACCGGGACGGCACATTGCAGATAAACGAGGGCAAGTTAAAGACTGTGGATCTCTCTAAGGTGCAGGACTTGTTTTCCAAAGACGACGTCACCAGCTACGGCTCCACGGTGAAGGCCCGCCTGGGCTTTGCCAGTGCTTCCTCCGGCGCCGTAAGCAGCGCGAAGACGAAAGAGGAGGACACGACGGCATCTGCCGGCGCGGCCGCCTTGAAGGAAGACCTTGAGAAACTGACTTCCGCTTCCTTATTTGAAAGGGTAACAGGGGAAGACGGGCGGGAGCGCTACGATGTAGAAAAGCTTTTTGCCGCGGTAAAGAGCTTTGTGGGCAATTACAACAGTATGCTGGACGGCGCAGGCTCAAGCGGCAATTCCGGCGTCATCGCAAACCTGGCCCGGATCAGGGAAAAGACGGCGCAGAATAAAGAAGCGCTGGGAAAGTTTGGGATCGGCGTAGACGAAAATGGGAAGCTTTCTCTGGACGGGGAGGCGTTTCGGAAATCCGATATGTCCCAGTTACAGCAGTTTTTTCAGGAGTTTGGCCCTTCCATCGCCACGAACGTATCGCTGGTAAACTACTATATGACCACACAGGCCAATAGCTCCAGCGGTTACACCGCAAGCGGGGCGTACAACGCCCAGGAGGGATTCCGCTATGACGTGACCCAGTAAGGGCGCTTGGCACAACGGAGGTAAAATAAGCTGCCGTTTCACGAGAGGAGATCTTGTGAAGCGGCAGCCTTTTTGTGGTCTGGGTGAGTTTAGTATTTCCCGCCGCTGCGGGGCAGGGAGAGGCGGCAGAGACGGTCGATCGATGTATAGATGTGGCGTGCCTCCTCTGCAAAGCGGGCGCTGCACTGTAAAAGGGCTTCCTCCAGGGGCTTTGTGTGTTCCAGATACGCTTTCGCGCAGGCGGATTCCGCGGCCTGCATCCCAATGGAGAGGGAAAGCATCACGGCGAGGAGCAGGGCCAAAAGAAGAACCGGCCAGGAGGGCAGGAAAAAGACGGCGCAGACACAGGCGATTCCAAACGCGGCTCCCAGCGCTGCCGTAAGATACAGGCACAGAAGCTTCGCCCGATAGCGGCGTTCCCAGGCCCGGTACTTTTGGGCCTCCGTATCCCTTGCCGTTTGCGTGATGCCCTCCATGTCCCGTCGGTAGGCGTCTCTTTTTGCGGCAAGCCTCTCGGTCAGTTCCCTGATTTCTTTGATCTTTAAGCCTTCCTCTGCGTATTCTGCATAGGCCATCGCCTCGTGATATTCCGTATATGTATAAAATTTTTCCGGGTCAAACCTGGCCATGGGGCGTTTCCAAAAGGGAAATTCTGGCGATCCCATCGCGTGCTCTCCTTTTTGCATAGGTTTCTTTTTACGAGATATTTTATATTTAGTAATATGTTATAAACTATAACGTTAATCATAACTTGATTTATAACATATATTTCAACTATTTGCAAGAATAAGATGATGTTAAGGGCAAAGATAGGGGTGAGTTTATGCAGGATGATGAGAGATTGATCATTAAGCCAAAAAAGTTTAAAGGAAATGACGGATATAAAACTTTTTCCATCCGCATCCGGGAAGAACTGGTGGAAAGCATAGACGCCATATCAGCCCGGACGGAAAGGAGCCGTAACGAGCTGATCGGTATGTTCCTGGAATATGCCATCCAGCACTGCAAAGTAGAAGAATAAAACATTCCGACAGATCCCGCCAGGAATCGGATTGATTTGACAAAGCCGCCTGTAACCGATATAATAAAAAATATACGGAAGACGGGATGGCACTGTCTGGAAAGGAATGGGCAAAGAGCAAAGCGAAAGCAGCATATCGTCGGTGCCGGCTTTCGCTTTGCTTTTTTTGTCCCATCCGGCGCGGTGCCAAAATCAGTATGGTAAAGGAGAGAGTGCGTATGGACATGAAGACCTACGAGGAATGGCCTGCAAGGCACAAAAAAGATCAAAATCCCAATCCGAAGCTCTTGAAACTGGGGAAGAAGATCACGGACGTGGCGGCCCATAAGCTGGGCGGCGTGAAGGTGGAAGATCCCGAGTACTGGGGGCTGGCGGAGATCCTCACGGACGAGATGGTGGATGTGGCGCTGACCATGAAGGTGAGACATCACTACACCTTCCGTGAGATGTGCAAGATGAACCACATCTCCAAGGACGGGGAGGAGGCTTTCCAGAAGCTGCTGGACGAGATGAGCTATGTGGGGCTTTTGGAATACGATTACGGCTATCATTATGACCACAACGGACGCACCCATGAGCAGACGGAGAGAAGGTATGTCCTGCCCATGTTTGTGCCCGGCTCTGCAGAGCTGTTCAACATGGAGGAAATGCCCGACACCAACGACCACAGAAATCCCAGGCTGGAGGAGCACCCGGATGTGGCTTCCTTCTTTGAGCGGATGACTTACATCCCCCTGGCGGGCATCACCCAGATGGTGCCTCCCGGAGGCGCCGGCATCGGGATGCACGTCATTCCCGTGGAGAAGGCCATCTCCATGGAAAACCAGTCCGTGGATTTAGAGCATCTCTCCTACTGGCTGAAAAAGTATGAGGGCCATATCGGCGTAGGGCGCTGCAGCTGCCGCGCTTCCCGCAAGGTCTTAGGGGACGGCTGCGGGGACGACGATTACGGCTGGTGCATCGGCGTGGGCGATTTTGCGGACTACTGCCGGGAGACCGGAAAAGGCCACGACATCACCTACGAGGAGGCCATGGCCATCTTACAGCGGGCGGAGGAGAACGGGTTCGTCCATCAGATCACCAATATCGACGGCGAGAACAAGATTTTCGGTATCTGCAACTGCAACGTGAACATCTGTAACGCCCTGCGCACCTCCCAGCTCTTTAACACGCCGAATATGTCCCGTTCCGCCTATGTGGCCCATGTGGACAAGGAAAAGTGCGTGGCCTGCGGGCGCTGTGTGGAGCACTGTCCCGCCGGGGCGCTGCAGCTTGGCCAGAAGCTGTGCACCAAGGACGGAAAAGAGGTGCAGTACCCGAGACAGGAGCTGCCAGACGCAGTCAAGTGGGGCCCGGAGAAATGGGATCCCGACTACCGGGACAACAACCGCGTCAACTGCCACGACACGGGAACTGCGCCCTGCAAGACGGCCTGCCCCGCCCACATCGCGATACAGGGGTACTTAAAGAAGGCGGCCCAGGGCCAGTACAGGGAAGCGCTGGCGCTGATCAAGAAGCAGAACCCCTTCCCCGCAGTCTGCGGCCGGATCTGCAACCGTAAGTGCGAAGATGCCTGCACCAGGGGAACCATCGACCAGGCCATCGCCATCGACGCCGTGAAGAAATTCATCGCGGAGCAGGATCTGAAGGCGGAAACCAGATACATTCCGCCTGTGGTGATCCCCGCCAGCATCCACAGGAGCCGCTGGGAGGAGAAGATTGCCATCATCGGCGCAGGCCCCGCAGGCCTTTCCGCCGCTTTCTACCTGGCGGAGATGGGGTATTATCCCACGGTATTTGAGAAAAATGAGCTGCCCGGCGGTATGCTCCAGTACGGAATCCCTTCCTACAAGCTGGAGAAAGACGTGATCGAGGCGGAGATCGATGTGATGCGCCAGATGGGCGTAGAGATCAAGACCGGCGTGGAGGTGGGCAAGGACATCACTCTGGACGAACTGCGCAGCCAGGGATACCGGGCCTTCTACATCGCCATCGGCTGCAGTGCGGGCCGCCGTCCCGGCGTTCCAAACGACACGGCGGAGGGCACTTTCACAGCCATTGATTACTTAAAGGAAGCCAATACCGGCAAGGCGCCCTTTAGCGGCAAGGTTGTTGTGGTGGGCGGCGGCAATGTGGCCATCGACGCAGCGAGGGTGAGCGCCCGCAGCGGGGCACAGGAAGTGATCCAGTTCAGCTTAGAGTCCGAGGCGGAAATGCCCGCTTCCAAGGAGGAAGTGCGGGAGGCGACAGAGGACGGCGTTCTCATCCGCAACGGCTGGGGCCCCAAGGAGGTTTTAGTGACGGAGGGCAAGGTCTCCGGCATCGTGTTCAAAAAATGTACTTCTGTGTTTGACGCAAGCGGGAAATTTAACCCTGTCTATGACGAGGAGGAGACTCTGACTGTGGAATGCGACCGGGTGATCTTTGCCATCGGCCAGCAGATCGTCTGGGGAGACCTGCTCAAGGGAACCAAGGTGGAGTTTGGCCGGGGCAACGGCCCTGTGGCGGATTCCCTGACGTTCCAGACGGCGCAGCCCGACGTCTTTGTGGGCGGCGACGTGTACACGGGGCCGAAATTTGCCATCGACGCCATCGCCCAGGGGCATTATGCGGCGGAATCCCTGCACCGCTTCGTACAGGGCGGCCATATGACCATCGGCCGCAACCGCTGGGAGTTCATCGAGCTGGACAAGGACAATATTTTGGTGGAGAGCTACGACAACTGTTCCAGACAGATCGAGGGAGTGGACGCTTCCGTGGAGGCGAAATCCTTCCAGGACGCCCATCTGACGCTGACCGAGGAGCAGGTGAAGAAGGAGACTTCCAGATGCCTGGGCTGCGGCGCTACCATCGTGGATCCCAACAAGTGCATCGGCTGCGGCGTGTGCACCACCAAGTGCGCGTTTGACGCCATCACCCTTCACAGGGATCGTCCGGAATGCACCCATATGGTTCCGGCGGAGGATAAGTTCAAGTACATCCTGCCTTACCAGATCAAGCGGGCCATCAAGATCGCGACCCACAAGAAGGAAGATTGAGTATGCACGAGCTGGGCGTTGTATTTTATGTCATCCGCGACGTGAAGGAAGTGGCGGAGCAGAATCAGGTAAAGAGCGTGGAGACGGTGACGCTGGAGATCGGCGAAGTCACAGGGGTCGTCCATGAGCTGCTGACGGATTGCTGGAATTGGGCGGTGAAGCGGGAGCCGATTCTGGAAAATGCGGCCCTTGCCATCGAGACCATTCCGGCGGTCACCCGCTGCGAAGACTGCGGGCAGGAGTACGGGACGGTGCAGTATGCCAAGATATGCCCCCATTGCGGAAGCGAGCACACCTATCTTGTACAGGGGAATGAGTTTAACATCAAGGAAATTGCAGTGACATGAAAGACGGAAGGAGAGGGCTGCCGGAAAGAGGCGGCGCTCTCCTTTTTTGTGTGGGAGAGCGCCGCGTGTTTACAGATATTGATTCTGGGATCTGCGCAGAAGGAACTTCACCGTATATCCGCCCTCATCGCAGATGGAGCGCACGATGTCCTCTGCCGTCGCCGCTGCGCTCTCGTTGACGCAGAAGGTGCAGGCGGTTCTCCTGCGGTGGAAGAGGGAGGGCTTGGCCCAGCGGATATAGAACGAGATGCGCTCTTTGAGAAGCGCCTGCTCGATCAGGGCTTTGCAGGATAAGTCGTATATCTCGCAGAGTTCCATTTCGTTGTGCACCTTGAGCGTGGTGTATAGCGGTTGGTTCATAATTTTATCCCCTTATGTATGATGTGGATTTGATGCGGGCGGCTGCCGTCATACAACACAGTATATCACAGATTTCCTTTTCGCGCCACAGGTTTTGTGACTTTACTTCACGAGTCCGCTGCGGTATACTGGAAATAGAAAGTAAGTTGCGCCGCGGAGGGCGCAAAAAGGAGGACGACATGGATTTTATTGAGAAATTGGGAGATACCATTACCGAAAAGGGGATGGAAGTGGCCGGAAAGGCCAGGGAGACGGCGGAGATTCTGAAACTGAAAAACCAGATTGCCACCTGCAGGGATGTTGTCAAGAAAAATTACCGGGAACTGGGCAGGCTGTATTATGAAAAATGCGGCGCTCATCCGGACCCGGATATGGAAACTTACTGCACTGCCATCCGCAATGCGCTCTCCGGCATCGAAGAGCTGCAGGGAAAAATCGAAGAGCTGAAAGGGTGATATTCCCTTTCAGCTCTTTTTGGCCCGCACCAGGCGGCCTGTCTACTGTATTGGCTGGGCAGGGGCCTGGTTGGCCGCCGCCTGGGCAGCCGCGGCAGCAGCCGCCGCTCTGCGCTGTTCCAGCTCCCACTGCTGGGAAGACAGGATCGACTCGTAGTCGGGGTTTGCATAAAAGAGGTCGTCGTGCTGGCACACATTGGCGATGGCCGGCTGGTTCACCGTCTGGGTGCCGTCCGGGTTGACGGTGATGGTGGTGGAGCCGGAGAGCAGGGACTGGTCTTCCACCAGCGGCAGTTCCAGAACGCCTGTGATCTTAAACGGGCAGCCGGGGCTTGCAGGCAGCATATCGTACTCGCAGATCTCGCCCTGGTAATGGACGTTGCAGCTGTCCACGGGCACCGTGCCCTCTGCAAAATACTCCGTGTACACATAGCTGTCACAGAGGCCGGGGATGGGCAGCTTGCCGGACTGGCGGCATACCTGGGCCTGTACGATTCCCTGGGGCCGGATAAAGGACTCGTTGGGAAGGTTCTCATGCACCCGGGACATGACGGCCCGCCACAGCTTTTTGGAGGTGTCGGTGTCCGACATCTTAATGCTGTTGTCATACCCTGTCCAGACGGAGCAGGTGTAGTAGGGCGTGAAACCGGCCAGCCATGCGTCCTTGGGGCCGGTGGAGGTTCCCGTCTTGACGGCGATGGACATATTGGAGAACCTTGCCTTGGTGCCGGTGCCTGTGGTGGCGCAGTCCACCATGGCGTCGGTGATGAGGAAGGCGGTGCTCTCCTTGATCACCTGCCGGGAGGGGGGATTGGTGTTGTCTAAGATCACATTCCCGTCCGGGTCGGTGACACGGGTGTAGAGCTTGGGCACCACATAAGTTCCCATATTGGCGATGGCGGCGTAGGCGGCGTTCAGCTCATAGGGGGAAACGCCGTAGGTCAGGCCGCCCAATACCGTGGACTGCTGGACGTCGGAGTAAACCTCGTTGTTGATGACGGCGTGATCCGTCAGGCTGGTAAAGCCGAAATCCAGCAGATAATCGTAGCCCAGCTGGGGGCCGATCACGGTGAAGGTCTTCACGCTGACAATGTTTAAGGAATCCCGGATGGCGGCGCGGATGTTCTGGATGCCGCGATAGCCCGTCTTGTACCAGTTGTCCACGGGCGTGCCGTTTGCATAGTTGAAGGGGGCGTCCAGATAGACGTTGGCCAGGGTCTGGCCTGCGCTGTCCAAAGCGGGGGCAAAGGCCGCCAGGGGCTTAAAGGTAGAGCCCGGGGAGCGCAGGGCGTTGACCGCCCTGTTTAAGGTACGCCGCCCCTCCTTCGTGCCGCGGCCGCCTACTATGGCCACCACATAGCCGGTGTGGTGATCCTCGATGACCATTGCAGCCTGGGGCTGGGGGGTCATGGAGACGGTCTCCTCATAATTGTCCCCCGTGTCCTCCAGCATCAGTTCTTCCATCATGGCGGCGCGGTAGGTGTCGATGGCAGCGTAGGCGTCGTCCTGGGAGTGGAAGATCAGGTTAAAGCTGCTGCTCTTGTTGGCCTTAAACCAGCTCATCATGTTTTCCTTGCTGTAATTGTGGGCCTCATCCTGGCTGTCGTAGATGGTCAGGGCATAGTTTAAATACCAGTCCACGTTGTCGGGGAAGTTGTCGGGGTTGGCAAATTCCTCGTCGGCGATGGCCTGGATGGTGGGATCCATGGTGGACTCGATGCGCAGTCCGCCAGAGGTCAGCAGGTTCTCAGCCATGGTGTCGGAGTACCCGGCGATCTCCACCAGATCCTTTTTCACCTGCGCATAGACGGCGTCGGAGAAATAGGAACCGGCGGTGGTCACAGTGCTCTCCCGGTAGTCCTCGTCGTGGAGCTGGATGCGCTGGTACACGTCTTCCGTGTCCGCCAGGGCCTGGTCATACTGGGCCTTTGTGATATATTCCGCTTCCAGCATATGATCCAGACAGGTCTTGCGGCGCTTGACGTTTTCCTCCGGAAAGCGCAGGGGATTGTATTTGTAGGGGTTCTGGGTGATGCTGGCGATGACGGCGGCCTCCGAGACGGTCAGGTCGCTGGCGGATTTGCCGAAATATCGCAGGGCAGCCGCTTCCACGCCCAGCGTGTTCTGGCCCAGGTTGATGGCGTTCATGTAATTGAGCAGGATGTCGTCTTTTTCGTAGTATTTCTCGATCTCCAGCGCCAGATACTGTTCCTGCACCTTGCGCTTGATCTTTTTGATGAGGTTGTCCCCCTCCTCGGTCCAGCTGGTGAAGACGGTGTTCTTTAAGAGCTGCTGGGTGATGGTGCTGGCGCCCTGCTGTTCGTCGCCCAGGGTCTTGATGAACTGGTAGCCCGCCCGGGCGATGCCCTCATAGTCGATGCCGTTGTGCTGGAAAAAGCGCTGATCCTCGATGGCCACGAAGGCTTGTCCCAGGTATTCGGGCAGCATATCGATGGAGGAGACGGGGATGCGGTTTGAGTTGGCGGTCACATATTGGTCCAGCTCGTTCCCCTCGCAGTCATAGACGATGGTGGCCTGTCCGGAGGCCACTACGTCCCCCAGGCGGATGGTGGGGGTGGAGGACAGGATGCCCTTAAAAACACCCAGGCCCGCGGCCACGCCGCAGATGCACAGCCCTGCCGCAGCAACCAGCGCCAGCTTTACCAGACTGAGGAGAAACTTCCGTTCCAGCTTGGTCAGTTTAGAGTTTAAAGCCCGCTGTTGTGCGCGGACACCGCTTTTGCTATAATTCATAAAAGATCCCTTTCTGCATTCCGTCAAAGAGACGATTACATTTTTACAGTCTATTATACCAAAAAACGGAAGGTAAATAAAGCAATTCCTGCAAGATTCAGAAATTTAAGAATTTTAAGGGGAAGAAATTTAAAAGGAAGAAATTATAAGATGAAGAAATGTCAGGAGGCACCGTCATGACCGAAAGACACGCCGAACCCTACCGCGTCCTCTTAGAGGGCGGCCAGGGGGAATATGAGGAAAAGAAATCACGCTTTATCGCCACTCTGCGGCCCTGCGCAAGCGAGGAGGAGGCGGTTCGTTTCATCGAGGAGATGAAGAAGAAGTACTGGGACGCCAGGCACAATTGTTCTGCGTTCTGTATCGGGCCAAGGGGGGAAGTGAGCCGCTGCAGCGACGACGGGGAGCCGGGGGGCACTGCCGGGCGGCCCATGCTGGAGGTGCTGACCGGGCAGGGCGTCCGCGACGCGGCGGTGGTGGTGACCCGGTACTTTGGCGGCGTTCTGTTAGGCACAGGGGGGCTGGTGCGGGCCTACACCCGGGCGGTGCAGGAGGGGCTTGCCCACTGTAAGCTGGGCTGGATGCGCTCCGGCTATGAGCTGGAGGTGGAGACGGATTACAACGGCGTGGGAAAAGTGCTGTCCCTGATGGGAAACGCCGGGATAGAGCCGGTTTCCAGCGAATACGGGGAGAAGGTCAGGCTCCGGCTCCTGGTGGGCTGGGAACAGGAGGAAGGGCTGCGGCAAAAAATTGTGGAGGCCACCGGGGGCAGGGCCCAGGTGCGCAGGGGAAAAGCGCTTTCCTTTCTTGACAAAGAGCGGGCCGGAGACTAGAATGAAAGTAACATAGCATTTGAGGGGAGGTGGTTTTATGAAGACAAAAACGGCGGAAAGCCCTGTTCCTGTCCGAAGTAGGAAGAGCCGGGCGGCTCTGTCCCTGACGTCTGTAAAACCACATAAGGAGAAATGCTATGGATATGGAGAAGAGAGAACTACAGGAGCTTCTTGCGCTTCTTGACACCAAGCAATACACCGGGCTGCGTCAGTTCCTGGGGGAGATGAATGAAGCGGATATTGCGTCCCTGATGGAGCAGCTGGACGAGGAGGCCCTGTTAAAGGTGTTCCGCATCCTGCCAAAGGATCTGGCGGCGGATGTGTTTTCTTATCTGGAGGTGGACAGCCAGCAGCTGATCATCACCTCCCTCTCCGACAGGGAGGCGGCTACCGTCATCGACAACCTGATGGCGGACGATGCGGCGGATTTGCTGGAGGAAATGCCTGCCAACGTGGTGGACAAACTGCTGGAAAATGCCAAGCCGGACACCAGGCAGGCCATCAATCACCTGCTGCGCTACCCGGAGGACTCTGCCGGCAGCATCATGACGGTGGAGTATGTGGCCTTAAAGGAAAATGTTACGGTGGCGGAGGCCATCCAGCGGATCCGTGAGGTGGGGCTGGACAGCGAGACCATCAATATCTGTTATGTGCTGGATCCCAAGCGGAGGTTGGTGGGCACAGTAGCCCTGCGGTATCTGCTGCTCAGCGGCCCGGACGAGGTCATCAGCGATATCATGCACGAAAACGTCATCTCCATCAACACGCTGATGGATCAGGAGCAGGTGGCGGCTCAATTTAAAAAGTACGACTTTACCGCCATGCCGGTGGTGGACAACGAGAATCGGATGGTGGGGATCATCACCGTGGACGATATCGTGGATATCATGGAAGAAGAGACCACGGAGGACATGGAGAAGATGGCGGCTATCGTCCCCAGCGATAAGCCTTATATGCGGACTTCCGTGATGGAGACCTACCAGAAGAGGATTCCCTGGCTGTTGCTCTTGATGGTGTCCGCCACCTTTACCGGGGCCATCATTGCTTCTTTTGAGGAGGCGCTGAGCGTGTGCACGGCGCTGACGGTTTTTATCCCTATGCTGATGGATACCGGGGGAAATGCCGGAGGCCAGGCCAGCGTGACCATTATCCGCGGCCTTTCCCTGGGGGAGATCGGATACCGGGATGTGCCAAGAGTGATCTGGAAGGAGATCCGGGTGGCAGTGCTGTGCGGCCTGACGCTGGCGGCGACTAATTTTGCCAAGCTGATGCTGTTTGACCAGGTAGGGGCGGCTGTTGCCCTGACGGTGTGCCTGACCCTGGTGGCGGCGGTGCTGATGGCCATGCTGGTGGGATGCCTGCTCCCGGTGGGGGCAAAGCGGCTGGGCTTTGACCCGGCGGTGATGGCAAGCCCCTTTATCACCACCATTGTGGACGCCCTGTCCCTGCTGGTGTATTTCCGGGTGGCGACACTGGTCTTAGGGATCTGAGCACAATACAACAAAGAGGAAACCAGAGAGCGCTCCCGGGGCGGGATGTCCACGGAGCGGTTCAGAGGAGGTAGTATGAAAATACTACCTCCTCTTTGTCTGGGTGGTATGGAAAAGACAGCGCAGCTGTGATAGCATGAGAGTGTATCCGAAGGGCAGGGGCAGTGCCAGTGTCAGGGGCAGAAAGGGAGGAAAATATGGAAAGTATGGGAAGGTGGATGAAGCAGATACGGAAGATTGCAGGGAACAGGCTGACGCTTCTATTGGTCGGGCTGTCTGCTGGGGGAGCGGCGCTGGCGGCAGCGGCGGCGGGGGGAGTTTCCGGGCTGTACCGGTATCTGGATCTGGGGCTTGCCGGATGCCTGGCAGCGGTGTTTTTGTTCCTGATGTGGGCTGTGGGGCTCTTAAAGGATTTTGGCAATGGATTCCGGCTGGTGTTCTACCCCAGGAAGGACGTCACCCGGATGGAACTTCAGAAGGCGGCAAAAGCCATGGAAGCGGCAAGGCGGATTTCGGCACTGGAAGGACTGCTGGGGGTGACGGTGTATCTGGTGAACGGCCTGTACCGCATGGAGGAGCCTTCCCGGATCCTGGGCCCTTACCTGTCTCTGATTCTTCTGACGGTGCTCTACACGGGGATTTTTTCCCTGGTGGCGCTGCCGGTCCGGGTGAAGCTGGAAAACATGACGGTCTCTTTTATGGAGGAGGCGCCGGAGGGGGAAGACGGGCTGGAGGACGCCCAGACCGTGTATTTCAGGCTCCGGGCCATGGGGCTTACGGACAGGGAGGCGGAGGTGGCACGGCTGGTATGTCTTGGGCTGGCCAACAAGGAGATCGGGCAGACGCTGTATATTTCCGACGCCACGGTCAAAAAACACATGACCCATATTCTGGAAAAGACCGGGTGTGACAGCCGGGAGGCGCTGACGGAGCTGGTGCGCCAGGGAAGCGCCTAAGGAACGGGGGATAAACGGTATGGCGGCGGGCAAGAGAGGCTGGGGGATCCTGGCCGCGCAGTTAAAGCAGGTCTTCTGTTCCAAAATGTTCTGGGCGGCAAGCCTGTTGCTGTTTTTTACCTATCTGTATTCTGCGGAAATCGAGTTTCGTTTCCTGGCCGGGACGGGCAGCTTTTCGGCGGGAGCCTGGCAGGAGAAGCAGTTGAAGGCGGCGGGATATTACGAAGGGATCATAAGCTTTTTCCTGCCCATAGGAGCCGTGCTGCCCTATGCGCTGTCCTATCGGAGGGAGCGGGACAGCGGATACCGGGTCTTGATGGTGTTAAAGGCATCCGGCAGCGCTTATCGGCGCTCAAAGCTGCTGGCAGTAGCGGCCTCGGGGGCCGGGGCAGCCTGCATCCCCTTTCTGTGCTGGCTTCCTGTGAGCCTTTGGATGGGGGCGGGCCAGACCTGGGGGATGGGGGAAGCCGACGGATCCGGGGGATCCTGGGTGTGGCATAAAATCGGGGAAAATCTGCCGCCTCTTCTGGAGCATCCCACCCTTTTGGTTCTTTTGTACCTGGGAAACCAGATGCTGGTGGCGGCCGCCTTTGCAGTGTTTGCCCTGGGGGTCAGCGCCGTGGCGAGAAATCGGTATCTGGCGGTGATGGCGCCGATGGGGTTTGGAATGTTCACCGAACTGGCGGTGGACAATTTTCTGGCCCGCAGGTTTTTTGCCTCCTATTCGTGGAATGGGCTCACGCTGCCGATGCTTGGGATGATGCCCCTATGGCATCACGGGCTTTATGTATTTCTCCTGTTTGGTTTGGGGATCGGGCTGTTCCTGGGAGGTGACAGGTATGCTGAGAAGGCTTAGGGCGGAAGCCGCAAACGGCAGGTATGGCATCCGGGCAGCGCTGTGGCTGGCCCTTTCCCCCTTCGTCTGTGCCGCCTGCCGCTATGGGTTTGGCCTGGCGCACCCCGGGGCGGGAGGGGCGGAGCTTTTGGTCTGGGTGCTGAATGATCCCAATCATGTGCTGATGATCTTTCCTTTCCTGCTCTTAGCCTTTACCGCGGCCAGGGACGGCGGGGGCGATCGATATCCCGTGCTTCTGCGCCAGAAAAGCCGGGGCGGGGCGCTGGCGGTCAGGCTGGGGGTGATGATGACGGCAGGAAGCTTTGGATTGCTTGTGCAGGCAGGGATCCTGCTTGTCTGGGGCCAGAGGATCCAGGCCCGGGAGAGACTGTATCCCCTGGCGGGAAGCATTGGCCGGGTGGCCTGCTGTCAATTGCTGAATATCGCATCTTACATGATGGCCATCCTGCTGCTGCGGGAGATCTTCCACAGGCTGTTTCGCAGCGCGGGGCTGGAATTTTTCTGTACCATGCTGCTCCCCCTGGCGACCCGCGGGGCGGTGTTAAATTATAACACCCGTTTGGTTTTGCTCAGCCCCTGGGGAAGCATCGCCTACACGCTGGCCTATCATCTGCCCGGGAAACAGACAGTCAACGGGCTCGGCGTCCTGGCGGCGGTGGAGCGGGCAGATTACCGCTTTTTCTGGCAGTACTGGCTGGCCGTGCTGGCGGTGCTTTTTGGCGTCGCCCTCTGGCTGGAAAGGCACAGGGATTACGTTTTTGAACAGCACAGGCGGGCAGGGTGAGCCTGCCTGGCGGGAAACGCAGGGAAAGCCAGGGAAACGCAAGGCGTGCAAAGCAAAAAGACGCAGAAAGGAAGGTGGGCCAATGGAAGATCGGGCGGGAGAGGGGCTCATGGTGGAGCTTCGCCATGTGCGGAAGGCGTATCAAAAGAATGTCCTGTTCACAGACTGTAACTTACAGATTCCCAGGGGACAGATCTGCGGGCTGACAGGGCCAAACGGCAAGGGAAAGAGCGTGCTGTTTAAGATGATCTGCGGACTGGCCAGGCCGGATGGCGGCGAGATCTGGGTGGACGGGGAAAGGATAAAGAAGGGGAGGTTCCCGGATGGAATCGGGGTGATTCTGGACGCCTCCGGTTTTCTGCCGGGGGAGACAGGCTTTCGCAATCTGGAGCTTCTGGCGCAGATCCGCGGAAAGGCGTCAAAGGCCCGGTTAAGGGAGCAGATGGCCCAGGTGGGGCTGGATCCCGGGCGAAAGACCAGGGTGGAGAAGTATTCCCTGGGAATGAAGCAGCGGCTTGCCATGGCCCAGGCGCTGATGGAGGATCCCAGGCTCCTGATCCTGGACGAACCCTTTGAATCCGTGGACGCGGAGGGCGTAGCGGAGCTGATCGGGCTGTTAAAGGAGAAAAACGAAGGGGAGGGCGTCACGATCCTTTTGACCGCCCACAACAGCCGGGAGCTGGCTGCGCTCTGCCACAAGGTGTACAGGATCCGGGACGGGCGGCTGGAGGAGACGGACGTCTGAGGACGGTCGTTCCCGGATCTTTTTAGACTCCCCTGCAGCAGCTTACGCCAGAAAATCATACTGGGACATATACAGCTCGTAGTAGGCCCCTTTTTGGGATAAAAGTTCTTCGTGGGTGCCCCGCTCCAGAATGCCGCCCTTGTCGATGTACATGATGCAGTCGGCGTTCTGGATGGTGGAGAGGCGGTGGGCGATGATGAAGGAGGTGCGTCCCTTTAAAAGCTCGTTTAACCCCTTCTGGAGCAGCAGTTCCGTCTCCGTGTCGATGCTGGAGGTGGCCTCGTCCAGAATTAAGATCCTGGGATCCGCCAGCAGGGCCCGGGCGAAGGAGATCAGCTGTCTCTGCCCCGCGGAGAGCCTGCTCCCGCGCTCGTTGACCTCCGTGTAGTAGCCGTTTTCCATCTGGGAGATGAACTCGTGGGCGCAGACGGTCTTTGCGGCGGCGATCACCTGCTCGTCGGTGGCCTCCCGGTTTCCGTAACGTATGTTATCCATGATGGTGCCGGAGAAGATGAAGCTGTCCTGCATCATCACGCCCATCTGGGTGCGCAGGGAGCGGATGGTCACCCCGGCGATATCCGTGCCGTCGATGAGAATCTGGCCGGAATCTACGTTGTAGAAGCGGCTGATCAGGTTGACGATGGTGGTCTTTCCCGCGCCGGTGGGCCCCACAAAGGCGTAGGTGACGCCCGGCGCAGCCGTGAAGCTGATGTGGTCTAAGATACGGCGGCCCTCCTCATAGCTGAAACAGACGTCCCGGAATTCCACTTCCCCCTTGATCGGCGGCATCTCCACGGCGCCCTCCGCATCCTTGACCAGAACGGGCTCGTCGATGGTCTCAAAGATGCGCTCCAGATAGGAGATGGCGGTGAGCAGGGAGTTGTAAAAGCCCGCCAGGGTGTTGATGGGCGCCCAGAAGCGGCTGACGTACGCGGTAAAGGCGACCAGCACGCCAACGGTCAGCGTGGCGTCCGGGGCCAGGATCCAGCGGATGCCCAGCACATAGAGGAAGGAGGTGGTGATACAGGAGATCATGTCCACGCTGGGGCCCATGATAAAGTTGAACGTCACCGCCCGCATCCATGCCTTGCGGTAGCTGCCGCTCAAATTATTGAAGATATCCGTGTTCTCGTTTTCCCGCACGAAGGACTGGGTCACCCGGATGCCGTTGATGCTCTCCGCGATGTAGGCGTTTAAGTTGCTCTGCTTGTTGGACTGGATCTGCCAGGCCCGGCGCTGCTTGCGCTTGATGAAGACCACCACCGCCGCCAGAAGGGGCAGCCCGCAGAGGCAGACCAGGGTCAGCCGGACATCGCAGAAGAGCATAAAGAGAATGATGAACAACAGGTTGCACAGGTCGGTGATGGTGTTGACGATGCCGTTGCTCAACAGGTCGCTTAAGCTGTTGACATAGTTGACCACCCGCACCTGGATCTTGCCGTGGGGGCGGTCGTCGTAGTAGGAGAAGGGCAGCTCCTGGAGATGGTTGAAAATATCCGTGCGGATGGCGTGGATGATGTTCTGGCCGATGACGCTCATGGTCTTGATCTTAAAGCGCATGGCCACCGCGGAGTAGCAGGCCACCGCCAGGGTGAGCAGGCCGGTGATGACGATGCCCCTCATATCCCGGGCGGGGATGTAGATGTCCATGATCCGCTGGAAGAAGATAGGCACCATCATGGTGAGGCCGGAGGCCGTCAGCATCAGGATGATAACACCTGTCATTTTATGTTTATAGGGAGAAATGTAGTGGGCCAGACGTTTCAGCTGGCCGACGTCAAAGCTGTCTTCCAGCACTTCGTCCATATCGTATCTGTTTCTTGCCATGGCAATGCCCTTTCCTTTTCTTGGTCTGGTCTATTTTGCGTTCTTTTCCTGAAGCAGCGCATAGGGAATCTCCCCGTACTGGCTGCGGAACGCCTTGGCGTAGTAGCCGCCCCTGGCCACCAGCTCCTCGTGGGTGCCCTGTTCGATGATGCGCCCCTGATCCATGACCAGGATAAAATCGGCGTCCTTAATAGAAGAAATGCGGTAGGCGATGATGAACACCGTGCACTTGTTCTGCAGGGCTTTTAACTGGCTCTGTATGTAGCTTTCCGTCTCCATGTCCACGGCGGAGGTGGTGTCGTCTAAGATCAGGATGGAGGGATCCTTCAACAGCGCCCTGGCCAGGGAGATGCGCTGCTTCTGGCCGCCGGAGAGTCCCACTCCCCGCTCGCCCACGATGGTGTCGTAGCCCTGGGGCATGGCCTTGATGAAATGGTTGGCATCCGCCCTGATGGCGGCCTGTCTGACCGACTCAAAGCTGCAGTCCGGCCTGCCGTAGGCGATGTTGCCCTCGATGGTGTCCGAGAACAGGAACACGTCCTGCATGGCCATCCCGATGCTGTCCCGCAGGTGATAGAGATCCATCTGGCGCACATCCTGCCCGTCCACCAGCACCTGCCCGGAGGTGGCGTCGTAAAAGCGGCAAAGCAGGTTCATCAGGGTGGACTTGCCCGCGCCTGTGGAGCCGATGATCCCCACGGTCTGGCCCGGACGGACGTGGAAGCTGATGTCCGTCACGATGTCCTCCCCTTCCGCCTGGTAGGAGACGCTGCGAAATTCCACCTCACCCCGGATTTTTTCGCGGGTTTCGTCGATGCGGGGCGTCCTGACCTTCGGCTCCTCACTGTAAGTGGCGTAGATCTTTTCCACGGAGGTGGCGAAGTTCTGGATATCGTTGACCCACCAGCCCGCCATGCGCAGGGGCATATTCAGCATCCAGAGGTAGCCGTTTACCTTCACCAGGTCGCCTAAGGTGATCTCCCCCTGGATGACCATATACCCGCCGTAGATCATAAGCACCACAGTGAGGGCATAGGAGAGGATCTCAAAGATGGGAACATATTTCATCCAGATGCGGGAGGCGCTGATCTGCGCGTCCCGGAATCGGTCGTTTTCCACCTGGAACTTTTCTTTTTCAAAGTCTTCCTTGGCAAAGGCTTTCACCACCCGGTTGCCGCTGACGTTCTCCTGGACGAAGGCGTTTAAGGAGGAGAAACAGTTGCGGTTTCTCTGGAAGGCAGGGCGCACCTCCCTGGACTGGCGGTAGGTGGACAGGGCGGTGAAGGGCAGCACCGTGAGCATACACAGGGCCAGCTTCCCGTTTACCGTAAAGATCATGCACAGGGCGAAGACAAAGAGCAGGACATTTTGATAGACCACATAAATAACATATGCTACGAAATGCCGGATGGCGTCCATGTCGCCCGTCTGGCGGCTCATCAGATCCCCGGTGCGCTTGCGGTTGTAGAAGTCGAAGTCTTCCTCCAGAAGCTTGCGGTATACCTGGGCGCGCATATCGTACAGGGTGCCCTGGGAGGCGGTCTCGAAGACAAGCTGGTAGACAAAGCGCAGGATGCTGGTGACAAGCGTCACCAGAAACAGGCACAGGATCAGCCTGGGCAGCAGCGCGTAATTGCCCGCCGTGATCACGTCGTCCACGATCACGCCCGATATCAGAGGGTTGACGATGGAGAGCGCCGCGATGACGGTGGTCAGCACAATGCCGATGGCCATCAGGCGGCGGTATTTTTTGAGAAACGGCAAAAACCATTTTAATGGCGTCATGACTAACTCCTCCCCCTTCACAGGAAACTCCCGCCCGTTCCGGGTCGGCTGTGAAGGTTACCTTCCATTTTATCCGCGGGGCAGGAAAAGAAAATGGAGTATCTTGTTTCCTTGATGGAGAATTTTGCTCTGAAAAAAAGGTGACTTTCTGGAGAAAAAAAGGTAAAATGGACTCAGAAAGGCCAGAGTGCCCCAAAAAGAGGCAGGTTGTTTTTGGGGCGCATGGGAATAGAAAATATGGAAAACAGTGACAATTTAAGCGGATTTTGCAATACATTGGATCCCACCTTCCTGTTTACCTGGCGGGGAACCCGCAGCAGCCGGAAATGTGAAGATTCCTACCACAGCCACGACCACGCGGAGATGGCCTTCGTGCTGTCGGGGGAGGGCCGCTACCTGGTGGAGGGGGAGCAGTTTGCCGTCAAAGAGGGGGATCTTCTGCTGTTTAATGCGGGCGTCCGCCACAAAGCGCTCTTCTGCCCGGATCTTTTGCTGCCCGCCACGGAATTTTTCGTGGGGTTTTCCGACGTGCAGTTTCCGGGGCTTTCTCCCAACGCCCTGCCCCTGCCCGGAGGGGAGTTTCTGCTCCACACCCAGGGGGAGCTGCGCAGGAAGCTGTACAATCTCTGCGCTTCCATGCAGGAGGAAAACGAGGTCTGCAGGCCGGGGCGCTACTCCATGCTGAAGGCGTACCTGATGCAGATGATCCTTCTGGTGATGCGCGGGCAGTGCCAGCCCATGGAGCGCCCCAGGGGCTGCGCCTTTGAATCCGCCAACAAAAAGTATGTGGTGGCGCAGATCTTAAGCTATTTCGAGACTCATTACAGCGAGAAGATCTCCCTGGATCAGATCGCAGAAAATATGTACCTGAGCCCTTTTTATCTCTCCAAGATCTTTAAGAGCGAGGTGGGGGATACGCCGATCCGCCATCTCATCGACATCCGGCTGGAGAAGGCAAAGGAGCTTTTGGAGAGCGGTTTCACAGGCAGCATCCAGGAGGTGGCGGCTGCGGTGGGGTATGAGGACGCCTATCATTTCAGCAAGCTGTTCAAAAAGCGCTACGGCATCTCCCCTTCCCAGGCGCGTCGTCCCGCCAGATAATTTCATCTGTAAATATTTGTTTGTAATTTGTAATTTTCAGGGGCATCTTTCTTGAAAAGAGTGTGCGGTATGTGTTAAAATATTGGGCATAGAGAATTGATTCTGGCCTGCCGCCGGGCAGCGGCTTTTTTTGTCTGGCCTGCTCCCTGCGGCAATGCGGTATCCTCTGCGGGTTTTGTGCTGCGCAAAAATCTGCATCTACTCAAAAACAGTCGCAGCATGGAGGGTAAGCATGAGGTATTTTTTTGAATCCAAACTGGAAAAAAGCGAAGGCGGGTATGTGATCCAGATCCCCTTTAACATCTGGGAGGTCTGCAAGCAGCGGGACGTGATCCAGGCCGATCTGGTGCTGGACAACAAGATCATCGAGTGCGAGCTGCTGCCCCAGGAGAAGGGCAAGTACGAGATACATATCTCCAACGCCGAGCCTGTGACGGCAGAGCTGGACGTGCCCCACAAGATCCTGCTCCATGTAAACGGCTCCCTGATCCGCATGGATCAGAACAGCCCTTACAGCTTTGAGCATCCCATCCGCAAGATCGACAGCATGAATGTCATTATCCAGCCGGAGGACGGGCTGTGCGGGCAGTCCTGCGTGGCAATGCTGGCGGGCGTCACCATCGCGGAAGTCATCAGCGTGATGGACTGCAGGGAGTGGCAGGCCACCATGGGCAGGGTGATATCGGCCTTAAACTACTACGGCATCGACCACTCGGATATCATCGTGTACACCGAGGGCAGGGAAGCGGTGCTGCCCAAGTGCTGCATCATGATGGAAAAGATGGGGCGGTTCTGCCACTATCTGGTGCACTACGACGGGAAATTTTACGACTCCAACCTGGGCGTTCTGACGGAATATGACATGAGCAAGCTCCTCGGTTACCTGGAGATCAAGTGCTGAAATACGGAAAGCGTGAGGGGTGATAAGTATGAGCAAGCTGAGTGAAGGCTATGAGGCGCTGGCCGCGGCATCAGGGCTTCGTTTCGATCTGGTAAACAACGTGGTCTACGGGAATCAGGGCGGGTACGATATTCTGGTGTATGCCCACCAGCTGTATGCAAAGGCGCCCTTTGCCCTTACCATCCACACCGCGGCAAAGCGGGAAACGGCCCTGGCAAAGAATGAGGCCGTCGCTTTCCGAAAGAAATCGAAAAATATTGTTTCCCTCCAGCAGACGGGAAATAACCTTGTGGTCACCATGAAGGGGATCAGGAACCAGGAAAAGCGCAAGGAGGCCCTGACGGAGGTGCTGGGCGTCCTGCTGTCCTTTATGCGGGAGAAAGGCTTTGCCCCCTGCTGCAGCAATTGCGGGAAAACGGTGGAGGAAGTGGGAGGCTACCGGGCGGGAGGCCAGTATATGCACCTGTGTCCCGACTGCGAGGGCGTCGTGCGCACATCCTTCCAGAACGAAGGGTTCAAGCGGGACTCCAAAAAGGAAAACCTGGCGGCGGGCATCGTGGGAGCGCTGCTTGGCTCCCTGCTGGGCGTGGTCTGTGTGATCCTGCTTAGCCAGATGGGCTATGTGGCCGCGCTCTCTGGCGTGGTCATGGCGGTGGGCGTGCTGAAGGGATATGAGCTCCTGGGCGGGAAGCTGACCAGGCGGGGTATTGTGGTCAGCGTGATCATCATGCTGATTATGACCTATGTGGGGGACAGGCTGGACTGGGCCATTTCCCTGCAGAGGGAAGTGGAAGAGTTCAACGTGCTGGAGATGTATCGCCTCATCCCCTGGCTTCTGTCGGAGGAATATATCGACAAGGCCGTATATTTCTTTAATCTGATTCTGCTCTATCTCTTTTTGCTGCTCGGCGCGGTGCCCACCATCCGGGGGAGCCTGTCCAGCAAAAAGGAGCAGTACAGCATCGCGAGGATCGGAAGCGCATCCGTCTTCAACAGCCAGATCAAGTGAGACGGGACAGGGCATCAGCAATAAGGGACGAAGAACAGGGAACAGGCGATGGGCCTGAAAAATCCGGCGCCGGGGCGGAAAGCACCCGGCGCTTTTGCTGTTTCCCGGCCGCCGGAGGAGCCTGTCCTGGCCCTGTCCTGGCGCGAAAAATAACGAAAGGAGAAAGGATTTATAAAGGAATTATAAAATCTTGTTTTTACCATTTATGTATGAAAATGGAAGAAAAAAAGAGATATAATGATAAAACAAGAGAAAAATAAATTTTATCAGCCGCGGATATGCTTGCAAAGACTTCCATATAAATCTAATATATGTCTTGTGGTTAGCACTCGAATAGAATGAGTGCTAACAAAAAAGAGACACAGGAAACAGGAGGGAATTACCATGAAGTTAGTACCTTTAGGTGACAGAGTCGTATTGAAACAGCTGGAAGCGGAAGAAACCACCAAATCAGGCATCGTTCTTCCCGGCCAGAGCAAAGAGAAGCCCCAGCAGGCAGAGGTGCTGGCAGTAGGGCCCGGCGGCATGGTGGACGGCAAGGAAGTGAAGATGGAAGTCAAGACTGGCGACCAGGTGATCTATTCCAAGTATGCCGGGACAGAGGTAAAACTGGAGGATCAGGAGTATATCGTGGTGAGACAGAGCGATATCCTGGCAGTGATCGAGAATTAAAAAATCCAATCAAATCAAAAAGGATGGAGGCAGAATAAAATGGCTAAAGAGATCAAATACGGCGCAGAAGCCCGTGCAGCATTGGAGTCCGGCGTAAACCAGCTGGCAGATACCGTGAGAGTGACCCTGGGGCCGAAAGGGAGAAACGTTGTCCTGGATAAGTCCTTCGGCGCACCCCTGATTACCAACGACGGCGTGACCATCGCAAAGGAGATCGAGCTGGCAGACGCTTTTGAGAACATGGGCGCACAGCTTGTGAAGGAAGTTGCCACCAAGACCAACGACGTGGCAGGCGATGGCACCACCACCGCTACCGTTCTGGCACAGGCGATGGTGAACGCAGGCATCAAGAACCTGGCGGCAGGCGCAAATCCCATCATCCTGCGCAAGGGTATGAAGAAGGCCACGGAGTGCTCCGTGGAGGCCATCTCCAAGATGAGCCAGAAGGTAAACGGCAAAGAGCATATCGCCAGAGTGGCAGCCATCTCCGCAGGGGATGAGGCTGTGGGACAGCTGGTGGCAGACGCCATGGAGAAGGTCAGCAGGGACGGCGTAATTACCATCGAGGAGTCCAAGACCATGCAGACCGAGCTGGATCTGGTAGAAGGAATGCAGTTTGACAGAGGATATATCTCCGCCTACATGGCAACCGACATGGATAAGATGGAGGCGACTCTGGACAGTCCTTATATCCTGATCACCGACAAGAAGATTTCCAACATACAGGAGATCCTGCCCCTGTTGGAGCAGATCGTACAGTCCGGCGCAAAGCTCTTAATCATTGCGGAGGACGTGGAGGGCGAAGCGCTGACCACCCTGATCGTCAACAAGCTGCGCGGCACCTTCAACGTGGTGGCTGTGAAGGCTCCCGGCTACGGCGACAGGAGAAAGGATATGCTGCAGGATATCGCCATCCTCACCGGCGGCACCGTGATCAGCTCCGAGCTTGGCTATGAGTTAAAGGATGCGGACATGAGCCTTCTGGGCCGTGCAAAGTCCGTAAAGGTACAGAAAGAGAACACCGTCATCGTGGACGGCGAGGGCGACAAGGCAGCCATCCAGGCCCGCATCGCACAGATCAAGAAGCAGATCGAGGACACCACCTCCGACTTTGACAGAGAGAAGCTGCAGGAGAGACTGGCGAAGCTGGCAGGCGGCGTTGCAGTGATCCGTGTGGGCGCTGCCACCGAGACCGAGATGAAAGAGGCGAAGCTGCGCATGGAGGACGCCCTGGCGGCAACCCGTGCGGCAGTGGAGGAAGGCATCATCTGCGGCGGCGGTTCCGCTTATATCCACGCCGCTAAGGAAGTGGCAAAGCTGGCGGAAACCCTGGAGGGCGACGAGAAGACAGGCGCTGCCATCGTGTTAAAGGCCCTGGAATCCCCTCTCTACCACATCGCTGCAAACGCAGGCTTAGAGGGCAGCGTCATCATCAACAAGGTGCGCGAGTCTGCGCCCGGCGTAGGGTTTGACGTGCTGAAAGAGGAATATGTGGACATGGTGCAGGCAGGTATCCTGGATCCCGTGAAGGTGACCAGAAGCGCCCTGCAGAACGCAACCAGCGTGGCAAGCACCCTGCTGACCACCGAGAGCGTCGTTGCAAACATCAAAGAAGAAACCCCTGCAATGCCCGCAGGCGCAGGCATGGGCGGGATGATGTAACGCCCGTCTCCGGCCGGACGCAAGTCAGATAAGATAAGGAGAAAAGCCGTGCTCCCACGAGCTTTTCTCCTTATTTCGCGTCTGGGGGAGCGCCGCAGATTCTACCACGAAAGGAGCCATCCTATGCAAACCTTTACTTATATTGTCACAGCCATCGACGGCGATTACGCCTACTTACAGCGCACAGACCCGGAGGCGGAAGAAAGCGGCGCAGATCCGGAGCCCAAACTGGTGGCCCGGGCGCTTCTTCCCCCGGAGATCACCGAGGGCAGCAGGCTTTTGTACCAGTGGATGCAGTATACCCTCTTGGAATAGGGAAATGACCTGTGAGCCCCCGATTCTGACCTCTTGCGCAAAAGCCCTTTACAGCTTTGGGAAAAGAGCTATACTGGAATCATACAACGCAGCGGCCCGGTCATCCAAAGGGCGGGAGGAAACCTGTATGAAGGTGAAAATTGAGATCGAGGAAGGGCTGGCGGAGGAAGAGGTCATCATCCGATGCGCCTCGCTGAACGACGCCGTCGTCGGCCTGCAGAACTACCTGTCAAAACAAAACAGCGCAAAGCGGTGCCTGTCGCTGACAGGCGGGGAGACGGAGTACTACGTCCCCCTGGAAGACATCTACTTTTTTGAGACGGAGGGCAGCGCAGTCCGCGCCCATACGGCCACTCAGATTTTTGACTGCGGCTACCGTCTCTACGAGCTGGAGGAGCTTTTGCCGGGCAGCTTTATGAGGATCTCAAAATCCACCATCGCGAATCTGGATCATGTGTATTCCATCACGCGGAACCTGACCGCTTCCAGCCTGGTAGAGTTTTATGGAAGCGGCAAGAAGACGCTGGTGTCCAGAAATTTCTACAAGGCGCTGACGGAGCGCCTCAACGCGAAAAAGCTGGGGCTTTGAAGGCAAGGTATAAGAGCCGTTTAAGCGGCGGAAGGAGAGAAAGGATGAAAAGACAGGCAAGAAATATCTTTTGGGGCGTACTGTTTCTCTTGGGCGCGGTGGCGCTGGTGGCGGGAAGGCTCGGCTATCTGGGCGGGATCGGGGTGTGGAACATCCTGGTCACCCTGTGTCTGGCGGCGCTTCTGGCAGACGGGCTGCTGCGCAGGCGTTTCGGCGAGATCTTATTTGCCGCAGCGTTTCTGATCATCACATACGACAAGCAGCTGGGGCTGGAGTCCATCACCCCCTGGCCGGTGCTGGGGGCGGCGCTTCTGGGGACAGTGGGATTAAAGCTTTTGTTTCCCGGCTTTGAAAAAAAGGGTGGCCATGGGTGGGTGACCATAAACGGCCACAGGTATGACGGGAAAAAACCTGTCAGCGAGGAGCGCCGGGACGGCGGCAGCGTCTCCTATAAAAACGTCTTTGGCGAGTCGGTAAAATATGTGACAGGACAGATCGGCCATGTGTCCGCGGAAAATGCGTTCGGCTCCCTGCATCTGTACTTTACGGACGCCGCGCTCCAAAACGGAAGCGCCAGCGTAGACGTGGAAAACTCTTTTGGCAAGACCACCCTCTATGTCCCTGCGGATTGGAGAGTGGAACTGAGCACGGAGACCGCTTTTGGCAGCGTGAAGGAAAAAGGGCGCTGCAACCCCCAGGGGGCCACGGTGTTGTCCATCCGGGGAGAAACCAGCTTTGGAAGCGTGGAGGTCAGGTATGTGTAGAAGAACGTATCAAAATCCAGTACAGCGGGGTTTTTTCCCAGACCCCTCCGTCATCCGGGTGGGAGATGACTTTTATATGGCAAATTCCAGTTTCCAGTATTTTCCTGCCATCCCCATCTCCCATTCCCGGGATATGGTGCACTGGCATATCATCGGCCATGCCATCACCGACCCGTCCTATCTGGACTTAAGCGACTGTAAGGATTCCCACGGCATCTGGGCGCCGGATCTCTCCTATGTGGACGGGAAGTACTATGTGTTTGCCACCTTGCGCTTAAACGCAGACGGTAAGCGGGGCAACAACGTGATGCGCCGCCAGCTGGTGATGACAGCGGATCAGCCCCAGGGGCCTTACAGCAAGCCGGTGTGTCTGGAGGTGGACGACATCGACCCCTCCCACTTTGTGGATGAGGACGGCAGCCGCTACATGATCATCGCCAAGGGGGCCCGGGCAGTGCCGCTGTCGGCTGACTCCCTGCGCCTGGCGGGGGAGGCGCGCACAGTGTGGCCGGGCACGGGAGAGCGCTGCCCCGAGGGGCCCCATCTGTTCCGGAAGGACGGCTGGTATTACGCCATGGTGGCGGAGGGCGGCACCGGCTACGGCCACGGCATCAACGCGGCCCGCAGCGCTTCCCTCTACGGGCCTTACGAGGCCTCCCCCTACAACCCCGTCATGCGCCAGCAGGACAGGCAGGCGCCCCTCCAGCGGGCGGGCCACGGGAAGCTGGTGCAGGATCAGAACGGAAAATGGTGGTGCTACTACCTCTGCGGCAGGCCCAACCAGGGCAATCACACCACTATGGGCCGGGAGACGGCATTGGACCCGGTGGAATGGACACAGGACGGCTGGTTTACCGTAAACGGCGGCCGGGGGCCCAGCCAGGTCCAGGAGGCCCCGGATCTGCCGGAATGTGTGTTTGAGCGGAACCTGTCCGATGATTTTGACCGGGAGGAGCTGGATCTGGAGTGGGAGTTTGTGCGGACGCCGGACAACGGCTCCTGGTCTCTGACGGAGCGCCCGGGGCACTTCCGCATCTGGACCCGGGACGGCCAGTTAAACGAGATCCGCGCCAAGAATACGCTTCTCAGACGGGAGCAGGAGCTGTGCTACCGGGCCCAGACCAAGCTGGAATTTTACCCCGACCGGGACGGGGAGCAGGCGGGTCTGACCTGTTATTACAGCACCGCCACCTACGCAAGATGTTCCCTGTGCTGGGAGGGCGGGCGCAAGCTGCAGCTTGTGATCAACAGAAACCACGGGGAGGAGCTGGCGGCCCAGGTGGACAACATCCGGGAGGCGCCTGTGTATCTGAAGGTGGAAGTGGATCACCTGACCCGCACCTTTTTTTACAGTTACGACGGGAAGGACTGGGAGATGGTGGGCCGCCTGGAGGACTGCGTCTATCTCTCCGACGAGGGCGTGCCGGACGACCCCAAGCGCCATACGGGGACGATGGTGGGGATTTACGCCAACAACGGCGGCTGCGGCAGCAGAAAGCCGGCGGATTTCGACTATTTTCAGTACGAGGACGAAAAACTGCTTGACAGCCCTGGGATTTAAGGGTATACTTGATTTGTTACAGATGGTTACTAGAGTAAGAGTGGCGCGTGCCACTCTTTCTTGTTGTAGGCGGCAAGGAGGCATGGAATGTCCAAAAGGGAAGAGTACGAGTCGGAGGCAGAAGCGCTGCTTGCGCCCATTGCGGCGGCAAACGGGGTGTCCGTCTACGATGTGGAGTATGTGAAGGAGGGCGCGGAGTATTATCTGCGGGCCTACATCGACAAGCCGGGCGGCGTGACCATAGAAGACTGTGAGACGGTGAGCCGGGCGCTGTCGGATGCGCTGGATGAAAAAGACCCGATCCCGGACGCCTATTTTCTGGAGGTCAGCAGCCCCGGGCTGGGCCGTGTCTTAAAGAAAGACAAGCACCTGGCCGCCGCGCTGGGAGAGCAGGTGGAGCTAAAGCTCTACAAGCCCCTGGACGGGCAGAAAGAGTTTGCGGGGATTTTGGAGAGCTTTGACGCGGAGACGCTGACGATCCTGGAAGGGGAAAAGAAGAGGAGTTTTGTAAGACCGGAACTGGCAATGGTCCGGCTGGCTTTAGATTTTTAGACAGAAGCGATATGGGACAAGGATGGCAAAGCGCCGGAATGGAGGAAACGATGAACAAGGAATTGATGGAAGCCCTGGATATCCTGGAGAAGGAGAAAGAGATCAGCAAGGAAACGCTCTTTGAGGCCATTGAAAATTCTCTGCTGACCGCCTGCAAAAACCACTTCGGGAAGTCGGACAACGTCCATGTGGAAATCGACAGGGAGACCTGTGATTTTCTGGTGTACGCGGAAAAGGAAGTGGTGGAGAGCCCCGAGGAGGTGGAGGACGACTGCCTGCAGATCTCCCTGGAGGACGCGGGGAAGATCTCCCAGGACGCAAAAGTGGGCGACATGATCCACATCGAGATACAGTCCAAGGAGTTTGGGCGCATCGCCACCCAGAACGCCAAGAACGTCATCCTCCAGAAGATCCGCGAGGAGGAGCGCAGCGTTATCTACAACCAGTATTATGAGAAGGAAAAGGATGTTGTCACCGGAGTGGTGCAGCGCTATGTGGGGAAAAACATCAGCATCAACTTAGGCAAGGCGGACGCCATGTTAAGCGAGAGCGAACAGGTCAAGACCGAGGTGTTCCGGCCCACGGAGCGCATCAAGGTCTACATCCTGGAGGTAAAGAACACTCCCAAAGGCCCCCGCATCAGCGTCAGCCGCACCCACCCGGAGCTGGTAAAGCGCCTGTTTGAAGCGGAAGTGACGGAGATCAAGGACGGGACAGTGGAGATCAAGAGCATTGCCAGGGAGGCGGGCAGCCGCACCAAGATCGCGGTGTGGAGCAACAATCCCAATGTGGACGCGGTGGGCGCCTGCGTCGGCGTAAACGGCGCCAGGGTAAACGCCATCGTGGACGAGCTGCGGGGGGAAAAGATCGACATCGTCAACTGGGACGAAAACCCCGGCAACCTGATCCAGAACGCCCTTTCTCCCGCAAAGATCGTGGCGGTGTTTGCCGATCCCGACGAGAAGACCGCCAAGGTGGTGGTGCCGGATTACCAGCTCTCCTTAGCCATCGGCAAAGAGGGCCAGAACGCCAGGCTGGCAGCCAGACTCACCGGCTATAAGATCGACATCAAGTCCGAGACCCAGGCCAAGGATGCGCCGGGCTTCCGCTACGAGGATTACATGGACGATGAGTACGACGGCGGGGAGTATGAGGACGACGGGTACGAGGATGGGACGTACGAGCCCTACGACGGGGATGATTATCAGGAGGACGGCCAGAATCTGGAAGGCTATGAGGGGGACGGTCAGCAGGATCCCATGTAAGGAGCGGGAAGGCTTATGGCGAAAAAGATTCCTTTGCGGCAGTGCGTGGGCTGCGGCGAGATGAAGGGAAAGAAAGAAATGATGCGCATCCTGAAGACAGCGGACGGGGAGATCTGTCTGGATGTCACAGGAAAAAAGAACGGCAGGGGCGCATATGTTTGTAGGAGCAGGGAGTGCCTTATGAGGGCCCAGAAAAACAAGGGCCTGGAGCGCTCTTTTAAGATGGCTGTCCCAGGCGAGGTGTACGGACGTCTGGAGAGGGAGTTTGAGGAGCTTGAAGCAGAATAAGGTGTATTCCCTTTTGGGGATTGCGATGAGAGGGCACAATCTGGTCAGCGGCGAATTTCAGACGATGGAAGCCGTCCGCGGCAAAACTGCCAGGCTGGTGATTCTGGCGGAGGATGCGTCTGAAAATACCAGAAAGGTATTTACCGATAAGTGTTCCTTTTATCAGGTGCCGATGCTTGTCTTTGGGACAAAGGAGACCCTGGGCCATGCCATCGGGAAAGATCTGCGGGCATCTGTGGGCGTGTGCGACGCCGGGCTGGCGGATGCGATCATCGCACAGATGAAAGAGAAGTGAATGGCCGCTGGCGGCAGAAATGGAGGAAAGCATGGCGAAAATCAAAGTACATGAGCTTGCAAAAGAGCTGGATAGGCAGAGCAGGGAAATCTTAAGCTTTTTGCAGGAGAAAGGCATAGAAGCGAAGGCGGCGCAGAGTTCCATTGAGGAGGATGCGGCGCGGCTTGTGCGGGAGAAGTTTGGAAAGGCAAAGGCGTCCTCCGCCAAAGGGGAGCCGGACAGAGAGGCAGCTGTGAAGGAAGCCCCTGGGAAAGAGCCCGCAGAAAAGGAGACTGCCGCGGAGAAAGCGCCTGCGCCGCAGCAGCCAAAAGAGGCGGCGGGAAGCCAAAATTCCAGGGAAGAACAGCCAAAGAAGAAAAAGAAGATCATCTTTGTGAGCAATCCCCAGAACTCCAAGATGCCCGGACAGCGCCCCAGCCAGGGAGCAAGGCCCCAGGGCGGCCCGGGAGGCAGGCCGGGAAGCCAGGGGGGACACGGCGGGCACAGCGCAGACCGCAGAGGACAGATGCCTGTGCGCCCCATCAAGCCCCTGACGCCCCCTTCTCCCACTCCCAGCGTGCAGATGGTCCCTCCCAGGAATCAGCAGCCCAAGCCCCGCCCCGAACAGCAGGCGGCGCCGGAGGCAAGGCCGCAGGTAAGGCCGGAAGCCAGGACAGAGGCCAGGGCACAGGCGCCGGAACAGGCGCCGGAACAGGCGCAGAGACAGCGGCCCCAGGGCGCTGGTGTGACCCAGGAGAGAGGGCAGAGGGAAGGGCGTTTTTCGGAGAATCGGAACAGGGATGGCCGCGTACAGGGCGGCTACCAGGGAAACGCCAGGACAGAGAGAGGTTCTTTCCAGGGGAGAGGAGCAGGAAACGGCAATGCAAGACCGCAGGGTGACAGACAGGGCAGCGGCTATCAGAGAAGCGGCAGGCCGGGTGCGGAAGGGCATCCGGGTGATCGGCGCGGCCCGGGCGCTGGCATGGGCGGCGGCCGCGGTTTTGGAGGTGGCCCGCGCGACGGCCGTCCAAATGGAGGGCCGGGTGCTGGATTTAAGGATGCCAGACCGGGGAAAGGCTTTGCCGGGGACGCTCCGGCAAAGGATACGGAAAAGCGCCGGGAAGACGAAAAGCGGCGCAGCAGCAATCAGGAGCGGGATAAGCGCTCTAAGAAGGATCATATTTACGAGGAGGACGAGGCGGCAAAGAACCGCCCCGGCAGGTTTATCAAGCCGGAGAAGAAGAAAGAGGAGGCCGCCGAAGAGGTCATCAAGGTGATTGCCCTTCCCGAGACCATCTCCATCAAAGATCTGGCGGACAAGATGAAGCTGCAGCCCTCCGCCATTGTGAAGAAGCTGTTTTTACAGGGCAAGATCGTCACCGTCAATCAGGAGGTTTCCTATGAGGACGCGGAAAACATCGCCATGGAGTACGACATCCTCTGTGAAAGGGAAGTCAAGGTAGACGTGATCGAGGAACTTCTGAGGGAGGAAGAGGATGCGGAGAGCACCCTGGTGGAAAGGCCGCCCGTAATCTGCGTCATGGGCCATGTAGACCACGGTAAGACCTCGCTTCTGGACGCCATCCGGAAGACCAATGTCATCGACAAAGAGGCGGGCGGTATCACCCAGCACATCGGCGCATATACTGTGAACGTCGGCGGGCGCAAGATCACTTTCCTGGACACGCCCGGACACGAAGCCTTTACCGCCATGCGGATGCGCGGCGCGAACGCTACGGATATCGCCATTTTGGTGGTGGCGGCGGACGACGGCGTGATGCCTCAGACCATTGAGGCCATCAACCACGCCAAGGCCGCCGGCATTGAGATCATCGTGGCGGTGAACAAGATCGACAAGCCCTCCGCCAACGTGGACAGGGTCAAGCAGGAGCTGACGGAGTATGAGCTGGTAGCCACCGACTGGGGCGGGAGCACGGAGTTTGTGCCCGTGTCCGCCAAGTCCGGCGAAGGGATCGACAAGCTTCTGGACACCATCCTGCTGACGGCGGATATTCTGGAGCTGAAGGCCAATCCCCAGCGCCGCGCAAGGGGCCTGGTCATCGAGGCGGAACTGGACAAGGGACGGGGGCCTGTGGCAACGGTGCTGGTACAGAAAGGCACGCTGCACGTGGGGGATTTTATCTCCGCAGGCGCCTGCCACGGAAAAGTGCGCGCCATGATCGACGACAAGGGCAGGAGAGTCAAGGAGGCAGAGCCTTCCATGCCGGTTGAAATCCTGGGCTTAAACGATGTGCCCAGCGCCGGAGAGGTATTTCTGGCCCACGAGAACGACAAGACGGCAAAATCCTACGCGGACACCTATCTGGCGCAGAACAAGGAGCGCAAGCTGGAGGAGACCAAAACCAAAATGTCCCTGGACGATCTGTTCTCCCAGATCAAGGAGGGCAGCTTAAAGGAGCTGAACCTGATCGTGAAGGCGGACGTACAGGGAAGCGTAGAGGCTGTGAAGCAGTCCCTGTTAAAGCTGTCCAACGAGGAGGTCGTGGTGAAGTGTATCCACGGCGGCGTGGGCGCCATCAACGAGTCGGACGTGACTCTGGCAAGCGCGTCCAACGCGATTATCATCGGATTTAACGTGCGCCCGGACGCAACGGCAAAGGCGACCGCAGAGCGGGAGGGCGTAGACGTCAGGCTGTATAAAGTGATCTACCAGGCCATCGAGG
>CANQEH010000003.1 GCA_947594835.1 uncultured Acetatifactor sp. | reverse complement strand
CTGGGCGAAAACGTGTATGCGGGCATTTACGGCCACCTGGGCACCGCCGCCACCGCCGCCATGACGCTGACGAATCCCGTGCAGTCCCTGGCCATCGGAGCAATGTGCGGCCTGAGTCAAGCGCCTTGGCGACGGGGATCGGGAGACGGCTTATCAGGAGGCGAAAAAGCTCCTTTTCTACGGCCTGGCGGGCTCCCTGCTGCTGTCTGTGGTGGTCCTTTACGGCAGCCCCTGGTATGTGCGCATTTTCAAGGTGGAGGCCGGTATCCGGGAACTGACAGTCGATATCCTCATTGCCTACGCCGCGGTCATGCCTTTCAAGGTGCTGAATATGATCATCGGCAGCGGTATCCTGCGCAGCGGTGGAAAAACCACCTACGTCATGGCCATCGACCTGATGGGAACCTGGCTTTTCGGCGTCCCTCTGGGTCTCCTCTCAGCTTTCGTGTTCCACTGGCCCATCCCCATGGTCTATATCGCCCTGTCCCTGGAGGAGAGTATCCGCTTTGCCGTTTCCCTCGTCGTTTTTCAGCGCCGCGGATGGATGAACCAGCTGAAAGCGTGAGGGTACAAAATGTCTGTATCATAAAAGTTTCGCTTGGCGGGAAGGAAATCAAAGCAAAAATCAGGCTTTAGGAGAACAACACATATGGTAAAACTTCGATATGGGAATACAAATATATTTCTGCTATGTGGGGACGCTGCCAATTTACTGATTGATACAGTTTGCCCATATAAAAAATATACTTGCGTGGTGTGTTTCTCTGGAAAATTTGGTTGACGTATTTTAGCGCCCGTCGTAATATCATAATAAAGACGGGCAACTTGAGTGTCAGTCAATGCGTTGACATAAGGTGTTGTGCCAGAGGACAGCGCCTTACGAGCTTTGAATGGGTTTGACGTTTACCGCATTCTGGCTAGACTGCAGATGCAGTTGAAAGAAAACGTCAGGAAAACCTCTGCGAAAGCAGGGCTTTCAGATTGTAGCCAAAGCACTTCCGACAATACTTAAGCCGGAAGTGCTTTTCTGAATCTGATAGAAAAAGTTATCTTAAGTGTTTTTACTGTTTTTCCTTTCCTCTTTGCCAGCTTTTCAGATGTATGCGTGCCGAAGTACGCCGGGGGTATAAGTTTGAAAATGAATTTTCAAACTATTGACTGGTATATGCGCTGAAGCGCACAAGGGGTATAGATATAAAAAAATATATTCTGCCAGCGGTTGTGCTGGCAATATATGCAGATAGAGGGGTTGGTACTACCTTTTCACGTTTTTTTGAGGCGGCAACGATACATGACGCCGTGGCGAAAATATTTGGCCCATTGCTATTTGGACGGGGATTGTGTAGGTAAGCAAAATGGAGAATTGTGATTGGTGCAATCTTTCTGAAGAAGATAAACGGTTTCAGGTGTACGAGAGTACATTTTGGTCTGTTTTTCTTTCGGATGAACAGGATTATATCGGGCGATGTATCTTGGTTTTGAAGCGTCACTGCGGTTCAATGACAGAGCTAACAGATGATGAATGGGAAGATCTTCGCAATCTGATTTGTAAAGTAGAGACCTGTTTGAAGACGGTTTTAGGAGCTGCTTTATGTAATTGGAGTTGCCTGATGAATAGTTTTTATAAAGAATCAGAACCTAATCCTCATCTTCATATTCATGTTAGGCCAAGATATGATAAACCCGTGATGGTTAATGGAAGCACTTATATTGATAGCGAGTTCGGCCATCATTATGCAGTGAATAAAAGCGGATCAATATCTGTCAAAGATAAAGAAGAAATGTTTACTCGGCTAAAGGAATGGCTGAATCGCTAAGTTTTCGTTTAAAGAGGTAACCACCAAATGAACTGGGAATTGATTTGCCTGCTCTGCATGATATTCTCGCATCGAGACCGTGTTGTAATCGAAATTAACGGAAAACAACACTATGCCGTAGAGGATAAACCGTGACCCAAACTCTACAGCGACATGGTCAAGCCGCATCGGGAGATGAGTTTGATTGGATACGATGTGTACCGGTTTGGGAGATATAAATTTTATGGAGCAGACAGCGATGAGGTACGGAAAAAGGCTGTTCTTGATAACCTCAAGCAGTTTTTCATTAGGCTGTTTCGCAAATATGGCATTGTGCCCTTTGTATCATAGTGTGTCTTTCAGGTCTACACTTTTTAATTTTCCGCACACCTTTTAATTTTTCGTTTTCCCGTACACCCCAAGACTCTGGCAGCAGTTTACATCCGCCAGCCAGCGCAGCAATAACCACATAAAAGTAAGGGCTTTTTCTGTTTGTATCAAAATCAGCAGGGACATAGATATCATCTTGCAGAGCTTGATACAAGGCAAAGGGAAAATTGAAAAGTGCGACTTTGCAGTGTAGATAGCATTGTTGGGGATGGTATTTGTGTGGTTGAAAGCAAGAGGTGTTTTTGATATACTCAAAGAAAAATTGGCAGTTTTGGAGGCGAAAGATAGTGGTTTTCAAAGAAACAAAGTTTGAATTGAAAGATGGACGGGAGGCACTATTTCGGAGTCCTTGCGAAGCGGATGCGGCAGAAATGCTTCATTTTATCACCAAAGCGTCTGGTGAGACGGAGTTTTTACTGAGGTCGCCAGAGGAGTGGGCAAATTTCTCTCTTGAAAAAGAGAAGTCCTTCATGAATGAGATAAATCACGATCAAAATCGATTGATGATCGTCTGCACCGTGAACGGCAAAATAGCCGGGAATTGTCAGATTTCCTTTTGTATCGGAATGAAAGAATGCCATAGGGCATCTGTCGCAATTGCGCTTTTGCAGGAGTATTGGGATCTTGGAATTGGAACAAGAATGTTTGAGGAAATGATTCAGATAGCGAAAAAAAGAGATGGTGTTCGTCAAATCGAGCTTTACTTTATAGAAGGAAACAGCAGGGCAAGAAGACTGTATGAAAAAATGGGGTTTCGCATTACGGGGGTAAAACCGGATGCTATACGGATGAAGGATGGCACTTTTGTAAATGAGTATATGATGCTAAAACGGCTGTAATCTATTTATCTTGGAAGTACAGCTATAAATGGGATATGGGTAAAACCAATGATTGACATTCTTGCCAATGATTTTCAAAGCTCAGCGTCTAAAGCTCCAAAGCTTAAAAAAATGCTTCAGAAAAAGCTTTGGGGAATCAGGTTATGGAACTTATGAAGGAAAAGCCTTCTTCGGATTTATTCTCAAAATGGAAAGGGCCCTGGAGGGGATTTTTTATGACAGATGTCTCAGTTCAAGGGATGGGGGTCGGAAGTGATATGATCCGTAGCCTGTGTTCCTATTTGAAAGCCTATGGACTGACAGGTATTCGATTGGGATGGGTCAAGGGCAATCCACAAGCCGAGCATTTTTGGCATAAGAACGGTTTCGCAGAAACAGGAATTACGTATAACACAGATGAATATACAGTAGTTGTGGCACAGAGGGTTTTGTAATTTCACGGAAATGCGGCAGGAGAATGGGCGTGAATTTTTGCAGAACATTGTACGGAAAAATCAGCCTGCAACTGCAGGTTGACATCTAGTTGGTGGAACGCAACTGTGCTTTTGGGTACAATCAGGGCACCAAAGGCACAAGGAGGTTTTGATATGAGTCTGGGTGAAAATATCAGAAACAAGCGGGAAGAACTGAAACTATCCCAGGAATATGTTGCAGAGCAGCTGGGCGTAAGCCGCCAGGCGGTTTCAAAATGGGAAACGGGGCAATCTGAACCAACGGCAGGCAATCTTGTCAGGCTGGCGGATGTTTTTGGAATCGGATTGTCTGAACTTGTGGATCCGAAGAAATCCACATCAGAGCGGACAACGGAAAAAAGGAAACCGAATCCGATCCTCCGCGCCAATCTCACAAGAATTGCGATTACGATGCAGGCGGCTTTTCTGATTGCTGTGACGCAGGCAATCTACCTGTTCCGCCATGCGGATGCTCAGAACAAAGAGCTGTACAGCGGCGAATTTTTCTTTGCCCTGATATTATTGCTGCTGGCCTCCATTTGGGCGTGCGCTAACCACCTGTATGAATCGGATGTGATTCAAAGGCGGAAAAACAGAAAGATAGAAATGATCTATTGCTGTGTACAAGCCGGAATTGGTTTGCTTACGATCCGCTTTGAAATGGGATTAGTGGGTATGGCTATTGTCATTGCTGTCGCAAGCTTCTATCTCCTTTACATCAATCCCAAGTTTATGAACCGCAGATTGACAAAATGAGTAAAAAACTTATGCCCGGGGCTTTGTTGAATCAGTCGCTGGACTTGGAAAAAGAAAGTACAGATTCCTGTTGCACAGGGGTTGAGACTGCTATAACTATTTCTTATAACAAATCCCAAGAGATATGTATTATGCAAAGAAAAAAAGGAAGGATATAATCGTGTTATTCATGGTAAATCGAAGAAGTTGAGAAAAGGGAACAGATATCTTGATGAAAAACAGGCTTAAAACCTATCAATTTAATAGATATACTAAGCAAATGGAGGCGCAGGAATGACTTTATCCCAGTTGGTTTATGTTGTAATCGTTGCAGAGCGAAAGTCTATGAATAAGGCTGCAGCAGAATTGTTTGTCTCCCAGCCCGCTTTATCCGGCGCAATCAGGGATCTGGAAGAAGAATTACATATCCAGATATTCACCCGCTCGAATAAAGGGATTGTGATCACTGCAGAAGGGGAGGAGTTTTTAAGTTATGCAAGGCAGATCGTTGACATCAATCAAATGATCAGCGAACGCTATACAGGGGACAAAAACAGGAAGAAAAAGTTTTCTGTGTCCATGCAGCATTATTCTTTTGCAGTGGAGGCATTTATAGAACTCGGAAAAAAGATTTCCATGAATGAATTTGAACTGGCGGTGTACGAGACAAAGACCTACGACGTAATAGAGAATGTCAGGGACAGCCGCAGCGAAATCGGGGTGCTGTATCTGAATGATTTTAACAGGAAAGCGTTAAACAAGATTATGACAGAGAATAGACTGGAATTTGTCCCATTGTTTGACTGCGGCATCGCGGTATATCTTTCCGGAAAGCATCCTTTGGCAGCCAGGACGAAAATCAGTTTTGAGGAATTGGAGCCTTACCCCTGCCTGTCTTTTGAACAGGGAGACAGGAATGCCTTTTATTTTGCGGAGGAAGTGCTGAGTACATTGAATTATAAGCAGATAATCAAGGCGAACGACAGGGCCACGATGCTGAATCTCATGGTGGGGTTGAATGGATATACCCTTTGCTCTGGCATTATCTGCGGAGATTTGAATGGGGGGAATTTTGTCTCTGTTCCTTTTGAGACATCTGATGATATGACAATTGGATATGTGAAAAGAAAGAACATACCTTTGAGTATCATGGGGCAGGAATATATCCAGATCCTAAAGAAATATGCGCCCACACCGTAGGGGAGTATCGGCCGGAAAGCAAACTCAGATATAGTATTCGCAGCCGTCATTTTTTTGGCGGATGACGTCGGAGAGCGTGATGCCGTTCAGGTAGTCAAGTATGACTTTATAAAGGCCCTGGTAGACAGGCAGGGCGATACAGTGATCCGCATTTGCGCATCGGTTTGGGATGTTATCCATGCAGCTGACAGGGGTGAGGCTGCCCTCCGCGCTTTCCAGGATTTCCCGGACGGTGATCTGATCCGGGCGTCTTGCCAGCTGATAACCGCCCATATGACCTTTGTTGGCCAGGAGCAGATTGCTGCGGTTGAAAAACGGGATGATCTGTTCCAGGTATTTTTTGGAAATATTCTGTCTGGCGGATATATCTTTGAGCGCGATAAATCCCTCGTTGTAGTGCTGCGCTAAGTCTATCATCATGCGGAAAGCGTACCTTCCGCGAGTGGAAATCTTCAAAGCGGTTACCTCCGAAATGCAATATCATGCGGTTTGCTGTCTCAAAACTTATCTTATCACAGGAACGGTAGGCAATCAAGAACAAAACCCGGCTTCTTTTCAATGGGGCAAAGGAAGGAGAAAAGCAATGGAATATGGCTTTGCAACAAAATGTGTTTATGGAAATGGAAGGGATTACGACAAGGATAAAACGGGAGCAATCAGCTTTCCGATCTATCAGACGGCGACCTATGCCCACCCGGAAGTGGGAAAGAGCACGGGGTTTGATTACAGCAGGCTGCAGAATCCTACGAGGCAGCAGGCAGAGAAGATCGTGGCGTCCCTGGAGGGCGGAGTGGATGCATTGGCATTTTCCACCGGGATGGCAGCCATCACTGCAATGATGGAACTGTTCCAGCCAGGGGATCATCTGATCACGGACACAGATCTGTATGGCGGCAGCATCAGGCTGTTTGATCATGTGAATAAAAAGAATGGTATTTTATTCAGCCATATAGATTGTTCTGCGGAGAATGTGGAGGATTACATACAGGAGAACACAAAGGCTGTTTTCATTGAAACGCCCACAAACCCGATGATGAACGTGGTGGATATCCGTAAGATATCAAAAATTGCAAAGGAACATGGACTTCTTCTGATCGTAGACAATACATTTATGTCCCCTTATTTCCAGAAGCCTTTTGAACTGGGAGCGGATGTGATCATCCATAGCGGCACAAAGTTCCTGGGCGGGCACAACGATACGCTGGCAGGCTTTCTTGTGACAAATTCAAAGGAGATATCGGACAAACTCCGGTTTCTGATCAAGACTGTGGGTTCGGGGCTTTCGCCTTTTGACAGCTGGCTGATCATCCGGGGGATCAAGACACTGCCGCTTCGCATGGAAAAAGCACAGGAGAACGCAAAGGCCCTGGCGGAATATCTTTTGGGCGAGCCAAGAGTGAAAAAGGTTTACTACCCGGGAATACCGGGCAGCAGAGGATATGAAGTATGTAAAAACCAGGCGAGCGGGTTTGGCAGTATGCTGACGTTTGAAGTGGAAAGCAAGGAACTGGCGCTTCATATTCTGAAATCTACAAAACTCATTCCTTTTGCGGAAAGCCTGGGCGGCACGGAAACGCTTCTGACCTACCCGGTCACGCAGACCCATGCGGATGTGCCGGAAGAGGTGCGGCTCAAAAATGGGCTTACAGACCGAATCCTGCGGCTTTCCGCAGGCATTGAAGACAAGAACGACCTGATTGCGGATTTCAAGCAGGCGATAGAATCTTTTGCATAGGGAGGATGATGGTATGCGGGAAGAAAAATTCGATTTTGATACGCCGGTGGAAAGAAGAGGCACCGACTGCCTGAAATATGATTTTGCCGTACGGCGCGGACTCCCGGAGAACGTCCTGCCTCTCTGGGTGGCGGATATGGACTTTAAGACATCGGAAAAGATCATTGACGCCATCCAAAAAAGGGCGGAACATGGGATTTTTGGCTATACCGAGAGCGGCGGCCGCTATTTTGACGCTGTGGCAGGATGGATGGACAGGCGGCATGGCTGGGAAATCAAAGCAAACTGGCTGGTAAAAACGCCTGGCGTGGTATTTGCGCTTGCCATGGCGGTAAAAGCATTTACGAAAGCGGGCGACGGGGTTTTGATCCAACAGCCGGTATATTATCCGTTCCAGGAAGTAATACAGGACAATGGCAGGAAAGTGGTCAGCAGCGATTTGCTTTTGGGAGAAGACGGGAAGTACCATATTGACTTTGAAGATTTTGAGAGAAAAGCAGCGGAGGAAAAAGTAACGCTCTTTCTGCTGTGCAGCCCCCACAATCCGGTGGGAAGAGTGTGGACAGAGGAAGAACTGCTGAAGATAGGAGAAATCTGCCGGAAACATCATGTGATTGTCTTGAGCGATGAGATTCATGAGGATTTTGTGTGGGGAAACAGGAAGCATATCGTGTTTGCAAATCTGAGAAAGGAGTTTGAAGACATATCCGTTACCTGTACCTCCCCGGCAAAGACCTTTAACCTCGCAGGGCTGCAGGTATCCAATATTCTGATTCCCAATGGCGCACTCCGCAGACAGTTTAAAAAACAGATTGCGGCAGCGGGATACAGCCAGCTAAACGCCATGGGGCTGACTGCCTGTGAGGCTGCATATCTCTATGGGGACGACTGGTATGAGGCAATGATGGCGTATGTGTCAGGTAATATCCGGTTCATGAAGGCCTATCTGGAGAGAGAACTGCCGCAGCTTGCCATGACGGAGCCGGAAGGCACCTATCTTGTCTGGGTGGATTTCAGAGGGCTTGGATTATCCGGCCCCGAATTGGAAAGGCTGATTGTGCAAAAGGCGAATTTGTGGCTGGACAGCGGGGCGATTTTTGGAAAAGCGGGGGAGGGGTTTGAGCGGTTTAATGTGGCCTGTCCAAGGGCAACTTTAGAAAAAGCCCTGGAACAGCTCAAAAGTGCAGTCCTGCAGGGGAAATAGGAATCGGTATTGCCTCGGCTGTGGTGGCAAAGGGTATGAAGGGCGCCATCGCAAAGGCAGATGAGCTGGCGGAGGAGATTCCGCACAGCTTTATTCCGGGCTAAAAGGCGGCCATGAACGAGAAGTTTGCAGCCGTCTTTTTATTTTTGGATAATCCCTTGACAAATCTGTATGTACTGTATATAATCGGAATATACAATATTTACGGTTGGGAGGTGGATGCGTGTATATTTTGATCGACAACAAGAGCGGTGCGCCGATCTACGACCAGATCTATTCCCAGATCAAAAGCCAGATCATAAACGGCTCCTTAAAGGAAGATGAAATGCTGCCGTCGATCCGCGGGCTGGCCAAGGATCTGCGGATCAGTTTCATCACCACAAAGCGGGCGTATGAGGAACTGGAGAAAGACGGGTTCCTATACACGGTGCCGGGGAAGGGATGCTTTGTGGCGCCGATGAATGTGGGGCTTCTGCGGGAGGAGAATCTCAAAAAGATAGAAGAACACATCGAGGCGATTGCAAAGCTTGCCGCAGCGTGCGGCTTAAGCAGGCAGGATATCGCAGAGATGGTGGAGTTTGGGATGGAGGGAAAGGGATGAACACAAGGAATGCAATCGAGATCAAAGGACTGACAAAAGCTTACGCCGGGTTTACGCTGGATCATCTGGATCTGGTTCTTCCGGAAGGCTGCATCATGGGGCTGGTGGGGGAAAACGGCGCCGGGAAAAGCACCACCATCAAGCTGATTCTGGACATCATCCACAAGGACGGCGGCAGCATCAAGCTGTTTGGAAAAGACAACGGGGAGAACATCAGGCTGGCCAAAGAAGAAATCGGCGTCGTCCTGGACGATATCGGGATCCCGGAGTGTCTCACCGCAGTGCAGGTGGGCAATGTGATGAAACACACCTTCAAAAACTGGAGCCAGGATACCTACCGGGATCTGCTGCAAAAGCTGTCTCTGCCCCAGGGCAAGCCCTTCCAGGATTTTTCCCGGGGCATGAAAATGAAACTTGGTTTCGCGGTGGCCCTGTCCCACAGAGCAAAGCTTTTGATTCTGGACGAACCCACGTCGGGGCTTGACCCGGTGGCGCGGGACGAGGTGGTAGAAATCCTCATGGAATTTACCAGGCAGGAAGAGCACGCGGTTTTAATTTCGTCCCATATCGTCAGCGACCTGGAGAAATTATGCGATTATATCGCCTTCCTGCACAGGGGAAGACTGATTCTCTGCGAGGAAAAGGACAGACTGCTTGCGGAATACGGCCTGATCTCCTGCACGGAGGAGGAACTGCATGACTTTGCGCCTGATGTGGTCAGATACAAAAAGGTAAATCCCTACGGCGTGCAGGCGCTGGTGGCAAGGGATGATGTGCCGGAGGGCATTAGGGTAAGCCCTGTCAGCATTGAGGAGCTGTTCGTGTTCATGGCAAAGGAGGCGGTATAGATGAAGGGTCTGCTCTTAAAGGATTGGTATCTGATGAAAAAGTATTGCCGGATGTATCTGTTTCTCACAGTAGTTTTTCTGGTGCTCTCCTGCATCAAAAGAGACAATCTGTTTTTTTCGTTTTACCCCTGCCTTTTGTGCGGGATGATACCTATCAACCTGTTAAGCTTTGACGAGCGCAGCGGCTGGCAGCATTACAGCGGCACTCTGCCTTACACAAAGGCACAGATTGTGTCCGCCAAATATCTGATGGGCGTTTTTGCCATGTCTGCCGTCCTGGTGATGACCGGCGTCGTGCAGACGGTCTGGATGTGCCTGGAGGGCGCCTTCCAGCCAGAGCAGCTGGCCGCGGTTCTGTTCGCCATATTTTTCCTTTCCCTGTTCTTTTCTGCGGTCTGCCTGCCCCTGATCTTCCGGTTCGGCACCGAGAAGGGGAGAGTCGTTTCTCTCGTGATGGTCTGTCTGTTTTTTGGCGGCCTTTCCTTCGTCACGACTCTTTTTGCGGGAAATTTTCCGGATGTTTCCATTCCGCTGGAGCTGCTTCTGGCAGGCCTTGCGCTTTTTGGGGCAGGAGTCTATGCCTTATCCTGGCGCTTATCCGTTGCGTTTTACCAAAAGCGGGAGTTGTGAGGCGATTGCATACGGTCTGGTCTTAACAGGCAGGATATAGGAAACGGCAGTGGGGCGGCTGAGAGCCGCCTCACTTGCGTCTCCTGGGAAAATGTGGTATGATGGACAGCGTCATCAGACAAAAGACAGCGGCAGGACCGTCGGAAAGAAAAACGGCGGCAGTGCGGCAAAGGACGGGCAAAAGAAAAAGAGGGCCATAAGCTATGATAAAATACAGAGTGGCCGCAGCGGCCTGTGTCTGTGCGCTGGCGGCGGGAATCGGCTGTGCGGCGGCGATCACCCAGGCAAAGACCACAGACGTCCCGGCCGGGGAGAGTGAAAGCCAGGAGTGGGGCGAAACGCTGCAGGCGGCGGGAGAGGAGCAGCCTGCCCTGGAAGCAAAAGAGTCAGAAAGTCTGCCCGGGGAGCAGGACGGCGCAGGTCTTCAGCTTTTTCTGGACAGTCTGGGCGCCGGGCAATTGTCCCTGGGCGTCTCTTCCGGGACGGCAGCAGCCCTGGGACAGGGAACGGGAGAAGAAGCGAAAGAGGCACAGACAGAGGAAGAAGCAAAGGAGCCGGAGGCGGAGAGCGAATACGCGGATCTTGCCATCGCGGACGTAAACGGCTATGTGAACGTGCGCACCCAGCCTGATACGGAGAGCGAAGTGGTGGGGAAAATCTATGACGGCGCAGTGGCCCAGGTTCTTTCCACCGTGGAAGGGGAGGGCGGCGACTGGTTCCAGATCGTGTCCGGCAGCGTGGAAGGCTATATCAAGGCGGAGTTTTTCCTCTACGGCGATGCCGCCGCGGCGGTGATCGACGAATATGTGACCCGGTATGCCGTCGTGTTAGCGGATCGGCTGAATGTGCGAAAAGAGCCCGATCTCCAGGCGTCCCGGGTGGGATATCTCGACAACGGCGAGAGGGCAAAGATCCTGGAAGACGGCGGGGACTGGCTGAAGGTGCAGTACGCCGGGGACGCTGCGGGCTATGTGGCTGCGGAATATGTGACGGTGTCGGAAGAGTTTGTGTACGGAAAGACCCTGGAGGAAGAAGCAAAAGAACTGGAAGAGCGCAGGGCCATGGAGGAGCGCAGGCGGCAGTCAGAGGCCCAGGCAGCAGAAAATACCGCCGTCACGGCAGCGCCTCCCGTTACCAGTTACGCTGATATATCGCAGCTGCGCCAGCAGATCGTGGACTATGCCCTGCAGTTTGTGGGGAACAAATATATCCACGGCGGCCAGACGCTGGAAGGGGGCACGGACTGCTCCGGCTTTACCAGCCTGATCTACGCGGCCTTTGGCTACTCCATCAGCAGGACGCCCGCAGGACAGCTCTCCGGCGCAGGCAGGGGCGTGGACTACAGCCAGGCCCAGCCCGGGGACATCATCTGTTACGGCTCCGGGAAATGCACCCATGTGGCCCTGTACATCGGGGACGGGCAGATCGTCCACTCGGCCAACTCCAAAAAGGGCGTCATCATCGGCCAGGCGGACTACGATACGATCCTGGGCGTGCGCAATGTGGTGAATTAGGGAGGGCTTTGGCAAAAAAGAGGTGTGCCCCCGCGTCCGGGCACAGGAGAACGCCAGGCTCTTACGGGGAAAGGATGTCCGCTTTTTGAAGGAGCATCTCCCCCAGGATTTCCTGGGATTTTTCCTGGAGAAAGTCCAGGTGCAGGGCCACGCCCCCATACCCTGAAATGCCGTGGCTTGCGGCAAGCTCCTCGGTGTAGTCCTCCAGGGCATAGACGCCCTTTAAGCGGACAGGGCCGCTTGTGTAGTGGCAGACTAACGGAAGTGCGCCGCTTTTTTCCCCGTCGATGAAGACGTCGTCCTGGGTGACATGGAAGGTGACCCAGGCCATTTCCTCCAGCATACAGATGGCCTGCTTCTGGGTGGAGACATAGTTGCCCAGGGAATAATAACAGAGGGTCTGGCGTCCGTCAGCGCCCTCCAGCCATTCCACCGGCTGGGGCGCGTGGGGATGGGTGCCGATGATCAGGTCGGCTCCCGCCTGGGCCATCTGGGCGGCAAAGGCTTTCTGATAGCTGGAGGGCGTGGTGGTGTATTCCGTACCCCAGTGGGGGCAGACAATGACAATGTCTGCCTTTTCTTTTGCGTTTTGGATATCCTGTATCACCTGGGGGTTTAGGGTGGTAAAATCGATGGCGCCTGTCTGGGGATCACAGTCGCAGAGCAGGTTCAGATGCCCTTTCAGGGAACTGTCCAGGGTAGCGGCGTTGGGGCCGTAGGTGTAGTTTAACACGGCGAAGGTGACGCCGCCCACGGAGAGAAGCGGAAGATCTTCCTGCGGGCTTTCTTCCGGATTTTCTTCAACAATGCCCGTAAGCAGCACCTCCGGGTGCTTTTCCTTCCAGAAACGGGCGCAGGCAAGCAGCCCGTCAAGGCCCTGGTCTGCGGCATGGTTGGAGGCGTGGAGCACCACGTTGAATCCGGCGTCCGCAATGGCGTCGCCCACCTCCGTGGGGGAATTAAAGTAGGGAAAGCCGGAGAAGCCCCTCTCGTTCCCGGCAAGGATCGTCTCCTGATTGATGATGCGGATATCCGCCTTTTCCAGATAACCGGCAATGCCCGAAAAGAGGAAAGAGAAGTCATAGGAGCCGTCCTCCTGCCTGCCGGTGCGGACGATGCCAAGGTGCATCAGGTTGTCCCCCAGGGCCATCAGGGAGATGTCGTACTCCTCAAAGGGTTCCGGCGTGGGGACGGGGGAAGGCGTGGGAACGGGCGTCTGGGGCGGCGCGGAGACGGGAGCGGACGAAGCGGGCACGCTGGAAACAGTCTGCCGGGGGGAAACTTGTCCGCAGGCGGAGCAATAGAAAAAAATACAGCACAGAATCGTGGCCGGCAAAGCGGCTTTTCGCCAAAAAAACCGGTATCTCATAAAATAACCCTGCCTTTCTGTAAGCGGTCACCGTTGACAGGAATGATCTGCATGGTGCAGGCACACATTATGATAAACGATTTTCCCGATTTGTCAACTTGTGATTTTACCGCTTATCCGCTATAATAAAAAGCAGGCCTTATGAGGGGCGTGCAGGGAAGGCCAAGAGAAGCTTTCGGAGGGATGATGACAGAGATGAACAGGCAAAAGCAACCATATCCTTTGGGGGCCCATGCGCAGGAGCAGGGGGTGCGTTTTTCCTTTGTGTCCCGCTCCCGGGACTGCGGGATTTGTCTATATGACCGGGAGACGGGAAAGCTGTTAGACAAAATTCCCTTTTCTCCCGGGGACAGGGTGGGGAATGTCTGGTGCAGATTTGTGGACAAGATAGACCCTGGGAAGGTCACCTATCAGTTTTACGAGGGGGATCGGATCCTGCCGGACAGCCGGGGGAAGGTGTTCCCGGGGAAGGCCGTGTACGGGAAGGAGCGGCCCCTGGAGAAGCTGAAAGCCGGATTTCTGACCCGGGAGTTTGACTGGGGAGAGGATGCCTGCCCCAGGATCCCCTATTCCAAGGCCCTGGTGTATTGTCTGCACGTGCGGGGGTTCACCCGGCACAGTTCTTCCCATGTGGCCCATCCGGGCACGTTTGCAGGGCTGATGGAGAAGATTGCCCATTTAAAGGAAGCGGGCGTCACCACGCTGGAGGTACAGCCTGCCTATGAATTTCTGGAGGTCCCGGCGCCGGAGAAGGCGGGGCAGTTCCCCGACGCGCCGTCTGTGTGCGGGAGGGCTCCGCATCAGCCGAAGCTGAACTATTGGGGCTATCAGAGGGGTTTTTACTATGCGCCGAAGGCGGCCTATGCCGCGTCGGAGGATGCGCCGGGAGAACTGAAGGCGCTCATCAGGGCGCTCCATGAAAACGGCATGGAGTTTGTGATGCAGTTTTATTTCCCCAGGGAGGTCAAGCGCAGCGAACTGGCCGAAATCCTGCGCTTCTGGGTGCTGGAGTACCATGTGGACGGGTTTCACCTGATGGGGGAAGATCTGCCTGTGGATCTGCTGGCCGCAGACGACGCGCTGGCGGATACCAAGCTGTGGTACGACCGGTTCGATACGGCGGCCCTTTCCCAGGAGGAGGCCGACTGGCCCCATGCGGCGGAGTACAACGACGGATGGTATTACGATATGCGGCGTTTTTTAAAGGGGGACGAGGGGATGCTGGAGAGCGTGCTCTACCGGATGCGCCATATTCCCCAAAACGCCGGAAGTATCCACTATCTCACCAATTACTATGGTTTTACCCTGGCGGATCTGGTCAGCTACGACTACAAACACAACGAGGCAAACGGCGAGGAGAACCGGGACGGAAACGACTATAACGCCAGCTGGAACTGCGGGGAGGAGGGCCCTACCCGCAGGGAAAAAGTGAAAAAGCTGCGCCTCAAACAGATGAAAAACGCCATGTGCCTCCTGATGTTGTCCCAATCCACGCCCCTGATTTTTATGGGGGATGAATTTGGCAATTCCCAGAAGGGGAATAATAACCCCTACTGCCAGGACAACGGGGTCGCCTGGCTGGACTGGAATCTTTTGGAAAAAAACAGGGAGATCTGGGAGTTCTGGAGACAGCTTGCAGCCTTCCGCAGGGCCCATCCCATCTTAAGCCCTTCCGGGGAGCTTAAGCTGATGGATTCCCTCTCCTGCGGCTATCCGGATCTGTCCTATCACGGCCAGAACGCCTGGAGGCCCCAGACGGAGCCTTATTACCGGCACATCGGCATTCTGCTGTGTGAAAGGTATGTGCGCCCCCAGGACGGGACGCTTTTATATCTGGCCCTCAATCTGCACTGGGAAACCCATGAGCTGGCCCTTCCCAGACCGCCGAAGGGCATGGTGTGGGAGCTGGCCTTCTCCACGGAGGGGAGAGAGGAGACCCAAAAACAGGAAGACGGGGCGGAGGGAAACGAGATGACCTGCCGGATACCGGCCAGAAGCATCGCCGTGTACGTCAGCCGTCCGGGGCAGGAGAATGGAAGGGAAATCGGAAAGGGGAAAAATGCAGGACGCGGGATGGCCGATGGGAAGGATATGGAAGCATTTTAAGACGATCACCTATCACAAATATCTGGTGGGCAGGGGCTGCTTTCAGGTAGGTCTGTACAGGCAGGGGCTTCTTCACGACCTGTCCAAGTACAGTCCTTCGGAATTTTGGACTGGGGTAAAGTACTATCAGGGCACCAGAAGCCCCAATGACACCGAGCGGGAGACCTGCGGGTATTCCACGGCCTGGATGCACCACAAGGGACGGAACAAACATCACTATGAATACTGGAACGATTACACCCTGCAGGGGCCGCCGGGCACGGTGGCCCCGGTGCCGATGCCTGACCGCTATATCGCGGAGATGATTTTAGACCGCATCGCCGCCTGCAAGGTCTACCAGGGGAAAAACTATACCGACGCCTCGCCGTACCTCTATTACAAGCGGGGTGAGATGCGGATGCCCATGCACCCCGAGACCAAGCGGAAACTGGAGCGGATGTTAAAACTGCTGGCCAGGGAAGGGGAGAAAAAGACCCTGATGCGCATCCGCCGGGAGCTGGTGCAGGGGAAAACAAAAAAGCGTACTGGCACAGGGGGCAGGAAAAGGGCATAAGATACTGTAAAACAGTATGGCGGTGCAACAGTATGAACTGTATTTTCCTGTTACTGCTCCTTAGCTGCTGCGGCGGCTTTGGCGGCTGCGGTGGAGACGGCGGCTCCTGCGCAGGAGGAACGGGCCGTTCGGGCGGCAGCTGCACAGACAACGGCTGTGGAAACAACAGCGGCTGCGGAAACAGCTGCGGAAACGGCAGCAACAGCTGCGGAAACAACGGCAGCTACAGCAATGGGTATGACAACGGCTACAGCAACGGTTATAGCAACGGCTACAACAACGGCTATGACAATGGCTATGACAACGGCGCGGCGGCCTCCGACAACGGCGGCTGTGGCTGCGGCTGCGGCCAGGAGGAGAACGCCAGGGGGTCGCGGGAAGCTTCCGGCATGAACCCTCCCCGCTGGCAGGATTACCCTGAGATTTCCCACAGGGACAACAACTGCGGCTGTAACGGCTGAAAGGGCAGACAAAACAAAAAAGGGCGGGCGGTCCCCAGGGAGGTTGACCGCCCGCTTTTTTGGGGCGTCCACCGGGTGAAAAAAGTATTTTACAAACCGCATATTTGTGCTATATTTATGATAAGCAGAAGCATAAGGAGGCACTGGTATGGCAGCGGAGAAGGCAAAGGAAAAGTATGTGGCGTATGTGTCCACCTATACCCAGGGGGACAGGCACGGCATCAAGATATATGACGTGGATATGGAGAAAGGGCGTTTTGTGGAAAAGGATAAGGTGGAGATCACCAACTCCTCCTATGTGACCATCTCCCACGACGGGAAGCATTTGTACTCCATCACGGACTTTGGCGTGGAAGCCTATGAGATCACGGAGACCGGGAGCCTGAAGATGCTCAATCTTGCCTCCATCAACGGCATGAGAGGCTGCTATCTGTCCACGGACTACACCGATCAGTATCTGTTTGTGGCGGGCTATCACGACGGCAAGCTGACGGTGTTGCGCATAAACGGGGACGGCAGCGTGGGCGAAATCACCGACGAGATTTTCCACAAGGGCCTGGGCAGCGTGGCGGAGCGAAATTTCCGCCCCCATATCAACTGCGCCCGGATGACCCATGACAATAAATACCTGCTGGTGGCAGACCAGGGGATGGATCATGTGAATGTGTACCGCTTTGATAAGGTAAACGGCAAGGTGAGCCTGGCGGATGTGATCCGCAGCGAGATAGAGTCGGCGCCCCGCCATATCAAGATATCGAAGGACGGAAGGTTTATCTATATCGTCCATGAGTGGAAATGCTATATCGACGTGTATTCCTACGAGGAGAAAAACGGCCAGCCCTGCTTTGAAAAGCTGCAGACCATCCCCACGGTAAAAATGGTCAAGGGAAGCGCCAATGCGGCCAGCGCCCTCACGTTTTCCCAGGATTATCACTATCTGCTCAGCACAAACGCAGGGGACAATTCCGCCGTACTCTACCGTGTGGATCAGGAGAGCGGCCTTCTTACCAAGATGTTCTGCCTGCCGGTGAGCGGGGATTACCCCAAAGACGCCAGCCTGTTTCCCAACAACAAATTTCTGGTGTCCTTAAACCATGAGTCCAACGACATGACGTTCTTCCACGTGGACTTGGAGCAGGGCACCATGGTGATGAACGGCGCACCCATCAAAGTGGACGTGCCAAACTGCATTGCCTTTCACAGGATTTCCTGACATTTCTTAAGCTCTGGTGTAAAAATCCACAAGGGAGTCCATCCGGGCGGACAGGTTCACCATCATGGCGTCCAACAGGGTCAGCGCCGTCATGCACTCCATGACCACCACGGCCCTGGGCACGATGACGGGGTCGTGCCGCCCTTTGATGCGCAAAACGGTGTTTTCTCCCGCCCGGTTTACCGTGTCCTGGGGCAGATAGATGGACGGGGTCGGCTTCACATGGGCCCGGATGAGAAGGGTGTCTCCATCGCTGATTCCACCTAAGATTCCGCCGGCGTGGTTGCTGGTTTTATACAGGCGGCCATCCTGCATCTGGAAGCCGTCGTTGTTTTCACTGCCTTTCCTTCTGGAAACCTGGCAGCCGTCCCCGATCTCTACGGCCTTTACGGCGCCGATGGACATGACGGCTTTTGCCAGGTTGGCGTCTAATTTTTCAAACACAGGCTCGCCGATTCCGGCGGGCAGTCCTTCCACCCTGCATTCCATACAGCCGCCCACGGAATCCGTTTCCCGTTTTGCCGCCTCCAGATAGGCGACCGCCGCCCGGTCGGCCTCCCTGTCCGGCATGGCGGTGGGAGTGGAGAGGATGGCTTCCCTGTCAAAACGGGTTAAGTCGGCTTCCACAGGGCCGATGGAGCGGGTGTAGGCGCAGACGTCTACCCCCAGCTGTGACAATGCCTTGCAGGCCACGGCTCCGGCGGCGACACGGCCGGCAGTCTCCCGGCCGGAGGAGCGCCCGCCGCCCCGGTAGTCCCGAAAGCCGTATTTCTGGTCGAAGGTGTAATCCGCGTGGCCGGGCCGGAAGCAGTCTGCGATTTCGCTGTAATCCCGGGAGATCTGGGAGGTGTTCCGAATCATCAGGGAGATGGGGGTGCCGGTGGTACGGCCCTCGAATACCCCGGAAAGGATTTCCACCAGATCCTCCTCCTTTCTGGGGGTGGAGACAGAGCTTGCGCCGGGTTTGCGGCGGTCTAAGTAGCGCTGGATGTCAGACTCCTCCAAAGGCAGTCCGGCAGGGCAGCCGTCGATGACGACGCCCAGCGCTTTCCCGTGGGATTCCCCCCAGGTAGTGATTCTGAATATGGTTCCGAAAGATGATCCAGCCATCGCATTTCCTCCAACAATATCCAAACGATTTTTGAGACGTGTTCCAAATCTGTTTTATTATACCGAATTCTTTGAAAAAAGGCAATTTTTTTGAAAAAGAGGGTGCACTTTTCGGCAAAGTATGTTATGTTGTTAGTAGTATCCTGATATTTTCCGAGGGTTCTAAAGGGTACAGGAAGGCAGAGGCTGGTTTCGCACAGATGAAAGCAACGTTGGAGGAGCGCTTCCGGAAGAAGCTCCTGAAAGCAGGGAAAAAGAACAGAGTGTGCCGTATGGCAGTCCTTCCCGTAATGGCGGTGGGAATGTTTTTTTTTCATGCTGCGAAATATATGGCGGCCAACGGCAAACGGCTGGCCATACTGCCCATGACCCTTCTTCTCTTTGTGTTTTACAGCAGCTTTTCGTTTCCCCTCTTTGTGTCGGGCGCCAGGGGAGACAACGGGCTGAGCGTGATCTCGGACGAGGCGCAGGCCATAGAGCTCGCCACGGAGGCCCAGATCAACCTGGAGGATATGGAGCTGTTGGACGAGCCCGGCTATGACGAGTCCGGCTATGAAGGGGAGTTTCCCATAGAGACGGCGGAGGCGGCGCCGGATAGCGAGGCGGAGGACGACATTCCGGAGACGGGCGGTATCGACATCAGCCAGGAATTTTCCAGGGACGACTGGAGGCTCCTTCTGGTAAACAAGCAGCACTCCATCCCGGAGGACTATGAGTTTACGCTGGGGGCGGTGAATACCGTAAAGGGAACCATGTACTGCGACGAGCGCATCATCGAGGACTGGCTGGCGATGAAACAGGCTGCAAAGGAAGACGGCGTCACGCTGGTCATCTGTTCCCCCTACCGGGACACGGACCGGCAGGAGGTTCTTTTCAACAACAAGATCACTGCCTATATGGGCAGGGGAATGTCCTACATAGAAGCCTTCCAGCTCTCCGGCCAGGCGGTCACTGTCCCCGGCGCCAGCGAGCACCAGGTGGGGCTTGCCCTGGATATCGTGACTCCCTCTTTCCAAAATCTGGTGGAGGAGTTCGAGGAGACGGATGCCGGCGTCTGGCTGGCGGAAAACAGTTATCAGTACGGATTCATTCTCCGCTATCCAAAGGGGAAAGAGTACATAACCTGTATTCAGTATGAGCCCTGGCATTTCCGGTATGTGGGCAGGGAAGCGGCTGCCGTGATCTGGGAGCTGGGCATCACCCTGGAAGAATTTTGGGAGGAACTGTAAGCGGATGTATCGTATTTTAAACACGGAGGGGCGGGCCAAGCGGGCCGAGTTCCACACCGTACACGGCGTGATCCAGACGCCTGTATTTATGAATGTGGGGACGGTGGCAGCCATCAAGGGGGCGGTGTCCACCTCCGATCTGGAAGAGATTAAGACGCAGGTGGAGCTGTCCAACACGTATCATCTCCATGTCCGGCCCGGGGATGAGGTCATCAAAAAGCTGGGCGGGCTCCATCGGTTCATGTCCTGGGATAAGCCGATTCTCACGGATTCCGGCGGATTCCAGGTGTTTTCCCTGGCGGGGCTTCGCAAGATCAAGGAGGAGGGCGTTACCTTCCGCTCCCACATCGACGGGCACAAGATCTTCATGGGGCCGGAGGAGAGTATGAGGATCCAGTCCAACCTGGCCTCTACCATCGCCATGGCCTTTGATGAATGCGCGCCCAGCAAGGCGGACAGAGGGTATGTCCAGGCCTCCGTAGAGCGGACAACCAGGTGGCTGAAGCGGTGTCTGCTGGAACTGGATCGGTTAAACGGCTTAGAGGATACCATCAACCCCCGCCAGCTTCTCTTTGGCATCAACCAGGGGGCGGTGTACGCGGATATCCGGATCGAGCACGCCAAGCGCATTGCAGACCTTGACCTGGACGGCTATGCGGTGGGCGGGCTGGCGGTGGGAGAGACCCACGAGGAGATGTACCACATTCTGGAGGAAGTGGTTCCCTGGCTGCCAAAGGACAAGCCAACGTATCTGATGGGGGTGGGCACCCCGGCCAATATCCTGGAGGGCGTGGAGCGGGGCATTGACTTTTTCGACTGCGTCTATCCCACGCGGAACGGCCGACATGGCCATCTCTACACCAACCGGGGAAAATTAAACCTCTTTAACGCCAGATATGAGCTGGACGACAGGCCCATCGAGGAGGGCTGTGGCTGTCCTGCCTGCAGGCGGTATTCCAGGGCATATATCCGGCATCTTCTGAAGGCCAAGGAAATGCTGGGCCTGCGGCTCTGCGTGCTCCACAACCTGTATTTCTACAACACCATGATGGAGGAGATCCGGGAGGCGCTGGAACAGGGGCGCTTTGCGGCGTACAAGAAAAAAAAACTGGAAGATATGGCCGGGCAGGACGTTCAGGAATAGGCCGGGAGCCAAAAAGACAAAAAAACTTGCCTGAAAGACATTTTTTGTGTATGATACAAGGAAAGACTATCTGAAACGGAAAAGACAGGAGGAAAGGAAACAATGGGTATTTTATTGACAGCAGAAGGGGCGGAAGCGGCAAGCGCGTATTCCTTGTTTTACCCGATCATCATGATCGTGGTGATCTATGTGGTATTCTGGTTTATCATGATCCGGCCCCAGAACAAAGAAAAGAAGCGGATTGCGGCCATGCTGGCAAATCTGGAGGCAGGGGACAGCGTGCTGACCACTTCTGGCTTTTACGGCACGGTCATTGACATCGTGGACGACACGGTCATCGTGGAGTTCGGCAACAACAAAAACTGCCGCATCCCTATGGAAAAAGCGGCGATCAGCAAGGTGGAGAAATCCGGCGAGGGCAGCTGACGGCCCCGCCTGCCCTGCCGGGAAATGGGTTCCGGCGGGTTTTGGTTCAACTGTATCTGGTATTGTCTGCGGCGTTTCCGATGCTGGGTTGTAATACGGCACCGGGGCGCCTGTGCTGTATTATGTGCTGATGATTCGCTCAGACGCTCAGAAATGGAGATTAGGGGGAAAAATCACACTGATGTGCTGATTTTTCCCCCGGGAATTTGTGCCGGAGCGTCACAAATTCCCCTGATGGCAGACGCGAATTTGAGATTCGCGCCGCCCCGTCGCGAGAACGCTCCGGAATGGAGATTAAAATGAAATTACAGATTACCTGTATTCCCGGGGATGGTATCGGGCCGGAGATCGTGGCGGAAGCCAAAAAAGTGCTGGAGAAGGTGGGGCAGACATACGGCCATGAGATGGTTTTTGAAGATATCCTGATGGGGGGCGCTTCCATCGACGTACACGGCGTGCCCCTGACGGAGGAGGCTGTGGAGAAGGCCAAGGCGGCGGATGCGGTGCTGATGGGATCCATCGGCGGCGACACGACCACCTCCCCCTGGTACAAGCTGCCGCCCAACTTAAGGCCGGAGGCCGGGCTTTTGGGCATTCGGAAGGCTTTGAACCTGTTTGCCAACCTGCGGCCGGCTTACCTCTATCCGGAGCTGGCGGCTGCCTGTCCGTTAAAGGAAAAGATCAGCCAGGCCGGATTTGATATGCTGATCATGCGGGAGCTGACTGGCGGCCTGTACTTCGGGGAGCGCCGCACGGTAGAGGAAAACGGCGTGCGCAAGGCCATCGACACGCTGGTCTACGACGAAAACGAGATCCGCCGGATTGCCGTAAAAGCCTTTGACATCGCCAGGAAGCGCCGCGGGAAGGTGACCAGCGTGGACAAGGCAAACGTGCTGGACTCCTCCCGGCTTTGGCGGAAAGTGGTGGAGGAAGTGGCGGTGGGCTACCCGGACGTGGCCTTAGAGCATATGCTGGTAGACAACTGTGCCATGCAGCTGGTCAAAGACCCTGCCCAGTTTGACGTGATCCTCACGGAGAATATGTTCGGGGACATCCTATCCGACGAGGCCAGCATGGTCACCGGCTCCATCGGGATGCTTGCCAGCGCCAGCTTAAACGATACGAAATTCGGGCTCTATGAGCCGAGCCACGGCTCTGCGCCGGACATTGCGGGAAAGGATCTCGCCAATCCCATCGCCACCGTCTTAAGCGCGGCCATGATGCTGCGTTACAGCTTCGATCTGGACCGGGAGGCGGACGCCGTGGAAGAAGCGGTGAAGCAGGTGTTAAAAGAGGGGTATCGCACCGGCGACATCCTGTCTGAGGGCTGCACCAGAGTGGGCTGCCGCCAGATGGGAAGCCTGCTGGCAGAACGGATCCGATAGACTGCACATGGAGAAAATCAAAAAGCCGCTAAAGCGGCAGAATGAGAGGAAAAGATGAGAAGTGACTCGGTAAAGACAGGAACACAGCAGGCCCCCCACAGAAGCCTGTTCAATGCGCTGGGATTTACGCCGGAGGAGAGAAAACGCCCTCTGATCGGCATCGTCTCCTCCTACAATGAGATCGTACCGGGGCATATGAACCTGGACAAGATCGCGGAGGCGGTGAAGATGGGCGTGGCCATGGCAGGGGGGACGCCAGTGGTCTTCCCGGCCATTGCCGTCTGCGACGGGATCGCCATGGGGCACATCGGCATGAAATATTCCCTGGTGACCAGGGATCTGATCGCCGACAGCACCGAGTGTATGGCTTTGGCTCATGGCTTTGACGGCTTGGTCTGCATCCCCAACTGCGACAAGAACGTGCCCGGGCTTTTGATGGCGGCGGCCAGGGTGAACATTCCCACTATTTTTGTCTCCGGCGGCCCCATGCTGGCAGGCCGTGTGGGAGGTCAGAAAAAGAGCCTTTCCTCCATGTTTGAGGCGGTGGGCAGCGTTGCGGCAGGCACCATGACCGAGGAGGAGCTTTGCGAGTACGAGGAGAAGGTCTGTCCCACCTGCGGTTCCTGTTCCGGGATGTATACCGCCAATTCCATGAACTGCCTTACCGAGGCCATCGGCATGGGCTTAAAGGGCAACGGCACCATCCCCGCCGTGTATTCCGAGCGGATCCGTCTGGCCAAGCACGCGGGCATGAAGATCATGGAGCTGGTGGAAAAAGACATCAAGCCCCGGGATATCATGACGAGAGAAGCCTTCTTAAACGCGCTGACAGTGGATATGGCTCTTGGCTGCTCCACCAATTCCATGCTGCATCTTCCCGCCATCGCCAGGGAGGCTGGCGTGGATCTGGATCTGGACATTGCAAATGAGCTGTCCGCCAGAACGCCAAACCTCTGCCATCTGGCCCCGGCAGGCCCCACTTACATGGAGGATCTAAACGAGGCCGGCGGCGTCTATGCGGTGATGAAGGAACTCACCAAGAAGGATCTGCTGTATCTGGACTGCATGACGGTAAACGGCACCACCATCGGGGATAACATCAAAAACTGCAGCAACCAAAACCCGGAGGTCATCCGGCCTCTGGAGCATCCCTACTCCGAGACCGGGGGCATCGCTATCCTGAAGGGTAATCTGGCCCCGGACAGCGGCGTGGTGAAACGTTCTGCGGTGGTGCCCGAGATGCTGGTGCACCAGGGCCCGGCTCGGGTGTTTGACTGCGAGGAGGACGCCATCGACGCCATCAAAGGCGGAAAGATCGTGCCGGGGGACGTGGTGGTGATCCGCTATGAGGGCCCCAAGGGCGGCCCGGGCATGAGGGAGATGTTAAATCCCACCTCCGCCATCGCAGGCATGGGGCTTGGCTCCAGCGTGGCGCTGATCACGGACGGCCGTTTCTCCGGCGCTTCCAGAGGCGCTTCCATCGGCCATGTGTCCCCTGAGGCAGCCGTGGGCGGCCCCATCGCACTGGTGGAGGAGGGGGATACCATAAGCATCAACATTCCCGAGAACAAGCTGGAGCTTCTGGTCTCCGATGAAGTTCTGGAAGAACGCCGCGCAAAGTGGCAGCCCAGGGAACCCCAGGTGACCACCGGCTATCTGTCCCGTTACCGGGAGCTCGTCACCAGCGGCAACCGTGGCGCTGTGCTGGAAGTGCCTTCCAGACAGAAATAGAATCCAGGAGGGAAATGCAAGATGCAGCTGACAGGTTCTGAGATTGTTGTGGAATGTCTCAAGGAGCAGGGGGTGGACACCGTATTCGGCTATCCCGGCGGCTCCATTCTCAATATCTATGACGCACTGTACAAACACAGCGGCGAGATCAGGCACATCCTGACCTCCCACGAACAGGGCGCTGCCCACGCCGCGGACGGATATGCCAGGGCTACGGGCCGGGTGGGCGTGTGTATGGCGACCAGCGGCCCCGGCGCCACCAATCTGGTCACCGGAATCGCCACCGCGTACATGGATTCCGTCCCCATGGTGGCGATTACCGCCAACGTGAACCTTCCCATGCTGGGGAAGGACAGCTTCCAGGAGGTGGACATCGCAGGGGTCACCATCCCCATCACGAAGCACAGCTTTATCGTCAAAAACGTGGCCGATCTGGCGCCTACGCTGCGGAGGGCCTTTGACATTGCGCAGAGCGGACGCCCCGGCCCGGTGCTGGTGGATATCACCAAGGATGTGACGGCGGCGGTCTGGGAATACCAGGCGGAGACGCCGCCGGAGAAGGTTCGGAGCAGTTCCTATACCCAGGAAGAGCTGGAGCGGGTGCTCGGTTTCCTGCGGGAGTCCAAGCGGCCCTTTCTCTATCTGGGCGGCGGCGCCATCCTGTCCGGGGCCTGCGAAGAGGTGGCCGCGTTTGCGGAGCGGATTGACGCGCCCGTGTGCGACACGCTGATGGGGAAGGGGGCCTTTGACGGAAGAAGTCCCCGCTACACCGGCATGATCGGGATGCACGGCACCAAGACCTCCAACCTGGGGGTAAGCCGCTGTGACCTTCTGATCGCCCTGGGGGCAAGATTTTCCGACCGCGTTATCGGGAACCCGAAGAAATTTGCGGAGAACGCAAAAATCGTGCACATCGACATTGACGCCGCCGAGATCAACAAAAACATCCGGGTGGACGCAAGCCTGGTGGGAGATTTAAAGCGGGTGCTGACAGAGTTAAACAGCAGGCTGGAACAGCAGGATCATTCCCAGTGGATGAATGAGATCCAGAAGATGAAGGAGGACTATCCGCTGAAGTACGACGACAGCCAGCTCTCCTGTCCCTATGTGATGGAGACCATCGACCGGGTGACAGGGGGGGAGGCGCTGATCACCACCGACGTGGGGCAGCATCAGATGTGGGCGGCCCAGTATTACCGCTACACAAAGCCCCGCACCTTCCTTTCCTCCGGCGGTCTGGGCACCATGGGCTACGGCCTGGGCGCCTGCATCGGCGCGCAGGTGGGGCTGCCGGACAAGCTCTGCATCAACATTGCCGGGGACGGATGCTTCCGCATGAACATGAATGAGCTGGCCACTGCCAGCCGCTACAATATCCCCATCATCCAGATCGTCATCAACAACCATGTGCTGGGGATGGTGCGTCAGTGGCAGACCCTCTTTTACGGGAAGCGGTATTCCCAGACGGTGTTAAACGACAGGGTGGACTTCTGTAAAGTGGCGGAGGGGCTGGGCTGTGCCGCCATCCGGGTGACAAAGAAGGAAGAAGTGGAGCCTGCGCTGAAGAAAGCCATCGCCCTGAAGGCCCCGGTGCTCATCGAGTGCGTGATCCCGGAGGACGACAAGGTATTTCCCATGGTGCCCGCAGGGGCGCCCATTGCAGAGGTGTTTGACGGCGACGACCTGGCCGCCCGGGAAGGATGACTTAAGCCGGGGAAAGCGGACGACATATGAGAAAACTACGATGTGCTCTGGCGCTGTTTTTTGGAACCGGCGCAGTTCTTGCGCTGGGAGGCTGCCTGGGCCTTGCCCTCTATTATCGGAATCACTTCCCGGTCAATACCTGGATCAACGGGGTGTACTGCACCGGCAAGACGATGGAGCAGGTAAATCTTGCCCTGTCCGAACAGACGGAAGTGCCTGTTGTCTCCGTGGCCGGGGCGGACGGGCAGCTCTGGCAGCTTGATCTGTCCCAGGCGGCGGGCAGGGCGGACTATCTGGGCGCCCTGCGGGGCTACCTGCGGGAGAACGCTTCCCTGTTTTGGGCCAGAAATCTGGAAAGCCCGAAGCGGGAGCGGCTGGAGCCCACGGGGTATCGGTACGAAAGGGCGCTTTTGCAGGAATTGTTTGAACAGCTGGAGCCGGTGCGGCAGGCGAGGCAGAGTAAGCCGGGGGTAACCCTGGAATACACAAAGCAGGGCTATGTGCTGCGGGATGGGAACACTGACAGGCTCAAGCCGGAGGAGGCCTTTGCCTATCTGGAGAACTGTCTCGGGGCAGGGGAGACCTATGTGGATCTGGCGGCGGGAGGCTGCTACGAGACGCTGGAGGACAGCGGGGCAGACTTAAAGCAGCGGGAAATCTGGGAGAAGCTGCAGGCGTTTTTTGCCCAGGAGATTGTCTACGATATGGGGGCGGAGCACATCCCCCTGACGCCGGATATCACCAGCCGTTTCCTGGTGCAGGAGTCGGCGGGCATTCTGGCCCTGGACGGGAAAGGCGATCTGATGTTAGACGGGGAGGGCATCCGGGGCTGGGTGGAGGAACTGGCCCAGGCCTACGACACGGCGGGCACCACCCTGGAGTTTGCCTCCACCAGGGGGGATGTGGTGGAGGTGGAATACGATACCTACGGCACCAGGCTGAACGTGGAGGCGGAGGCGGCGTATCTGGAGGAGGCATTGTCTGCTTCGGAGGAAGGGCCGCAGCCCCATGTGCCCGCCTATCTGCAGGAAGGGTTTGTGCGGGGGCTTGACGACATCGGCGGCACTTATATTGAAGTGGACATGACGATGCAGCATATGTATTACTATGTGGACGGAGAGCTGGCGCTGGACACCGACGTGGTCACAGGGAATACCGGCCGCAGAATGGGAACGCCGGAAGGGGTCGATTTTGTCTACAACAAGCAGCGCAACAGAACCCTGATCGGGCCGGGGTATGCCACGCCTGTCAAGTACTGGGTTCCGGTGCGGGGCCATGTGGGGATCCACGACGCCTCCTGGCGGTCGGAATTTGGCGGCAGTATTTATCAGAAAAACGGCTCCCACGGCTGCATCAACACGCCCACGGAAGTGATGGCACAGCTCTATGAGATGGTGGAGATTGGCACGCCGGTGATCTTGTTTTACTAAAGAATCGCAAAATATTTTAACAATGCAGTTGACTAAAGCGCCGGGGAAGATTATCCTATAGGTGACCTTAAAAAACTGCGTCATTGTATAAAGTGAAGGAGGAACCCCATGGCAAGAGTGTATAACTTTTCCGCAGGCCCGGCAGTCCTGCCGGAGGAAGTGTTGAAGGAAGCGGCAGAGGAGATGCTGGATTACAGAGGAACCGGAATGTCCGTCATGGAGATGAGCCACCGCTCCAAAGCGTATGAGACCATCATCCAGGAAGCGGAGGCGGATCTGCGGGAGCTGATGCGCATCCCGGACAATTACAAGGTTTTGTTTCTACAGGGAGGCGCCAGCCAGCAGTTTGCCATGATCCCCATGAACCTGATGAAGCACCGCAAGGCTGCCTATATCGTCACCGGGCAGTGGGCAAAGAAAGCCTACCAGGAGGCGAAGCTGTACGGCGACGCGGTGGAGGTTGCCTCCTCCGCTGACAAGACGTTTTCCTACATACCCGACTGCTCCGATCTTGACATCCCGGAGGATGCGGACTATGTGTACATCTGTGAGAACAATACCATCTACGGCACCAAGTTCTGGACGCTGCCCAACACCAAGGGGCATACCCTGGTGTCGGACGTATCCAGCTGTTTTCTGTCGGAGCCGGTGGATGTGACGAAGTACGGCGTGATCTACGGCGGCGTACAGAAAAACATCGGCCCTGCAGGCGTGGTCATCGTGATCATCCGGGAGGATCTGGTCACGGAGGACGTGCTGCCCGGCACGCCCACCATGCTGCGCTACAAGATCCATGCAGACAACGGCTCCCTCTACAATACGCCTCCCGCATACGGCATCTACATCTGCGGCAAGGTGTTCAAATGGCTGAAGAAGATGGGCGGCCTGGAAGCCATGAAGGAGAGAAATGAGAAGAAGGCAAAAATCCTCTATGACTTTTTAGACCAGAGCAGACTGTTCCAGGGGACGGTGCGGAAGGAAGACAGGTCTCTGATGAACGTGCCCTTTGTCACCGGGGACGCCGCCCTGGATGCAAAGTTTGTGAAAGAGGCGGCAGAGGCGGGGCTTGAGAACTTAAAGGGCCACAGGAGCGTCGGTGGTATGCGGGCCAGCATCTACAACGCCATGCCCATGGAAGGCGTGGAGAAACTGGTGGCGTTTATGAAAGAATTTGAGGAGAAAAACCATGTATAAGATCAACTGTCTGAATCCCATCGCCCAGGTAGGGCTTAAGAAATTCGGCCCCCAGTACGAGATCACCGGGGAGGTAAAGGAGGCTGACGGCATTCTGGTGCGCAGCGCCTCCATGCACGAGATGGAGCTGCCCGGAAAGCTTCTGGCGGTGGCCAGGGCCGGAGCGGGCGTCAACAATATCCCTCTTGACAAATGCGCGGAGAAGGGCATCGTGGTGTTCAACACGCCCGGCGCCAACGCAAACGGGGTAAAAGAGCTGGTACTGGCCGGGATGCTTCTGGCGGCCAGGGACGTGGCAGGCGGCATCCAGTGGGTGCAGTCCGCAAAGGGAGAGGAAAACATCGCCAAGGCGGCGGAGAAAGAGAAAAAGAGATTTGCAGGCACGGAGATCATGGGAAAGAAGCTGGGCGTGATCGGCCTGGGGGCCATCGGCGTGAAGGTGGCGAACGCCGCCGTTGCCCTGGATATGGAAGTGTACGGCTATGACCCGTATCTGTCCGTAAACGCCGCCTGGAGCTTAAGCCGCGCCGTCAGGCACGTTGTGAATGTGGAGGACATTTACGCGGAGTGCGACTACATCACGATCCATGTGCCCCTGCTGGATTCCACGAAGGGAATGATCGGCAGGGAAGCGATCTCCATGATGAAGCCGGGCGTTACCATCTTAAATTTCGCAAGGGATCTTCTGGCGGATGAGGAAGCGGTGCTGGAGGGCCTGCAGAGCGGGAAGATTGCCCACTATGTGTCCGATTTCCCCAATCCCACCACGGCGGGACAGCCCGGCTGCATCGTGATCCCCCACCTGGGAGCCAGCACGGAGGAGTCCGAGGACAATTGCGCCGTGATGGCGGCAGAGGAGCTGATCGATTATCTGGAAAACGGCAATATCCGCAACAGCGTCAACTATCCCGCCTGCGACATGGGCGTCTGCACCAAGGCGGGGCGGGTGGCTATCTTCCACAAGAACATTGCCAACATGATCACCAAGTTTGCGGCGGTGTTCGGCGAGAAGGGCATCAATATCAGCGACATGACCAATAAGTCCAAAGGCGAGGTGGCCTACACGCTTCTGGATGTGGAGGCGGAACCAAGCGCAGACATTGCGGAAGCGCTGGAGCGCATTGAGGGCGTGTTCCGGGTGCGGATCGTGAAATAAGAAAGAAGCTGAACAAGCAAAAAAACAGAAGGGCATTGCAGTACCCAGGCAGGGGCCGTCCCGCACAAGACAGGCGAAACGGCCCCTGCCCGGCTGTTTAACGGAACAAAAAGGGAGGAGCGCCGTCGAAGCCTTCGTTTAAGTCCTGCAGGCTCTCCTGCAGTTTCTGGTCGGCGGCACAGGTGGCCTCGCTCTGCAGATCCATGTAAAGGATAAACATCTCTTCCAGAGAGATTCCTTTTTCTACGGCCAGTTCTTCCAGAATGGGCCTTAAAGCGTCAAGCTGTCTGGATACCTGAACCTTCTGGGGGTCGATATCGGCCAGGGTGGTTTCGGCGTATGCGTTGATCCGCTCCAATAGTTTTTTATTCTCTTGCGTCATAACATTTTCCCTCACTTTACAAAAAATTACTTTGGCATCCTGCCTATAGTTTATCACTGGACGCTTGTGATGTACAGAAATATTTGATACAATACATCCATGTAAACCGGGCTTTCCAGATTGCCCCGATTACAGGGAAGGAGGCTTTCATGGCTCATATCATACCATTTGCGGCATACCGGCCGACGCCGGGAAACGAGGAAAAAATTGCTGCGCTGCCCTACGACGTATACAACAGGGAGGAGGCTGCGGAAGTGGTGCGGGAAAATCCCCTGTCTTTTCTGGCGATTGACCGGGCAGAGACCGGGTTCGGGCCCCAGGTGGACACCTACGCGCCCCAGGTCTACGAAAGGGCGGCGGCGCTTTTGCAGCAGCGGATCGGCGAGGGATTCTTTCTCAAAGAGGACAAGCCCTGCTTTTATCTCTATGAGCAGACTTTTCAGGGCAGGCGCCAGACAGGCGTGGTGGCCTGCGCTTCCATAGACGATTACCTGGACAACGTGATAAAGAAGCACGAAAACACCCGGGCGGACAAGGAGGAGGATCGCATCCGCCATGTGGACGCCTGCAATATGCAGACGGGGCCGATCTTTCTGGCCTACCGCCAGAATCCTGTGATGAAGGCGCTCATCGGGCAGGTAAAGGACGGGGAGCCGGTGTATGATTTTGTCTCCGAAGACGGCGTGGGGCACCGGGTCTGGGTGATCGGGGACAGCGGCACCATGGAGCAGATCCAGAACTGCTTTGCAGACATCCCCTCCCTCTATATCGCCGACGGCCATCACCGCTGTGCCTCCGCAGTGAAAGTAGGCCAGATGCGCAGGCAGGCCCATGCAGGATATAACGGCCGGGAGGCGTTTAACTACTTTCTGGCGGTGTTGTTTCCCGACGAGGAGCTCTGCATCATGGACTATAACCGGGTGGTGCGGGATTTAAACGGATACGACGGGAAGGAATTTTTGGAGAAGATAAGCGGGGCCTTTGCCGTGGAAAGGCGGGGAGAGACGCCCTGCAGGCCGCAGAGAAAGGGAACCTTTGGAATGTATCTGGAGGGGGAGTGGTATCTTCTGACCGCCAGGGAGGCCATTCTCACAGACGACCCGGTGGAGGGCCTGGACGTGTCCCTGCTGCAGCGGTATCTCTTAGATCCAATACTGGGGATCAGGGATCCAAAGACCGACAGGCGGATCGACTTTGTGGGAGGAATCCGGGGGCTTGGGGAACTGGAGCGAAGGGTGCATACGGACTGCAAGGCAGCCTTTGCCATGTATCCCACCTCCATCCAGGAACTCTTTGCAGTGGCGGACGCGGGAAAACTGATGCCGCCGAAGTCCACCTGGTTTGAGCCAAAGCTCAGAAGCGGGCTGTTTCTCCACGACCTGGAGATCCGATAAAAAACAGAAAGCGGAAAGAAAGGGAAGGGTATGACGAACAAACTGTATAAGATGATGAACTGGCCTGCCATTGAGGAGATTATTTATTCCGAGAGCCGGGATCCCCATGCCATCTTAGGCCCCCACAAGGTGGGCGGGCAGACCCTGGTTCAGGCCTTTTTCCCGGGGGCGGAAAGCGCGTCCCTCGTCTATGACAGGACAGGGGAGACTGTGGAAATGGAGCAGGCCGACGACGACGGCTTTTTTGCGGTGCTTTTGCCCGGAACCCAGCTTCCCGCCTATCACTATGAGGTGAAGGATGCTGCGGGGCAGGCCAAGACCTTTGGGGATCCTTACCGCTATGGGCCCCAGATCACCCAGGGCGATCTGGACAAATTCCAGAGCGGCATCCATTATACCGTCTACGAGAAGCTTGGGGCCCATCCCATGGAGCTGGAAGGCGTCCAGGGCACTTACTTTGCGGTGTGGGCGCCCGGCGTCCTGCGGGTCAGCGTGGTGGGTGACTTCAACGGCTGGGACGGGAGAATGCATCAGATGCGCAGGCTGGGGGAGTCAGGCGTCTTTGAGCTGTTCGTGCCGGGCGCCCTGGAAGGGCAGAACTATAAATACGAGCTGAAGTTAAAGACGGGGCTGACCTATCTGAAAGCGGATCCCTATGGAAACGCCGCCCAGCTCAGGCCGCAGACGGCTTCCGTCATTGCGGACATAAACGGCTTCCAGTGGGAGGACGGGGCGTTTTTAGAGAGACGGGCCGCCTTCCAGAAGGGAAATGTGCCTGTAAACATCTATGAGCTGTACCTGGGTTCCTTTGTGGAGGCCGGGGAGGGGGCCCCTTACGCCGGATACCGGGAAATTGCCCGGAAGCTGGTGCCCTATGTGAAGGAGATGGGATATACCCATGTGGAACTGATGCCTGTGATGGAGCATCCGCTGGACGCTTCCTGGGGCTATCAGACGATCGGGTATTACGCGCCCACGGCCCGTTACGGCAGTCCCTTGGATTTCATGTATCTTGTCAACGAGCTGCACAAGGCGGGGATCGGCGTGATCCTGGACTGGGTGGCCTCGGACTTCCCGGAGGATGTCCACGGCCTGGCGGATTTCGACGGCACCTGCCTGTATGAGCATCCGGATCCCCGCAGGGGACGCAGACCCCACTGGGGCACCCGGATTTTCAACTACGCAAGGCCCCAGGTCTCCAATTACCTCATCGCCAATGCGCTGTTCTGGGTGGAAAAGTACCATGTGGACGGGATCCACATCAACGCCGTCTCCAGTATGCTGTATTTAAATTATGGCAAAAGCGACGGCCAGTGGGTGCCAAACATCTACGGGGGCAGCGAGAATCTGGAGGCCATCGAGTTTATAAAGCACCTCAATTCCATCCTGGGAAAACGGAATCCAGGCGTTTTGACCATTGCGGCGGAGGGGACGGCCTTCCCGAATGTGACAGGCAGCCTGGAGGAGGGCGGGCTGGGCTTTGGCTTAAAGCGGAACAACGGGTTTGTGCAGGACTATCTGCGGTATATCTGCTATGACCCCTATTTTCGGAGCTATCACCACGGGGAGCTCACCTTCAGCATGATCTACGCGTACAGCGAAAAATTCCTGCTGGCCTTATCCCACGGGGAGGTCACCCACGGCAAGGCTGCCATGCTGGGGAAGATGCCCGGCGGACTTGTTCAAAAATTTGCCAACCTGCGGCTCAGTTACGCCTATCTGATGACCCATCCCGGCAAGAAGCTTCTGTTCATGGGACAGGAGCTGGGCGAATCGGCGGAGTGGGACGAGACCAGGATGGTGGACTGGTCTTTGGCGCAGCAGGACGGGCACGCCGGACTGGCCGCCCTGGTGAAGGACTTAAACCGTCTGTACCGGGAGAGTTCGGAGCTGTATGCGCTGGACGACCGGGCGGAAGGGTTTGAGTGGATCAATCATCTCGCCGCCGACGAGAGCTGCCTGACCTTTTTGCGAAAGGGCGGCGGGGCGGATCAGATCTTCCTGGTGGCCGCCAATTTCTCCGGCGTCGAGAGGAAACTCGCCGTCGGCGTGCCCAGGGACGGAAGGTACAAGGAGATCTTAAACACTGACGACGTGCGCTACGGCGGGGAAGGTATCGTCAATCCCCGGGCGAAGGCGGCAAAGCCGGTGGAGCGGGATTGCAGGGAGCAGTCGGTCAGCATCAGGCTTGCCCCTCTGGCCATGAGTATTCTGAGATATCTCCCGTACACCGAAAAAGAACTGGAAAAGAGGGAGCAAAAAGGCCAGAAGCTTCCAAAAGGAGAGAAAAAAGGTGCAGAGCGCGGAAGAAATCGTAGAAAAGATTGAACAGATAGAAGTAAACGGCAGTACCCTGAGCAGATTTTTCACGGATCTGTCCACCGGGGCGCTGCATCTTGCCTTCCGGGTGGCGGTGGCCATTCTGGTCTTTTTGATCGGAGCCTGGGCGATCAAGATGGTGCGCAGGATCATACGCCGCTCCATGCAGCGGGCCAATGCGGAGGTGGGGGCGGTACAGTTTGTGGACTCGTTTGTGAAGGCGTCCCTGTATGTGCTGCTCATCCTCTTTCTGGCCTCCGCCTGCGGGGTGGATGCGGCCAGCATCGTGGCGGTGCTGGGCTCTGCAGGCGTGGCCATCGGCCTTGCGGTGCAGGGAAGCCTGTCCAATCTGGCGGGCGGCGTGCTGATCCTGATGTTAAAGCCTTTCAAGGTGGGAGATTACATTGTGGAGGGCGTCACGGGAAAGGAGGGGACGGTAAAGGAGATCCAGATTTTCTACACCAAGCTGCTCACCATCGACAACCAGACCGTGGTGCTGCCAAACGGAAGCCTTGCCAACCATTGCCTGGTCAATGTGACGGCTCAGGACACGAGGCGGATGGATATCACCGTGAGCGTCTCCTACAAGGCAGACCTGAAACAGGCCAAGGAAGTGCTGAGCCAGGTGCTGGCCCGGGAGGAAAAGGCGCTCAAAGAAAAGGAACAGCTGGTATTTGTGAGCCGCCTGGGCGATTCCGGAGTGGAAATCGGCGTGCGGTGCTGGTTTTTGCAGGAGGATTTCTGGCCCGGCAAATGGCGGGTGACGGAAAACTGCAAGCTGGCGCTGGACGAGGCCGGGATCGAGATTCCCTATCCCCAGCTGGATGTGCATCTTGCGGGAAACGGCGGCTTTGCCTCCTCTTCCGAAAGCTGACCCTCCCGGGACAGCCTTTTTGCCAGAAGGAAAACGCCTAAAGAGCCGGAAATGAGAAAAAGAGGTTGAAATTTGGCGGAAGGGGTGTTATATTAGTCCGTGTAGAAAAACGGACAAGCGGATACAGAGCTGTGCCGACGGGATAGCCTGTTTCTGCGTGTCAAAAAGGAGGAAGAACATGAAAAAGTTTCTGGCACTGGCCCTGAGCTGTGTAATGGCTCTGTCCCTGGCTGCCTGTGGCAACGGCGAAACGGCGTCCACCGGCGGGGACGGGTTGAAGATTGCCATCGTATCCAGCCCTTCCGGCGTGGACGACGGTTCCTTTAACCAGGACAACTACAACGGTGTGCTCAAGTTCATCGAGGAGAACGAGGGCGCTACCGTGACCCCCATCCGCGAGGAGAGCGGCGACACGGTGGCTGCTGTCCAGGCAGTCAAGGATGTGGTGGCTGACTACGACGTGATCGTATGCTGCGGTTTCCAGTTTGCAGGCATCGGCGATGTGGCAAAGGAGAATCCTGACACCAAATTCATCCTGATCGATTCCTGGCCTACGGTAGAGGGCACCGAGCTGGCAACCGACGCGCCTTTGGACAATGTGTACGCCGCATATTACGCAGAGCAGGAGAGCGGTTTCTATGCCGGGATGGCTGCGGCGCTCAGCACAAAGACCGGGAAGGTTGCTGTGGTAAACGGCATCGCATATCCTTCCAACGTCAACTATCAGTACGGCTTTGAGTGCGGCGTGATCTATGCAAACGCTACCGAGGGCCTGAATGTGGAAGTGGTGGAGCTTCCCTCTTATGCAGGAACCGATGTGACCGGCGCGAACGTTGGCGGCAACTACATCGGGGACTTTGCGGATGAGGCAACCGGCAAGGTGCTGGGAGAGGCTCTGATCGCAGAGGGCGTTGACGTGATGTTCGTGGCTGCAGGCGGCTCCGGCAACGGAGTGTTCACCGCTGCCAAGGAGGCAGACGGCGTGATGGTCATCGGCTGCGACGTGGATCAGTATGACGACGGCGCAAACGGAGACTCCAACGTGGTGCTCACCAGCGGTCTGAAAGTGATGCACGACACCGTTTACAACGCGCTGAACACGGTGAAGGACGGCAGCTTTAAAGGGGCCAATGTGACCCTGACCGCCGCTACCGATTCTACCGGCTATGTGAGCGAATCCGGCCGCTGCCAGCTGTCCGCGGAAGCCATCGAGAAGATCGATGCAGCGCAGGCTGAGCTCAAGGCAGGAAAGATCGTTCCCGCCGCAAACTTTAACGGCGTGACGCCTGAGACCTTTACCTGGTAGGATCCAGCAAAGGAAAAGAGGATATGACAAAGCCGCTGGCCCATTGGGCCGGCGGCTTTTTTGCGGTGCGTCTGCGTCAGAGATTTTCCCGGATGCGCACGTCGATGGCCACATAATTGTATTCCTTTTGGGGCAGCTCCCCTGTGGTCAGATAGGCGAACAAAAGCGCCAGAGGCATACTGCCCTGGAGTTTTGGCTGCTGGCAGATGACGGCGGCGATGGTTCCGTCCTCCAAAAGGCTTCTGGTGGCGGGGATCATGTCGTAGGCGATGATGCGGATGCGGTCTTTTAGGCCAAGGGCTTTGACGCTCCGGCAGCCGCCGTCCACCCCGGCAGCGGCAAAAAACAGTGCGTTGATCTCGGGGTGTTCCTCCAAAAGCCGCAGTGTCTTCTCCCGGCTTTCCTCCTCGCTGTCGTTCATCTCCACGATATCCGCGATGTGGATGCGGTTCTGGTAGGGGAGCAGCGTTTCACAGAAACCGGCGATCCGCTCTGTGTGGCAGAGGATCTTGGAGGAGCCTGTGATGATCCCCACATGAACCGGCCCGCTGGTCATCAGCTGCAGAAGCCCGGCGGCAGCCGCGCCGCTCTTTTTGTAGTGGCTGCCCACATAGGCGATGCGGGCGCTGTCGTCGATGTCCGTATTCAGCGTCACCACGGGGATCTTCTGCCGCCAAAGGGCGTTGATACGCTCCCGGATGCGCTCGTCGTTGCAGGGGGTCAGGGCGATGCCGTTTACCTCCTCCCCGGCCAGCTCGTCCAGGGCTTTCAGCTGCGCGTCCACATCCAGTGCCGTCTGCCTGACGATGACCGAGCAGTTGTAGCCGGAGAGTTCCTCCGCCTTTTCCATGATTCCCGCCAGCACATCTGCAAAGAAAGGGTTCTGGGCGGAGAACAGGACGACGCCCAGCTTCCATCTCTTTTTCTGGGCGGCCAGCGCCAGGCCGGCGCGGTTGGGTTTATAATCCAGTTGTCTCGCAATCTCCTGTATTTTTTCCGCGGTTTCCTGGCTGACGCCTCCCCTGTGGTTGAGCACCCGGTCCACAGTCCCCCGGGAGACCCCCGCCAGGGCCGCAATCTCTTTGATCGTAGCCATCTCTTACCCATCCTGCCGCAAAACGCGGCGTTTTTCCTTGTTTCTGAGGAGTAATACTACCACAAAAAACGCAAAAAGGCAAGACGCCAAAGCCCCACAAACCACTTGCTTTTTCCCGCCGTTTTTGTTATGATAGAGAAAAGCGTGCACGGGCACGCGGAATGTTTTCTGATTGTCCGTCATATGGTATGGAAAGATACGACATACCGGCCAAACGGGCAGAAGGAGGGTTACATATGCTATACATCGGAATCGACCTGGGGACTTCTGCGGTCAAGCTTCTGTTGATGGACGGCGGGGGGAAGATCGTAAACATCGTGTCGCGGGAATATCCGCTGTATTTCCCCAAGCCAGGCTGGTCGGAGCAGAATCCCGAGGACTGGTACGAGCAGACGGTGGAGGGGATCTGCGAGCTGCTGCAGGGATCGGACAAGAGCCAGGTGGCCGGAATCAGCTTCGGCGGCCAGATGCACGGGCTGGTTATTCTGGATGAAAAGGATCAGGTCATCCGCCCCGCTATCCTCTGGAATGACGGCAGGACGGGAAAAGAGACGGAATATCTGAACCAGTGCGTCGGAAAGGAAAAGCTGTCCCAGTACACGGCCAACATCGCCTTTGCCGGGTTTACCGCGCCGAAGCTTCTCTGGGTGCGGGAAAACGAGCCGGAGAATTTTGCGCGGATCTCCAAGATCATGCTGCCCAAAGATTATATCGCCTACCGGCTCACAGGCGTGCACTGCACGGACGTCTCCGACGCCTCGGGGATGCTTTTGTTTGATGTGAAAAACCGCAGATGGTCCCAGGAGATGTGCGATCTCTGCGGCGTCAAGGTTTCCCAGCTGGCGAAGTGCTATGAGAGCTATGAGAAGGTGGGAACTCTTCTCCCCCAGGTGGCAGAGAAGCTGGGGCTTCGCGATACCGTGGCCGTGGCCGCAGGGGCGGGCGACAACGCGGCGGCTGCCGTGGGCACGGGAACGGTGGGGGACGGTATGTGCAATATCTCTCTGGGCACCAGCGGCACCATCTTCATCTCCTCCCGCCAGTTCTGTGTGGACGCCAACAACGCCCTTCACTCCTTTGCCCATGCGGACGGGAGCTATCACCTGATGGGCTGTATGCTCAGCGCGGCAAGCTGCAACAAGTGGTGGATGGACGGCATCATCGGCACCAAGGACTATGCGGGAGAGCAGGAGCAGATCAAAAATCTGGGAGAGGGCCGGGTGTTCTTCCTGCCCTATCTGATGGGGGAGCGCTCGCCCCACAACGACCCCAATGCCAGGGCAGTGTTCTGGGGGATGAGCATGGACACCACCAGGGCGGACATGACCCAGGCGGTCTTAGAGGGAGTGGCTTTCGCCCTGCGGGACTCCCTGGAGGTGGCCAGATCCCTGGGAATCGCCCCGGAGCGCACCAGAATCTGCGGCGGCGGCGCAAAGAGCCCGCTCTGGCGCAGGATCATCGCCAATGTGCTGAATCTGAAGGTGGATGTGCTGGAGAGCGAGGAAGGGCCCGCCATGGGAGCCGCAATGCTGGCAGCCGTGTCCTGCGGGGAGTACAGCGACGTCAAGGAAATCGCCGGGAAAGTGGTAAAAGTGGTGGAAACGGTGGAGCCGGATCCGGTTCTTGTGGAGAAATACGAGAAGCGTTACGCGCAGTTTAAGAAGCTTTATCCCGCCTGCAGACCGTTGTTTGCAGAGATGGCGTCAGAATAAAAGAGGGAAAAGAAAAGCCATATGGCAGAAGGCTTAGAAAGGAGGAAAGGAAGATGAAGGTTTTACCGGTGACAGACCCTGCCTTTCAAAAATACGGCAGGGTGATCGGGGATGTGGACATGACGGGGCTTTTAGAGGAACTGAAAAAGACTCCCGTGCCGGACGGGGTGGTCTATGAGCCCAGCGTGGCGCAGCTGGAAGCGCTGCCTGTGATGCAGGAGTTCTCCCGGGTAGTCTACGGGGAGATGCCGATCCAGATCGGCTACTGCAACGGCCACAATTCCAAACTGAACGCAGTGGAATACCACAGGGATTCGGAGATCAACGTGGCGGCTGCAGACGCGGTTCTGATCCTGGGGATGCTCCAGGATGTGGAGGCGGACTACACCTATGACACAGGGAAGATGGAGGCCTTTTTGCTCCCTGCGGGGACAGCCGTGGAGATATATGCCACCACGCTGCACTACGCGCCCTGCGGAGTCTCGGGAGCGGGGTTCCAGGTGGCTGTGGTTCTGCCGAGAGGAACCAATTATCCTCTGCAGGCGGAGCACGCAAGGCCTTCAGGGGAAGGGGCGAAGCGGGAAGATATGCTGCTTGCCGCTGTGAACAAGTGGCTGATCGGCCATGCGGAAGGCGGCCTGGACGAGGGCAGTTTCCTCGGCCTGAAGGGAAAGAACTTAGACATCAACGAAGAATGACAGGAGGAAAAAGAAAGGTATGATGAACAATTTACCACAGGTAAAGATCGGTATCGTAGCGGTGAGCCGGGACTGTTTCCCGGAGAGCCTGTCCGTGAACAGAAGGAAGGCGCTGGTGGATGCCTACACGAAAAAGTACGGCACGGACGCCATCTATGAGTGCCCTGTCTGCATCGTGGAGAGCGAGATCCACATGGTGCAGGCCCTGGAGGACATCAAAAAGAACGGGTGCAACGCGCTGTGCGTTTATCTGGGCAACTTCGGCCCGGAGATCTCGGAGACGCTTCTGGCAAAACATTTTGACGGCCCGGCGATGTACATCGCTGCAGCGGAGGAGAGCCAGGGAGACCTGATGGACGGCAGAGGGGATGCGTACTGCGGTATGCTCAACGCCAGCTACAACTTAAAGCTGCGCGGCGTGAAGGCTTACATCCCTGAATATCCTGTGGGCACGGCGGAGGAGTGCGCGGACATGATCCACGAGTTTGAGCCCATCGCCAGGGCCATCGTCGGTCTGCACGACTTAAAAATCATCTCCTTCGGCCCCAGACCTTTGAATTTCCTGGCCTGCAACGCGCCCATCCAGCAGCTCTACAATCTGGGCGTGGAGATCGAGGAAAACTCGGAGCTGGATCTGTTCGAGGCGTTCCACAAGCACGACGGAGACAGCCGGATTCCCGAAAAGGTAAAAGAGATGGCCCAGGAGCTGGGAGCCGGCAACAAGAAGCCGGAGGTGCTGGAAAAGCTGGCGCAGTATGAGCTGACTCTCCTTGACTGGGTGGAAGCGCACAGGGGCTACCGCAAGTATGTGGCCATCGCCGGAAAGTGCTGGCCTGCATTCCAGACCCAGTTCGGCTTTGTGCCCTGCTATGTCAACAGCCGTCTGACGGGCATGGGGATCCCGGTGTCCTGCGAGGTGGACATCTACGGCTGCCTGAGCGAGTTCATCGGCACCTGTGTCAGCAGCGACGCGGTGACGCTGCTTGACATCAACAATTCGGTGCCTGCTGATATGTACCGGGAGGCCATCGAAGGAAAGTATCCCTACACCCACAAGGATACGTTCATGGGCTTCCACTGCGGGAATACCTGCTCCAGGAAGCTGGCGTTCTGCGAGATGAAATATCAGAAGATCATGGCCAGGAACCTGCCTGTAGAGGTGACAAACGGAACCCTGGAAGGGGATATCGCCCCCGGGGACATCACCTTCTACCGCCTGCAGTCCACTGCGGACTGCAAGCTGAGGGCATACATCGCCCAGGGCGAGGTGCTGCCGGTGGCGACCAAGTCCTTCGGCGGGATCGGCGTGTTCGCCATCCCGGAGATGGGCCGTTTCTACCGCCATGTGCTGATCGAAAAGAATTATCCTCATCACGGTGCGGTTGCCTTTGGACACTTTGGGAAAGCGCTGTATGAAGTGTTTAAGTACATCGGGGTTCCAGTGGAGGATTTAAATTACAATCAGCCGAAGAGCCTGCCTTACCCGACGGAGAATCCGTTTGCGTAAAGGCTGGAAAGACAAAAAGGGCGGAGACGTTTTCTCCGCCCTTTTGCGGTGAGAGAGAAAGAGGCGGAATGCGGATGGAACAAGGAGCTTGGAGCCAGCTTTGGCTGGCCTATGAAAAGAGACAGGACAGAGGCGCCGGGGCTTATGTGGCGGACGTGGCGTTAAATGGTTTTTCGGGGGAGCACAGGACGGTAAAGCGGGCCCTGGAGGAGCTGCAGGCGGGAATCCGGGGGATGTTGGGGATAGAAGGCTATCGGCTGCGGGAGACGGCGGAGGCGACCCTTGTCTTAAAGAGGGGGACGGGGGCGGATCAGGAGATTCAGAAGGAGGGCTTTTGCCTTCTGGAGAAGGACGGCGTGCTGACGGTGGAGGCGGCGGATGAAAGCGGGCTTCTCTACGGCGTGGCCGGGCTGCTCCGGCTGATCGCCATGGAGAAGTCCCTTGCGGGAATCTGCTCCCTGTCCAATCCCTCCAGCCCTCTGCGGATGTACGACCACTGGGACAACATGGACGGCAGCATCGAGAGAGGGTATTCCGGGCATTCCTTTTTCTTCCGGGAAAACGAGGTGCTGGTGGACGGGCGCACCCGGGACTATGCCAGACTGGTCTCCAGCGTGGGCATAAACGGCGTGGTCATCAACAATGTCAATGTAAAGCAGGCGGCGACCTGGCTGATCACGGACCGGTATCTGGACAAGGTCAGGGAACTGGCGGAGCTGTTTGAGGATTACGGCATCCGTCTCTTTCTGGCGGTGAACTATGCCTCCCCCATCGAGCTGGGGGGCCTGGAGAGCGCAGATCCGCTGGATCTTGAGGTGCAGGGCTGGTGGAGGGACAGGATTGCGCAGGTGTACCAGGCGGTGCCGTCCCTGGGCGGGTTTTTGGTAAAGGCGGATTCGGAAGGCCGCCCCGGCCCGTTTACCTACGGCAGAACCCAGGCGGACGGCGCAAATATGCTGGCCAGGCTGATAGAGCCTTACGGCGGGCTGATCCTGTGGCGCTGCTTTGTGTACAACTGCACCCAGGACTGGCGCGACAGGAAGACGGACCGGGCCAAGGCCGGATACGACAGCTTCATCGGCCAGGACGGGGACTATCTGGACAACGTGATCCTGCAGATCAAAAACGGCCCCATGGATTTCCAGATCAGGGAGCCGGTATCCCCGCTTTTTGGCGGGATGAGAAAGACCAACCAGATGCTGGAGGTTCAGGTGGCCCAGGAGTACACGGGACAGCAGATCGACGTCTGCTATCTGATCCCGCTCTTTCGGGAGGTGCTGGATTTTGACACCTATTGCCAGGAGGACAACGCCCTGGTCTCCGACATCATCAGCGGCCACACCTTTGGCAATCAGAACACGGGTATCGCGGCGGTGTGCAACACGGGGGACGATTTCAACTGGACGGGCAGCGACCTGGCCGCCGCCAATTTCTACGGTTTTGGCCGCCTGGCCTTCTGCCATGGCCTGACGGCGGAGGAGATCGCAGAGGAGTGGATCCGGCTCACCCTCTCCAATGAGGAGGAGGTCGTCCGCAAGGTCAAAAAAATCCTGCTCTGCTCCAGGGAGGTATACGAAAAATATACCAGCCCTCTGGGGATCGGCTGGATGGTGACGCCCAACACCCACTACGGGTGCAGCGTGGACGGATATGAGTATTCCCGCTGGGGGACGTACCACAGGGCGGATCATCTGGGGATCGGCGTGGACAGGAGTATGCGGGGGACGGGGTATGCCGGACAGTATCAGAAGCCGAACGCAGAGCGGTATGACAGCCTGCAGGACTGCCCGGAGGAACTGCTTTTGTTCTTCCACCGCGTGCCCTACCTCCACCGCTTAAAGTCGGGGAAGACGCTGATCCAGCACATCTACGACACGCATTTTGAGGGCGTGGAAGAGGTGGAGGAGATGATCGCCCTGTGGGAGAGCTTAAAGGAGAGCATTTCCGGGGAGGTCTATGACAGGGTGCGGGAGCGGATGGACAGACAGCTGGAAAACGCCAGGGAATGGCGCGACCAGGTCAACGCTTATTTTTACCGAAAGAGCGGCATACCGGACGAGAAAGGCCGGGAGATTTATTAAAGACAAAAGGGGTGGCTTATGGAGACGAAGCTTGTGCCGTTTTCCCATGGATGGAAATTCTGCAGAACCAGTCTGGGGGTGACGCCCGGGGAAGTCCTGTCCCACGGGGAGTGGTTTGAACCTGTGGAGCTTCCCCATGACTGGCTGATCTATGATGTGAACGCGCTGTATCAGGACGGCTGCGGATGGTATCGGAAAGACTTTGTGCTCCCGCAGCCCCAGGGGCCTGTGATCTTGCGGTTTGACGGCGTGTATATGGATTCTTCTGTCTATGTGAACGGCAGATGGATCGGGGACTGGAAGTACGGCTATTCCACCTTTGACATGGATGTGACGGAGGCGGTGAGAGAGGGGCAAAACCAGATTCTGGTGCAGGTCAGATACCAGGCGCCCAACAGCAGATGGTATTCCGGGGCGGGCATTTACCGCAGGGTCTGGCTCAAGCTCTGCGCACAGGCGTATCTGCCCTGGGACGGCACTTACGTCTCTGTCAGGCAAAAAGGGGAGGGCTATGTGCTGGAAGCGGATACGGAGACGGCGGGAGAGACGGCCTCCTGTTTTCTGCGCTACCGCCTGATAAAAGATGGGGAGACGGTTGGGGAGCCTGTGAAAGTTTCCTGCGGCCAAAGCCTGCAGATGTGGGTGGAGCGCCCTCTGCTGTGGGACGTGGAAGACCCGCAGTGTTACGAGTTGTCCGTGGAGCTGGCAAAAAAGAACCGGGCCGGGCAGGAGGAGATCCTGGACGCCCAGAAGGTCACAGTGGGCTTTCGGACAATCGCCTTTGATCCCCAGAGGGGCTGCTTTTTAAACGGCAGGAAGCTTAAGCTAAACGGCGTGTGCGAGCACCACGACCTGGGGTGTCTGGGAGCCGCCTTCCATCTGCCTGCCCTGGAGCGGAAGCTGAAAGCCTTTCAGGCCATGGGGGTCAATGCGATCCGCACCAGCCACAATATGCAGGCGCCGGAATTTTTTGACCTGACGGACCGGATGGGTTTTCTGGTGGTCAGCGAGGCCTTTGATATGTGGGAGCGGCCCAAGACAGAGTTCGATTACGCCCGCTTTTTCCCGGACTGGGCCGAACGGGACGTGAGAAGCTGGATCCGCCGGGACCGCAATCATCCAAGCCTGCTGTTCTGGTCCATCGGCAATGAGATTTACGATACCCACGCGGACGGGCATGGCGTAGAGATCACAAGACGCCTTTTGCGGTATGTGAGGGAACACGACTCCAGGGGGAACGCGCCCGTCACCATCGGCTCCAACTATATGCCCTGGGAGAACGCCCAGAAATGTGCGGATGTCCTGAAATTTGCAGGCTATAACTACGGGGAGAAGTACTATGAGGCGCATCATGCGGCCCACCCGGACTGGATCATGTACGGCAGCGAGACGGCCTCTATCGTCCAGAGCAGGGGCATTTATCACTTCCCCCTGCGCAGCCGCCTGCTGGCGGAGGAGGACGGGCAGTGCTCGGCGCTGGGCAATTCCACCACAAGCTGGGGGGCAAAGAGCCTGGAAGAGTGTATCGCGGTTCACCGGGACAGGGACTATCTCCTGGGACAGTTTATCTGGAGCGGATCGGACTACATTGGGGAGCCCACGCCCTACCACACGAAGAACTCCTATTTCGGACAGATCGACACGGCGGGGTTTCCAAAAGATTCCTACTATGTCTATCAGTCGGCCTGGACGGATTACCGCAAAGCGCCCATGGTGCATCTGTTCCCCTACTGGGATTTTAACCCCGGACAGAGGATCGACGTGCGCGCCTGCACCAACGCTCCTTTTGTGGAGCTGTTTGTAAACGGCGTCTCCCAGGGAAAGCAGGCGGTCAGCCATTCAGGGGGGACAAAGCTTCTGGGGGACTGGCAGGTAGAGTACCAGCCCGGCGATATCACGGCGGTGGCCTATGACGAGGCGGGGCGCGAGGTGGCAAGGGCGGTGCGCCGCTCCTTCGGGGACAGTAAGAGGATCCGCCTGTCCGCAGACAAGACGGTGATAAGAGCCGACGGGGAGGATCTGTGCTTCCTCACGATAGAAACACTGGACGAGGAGGGCAGGCCGGTGGAAAACGCTGTGGACTATGTGCAGATCAAAGTCCGGGGGCAGGGCCGCCTTTTGGGCATGGACAACGGGGACAGCACGGATTATGACCAGTACAAGACGGACAGGCGCAGGCTTTTTGCGGGGAAGCTTCTGGCGGTAGTGGGCAGCACCTATGAGGCCGGGACGATCACCGTCACTGCACAGGGGGAGGGGCTTGTGCCGGACAGCCTTGTGCTCACGTCTGTGGAGGCCGGACGCCCCTGGGAGGGGGATCTGGATCCCGCAGGCTTTCTTGAGCGCGTGCCGGAGGGCAGGGAGCCCTTTCCAGAGATGCCTCCTGTGCGGAAGGTGGAACTTTTATCCCCCCATGGACGGCGTCTGGACCCTGTCAGGCGGGAAGTGACGGTGGAAGCTCTGATCTTTCCCCAAAAGGCAGCTCCCAGTCTGCGCTTTCAGACTGTCAATGAAAAAGGCATTGAGACCTGCTTTGCGTCTGCCCGGCGGATGGAGGACGGGCAGGCGCTTGAAAAGGGCCTTGTGCGGGCCAGGGTATCGGCCTGGGGGGACGGAGATTTTCTGGTCAGATGCCTGGCCGGGGACGGAGAGCGCGTCACAGTCATCTCCCAGTTGGAATTTCAGGCTTCGGGGTTGGGGCGGCCGCTCTTAAATCCCTATCAGATGATCTCGGCAGGGCTGTATACGGATGCGCTGGGGGAGATCGGCAACGGGAATGAAAAAGGCGTCTCCACCGCCCGGGACGGGGAGAGCGGCGTGTTCTACCGGGATATCGATTTCGGGGCCTTCGGCTCGGATCAGATCACGCTCTGGGTGTTCGCCCTTTCGGACGAGGCCTATCCCATCGAGATATGGACGGGCGGCCCCAAAGGGCAGGGAGGGCGTCTCCTGTGCACCGTGACCTATCAAAAGCCATCCCAGTGGAATGTGTACCAGGAGGAGACCTACCGGCTGCCCCAGCGGCTTTTTGGGGTGGCGTCCATCGGATTTGTCCTGCACGCCAAAGTGCATCTGAAGGGATTTCGCTTTGCCCGGCTGGAGAAAGCTTTCAGCCGTCTCTGGGCGGCGGAGGCGGACAGCGTCTACGGGGACAGCTTCCGCCGGGAACAGAGGGCGGTGCGCGGGATCGGCAACAATGTGACGCTTGTCTATGAAGACATGGATTTTACGGAGAAGGGAGCGGATACCGTCACGATCTGGGGCAGCACGCCCCTGGAGAAAAATACCGTCCATATCCGCTTTACGGATGAAAACGGGGAGAGGGCGGACCGGGCGGCAGAGTTTCTGGGAGGAGCAGGAAGGGAAGAAGCGCAGGTTTTCCACCTGGAGAAACTCGCCGGGCGGGGCAGGGTGGAGATCATCTTCCTGCCGGGCAGCCAGTTTGACTTAACGGCCCTGCAGTTTGGCAGAACCGAAGCTAACCCTGGGCCTTGAAAAGGCTGCGGTACTCGGAGGGCGTGCAGCCTTTGAGCTTTTTGAAGGTGCGGTTAAAGGTGGACAGGCTGGAAAAGCCGGACAAAAGCGCCACCTCCGTGATGGAGTTGGAGGGGATTAAAAGGAGCGCCTCGGCGGCTTTGATCCTCCGATAGCAGACATAGTCGTAAAAGTGATAGCCGGAACACTGCTTGAACAGCCTGGAAAAATGGAATTTGGAGAATCCCGCCACATCCGCGGCCTTTTCCAGGGTGATATCCTCCGCGTAGTGCTCCTCCAGAAACTCGAACACTGCGTGGAACTTTTCCGCGAGCTCCCGGCTCCTTGCGCCGTCGGAGGGCGATCCGTCCTCCGAATCGTCCAGGGAGAGGCGGTATCGGACATAATTGACAAAGAAAGCCAGCAGATGGGAGTAGATCATCATCTCGCGGAGGCTGTCGCTGTTGAAATAATCCCGGCAGAGCAGGGAGATGAGGGAGGCCTGTTCGTTGTAGATGGGACGGTACTCTTCCTTATTGATCAGGATCGGCTGGGACAAAAACGAGGTCAGGTAGGAGTAGCCCTTGATGCGGGAGAGGGGCTCTAACTCGAACAGGTAGATCAGCCGCTTGCCTGTGGACGGTGCGATCAGATGGTGCAGCTCCCCGCCCGGGATGAGGAAGATATCCCCCGGGTTTAACTGGTATTTTTTCTGCCCTGCGATCACAGTGTAGCCGTTTTCCAGCGGGATGATCATCTCCACGGCGGGATGCCAGTGGAGGGCGTATTCCGCGGGCTCGTCGTTTAACCAGAAGCGCACCGTAGACCCCGGCAGATAGGACACGGACTCGGAATTTCCGTCCAGAGTCCTGACAAAATGATTTTTCTCCTGCTGTTTTTTATATTTTTCCAGCAGTTCTTCGTCCAGGCAGATCAGCCCTGTTTCTTCCATAACCATATCGTCCCCCTCTTTCCCCAAAACCTTGCGGTGTCACCGTTTTGATGTGCAGAAATTGCCGGCCTGTAAAAACCCTCATCTGGCATTCTGCCAGATAATCTGTGGAAATCGATTTCCTATCTATGCAAAACTTCCATAAAAAATCATAGCACAAGCGTCTAAAAAAAGCAAGAAAACCAAAAACAGCACCTTCATCCGGCGGAAAATAGCAATATAAGAAAAACAGACCGCAATATCTGATAAGCACACAGCGGACGGGATGTTATAATGAAAGGGAAAGAAACGCATCAAGACAGGTGCAGAACCAGGGACAGGAGGGATGGGACACCGTGAAACGTGAAAAACAGGCAGCCCTGCAGAAAAAAACAGATCTGAAGGTCTATATGAAACGGTATTGGCAGCTGTATGCCCTGCTTGCCCTGCCGCTTCTCTATCTGCTGATCTTTAAGTATGTGCCCATGATCTATATCCAGATCGCATTCAAAAAGTACAGTATCGTGGAGAGCGTCTGGAAGCTGCCTCTGGCGGCCAATCATGGGTTTGAATATTTCATCAAGGCGTTCCAGAGCAAGGATTTTCTGCTGGCGCTGCGCAACACGGTGGGTCTGAACCTGCTGGATCTGATCATCGGTTTCCCTGCGCCCATCCTGTTTGCCTTGATCTTAAACGAACTTCGATTCAAACGGTTTAAAAAAGTGGTGCAGACCATCGCCTATATGCCCCATTTCCTCTCCTGGGTCATTATCTACGGACTGGCCCTGCAGCTGTTTGCACCCTCTACCGGGTTTATCAATATGATCCTGAACAACTTAGGGATGGAGTCGGTGCCGTTTTTGAACGAATCCCACCACTGGGTGGCGACCTATGCGGGACTGGGCGTATGGCAGAATTTCGGCTGGGGTTCCATCGTCTATCTGGCGGCCATCGCCGGGATCAGCCCTGAGCTCTATGAGGCGGCTTCTGTAGATGGGGCCGGACGGTTCAAAAAGATGTGGCATATCACGCTGCCCGGCATCAAACCCACCATCGTGGTGCTGTTAGTGATGAACCTGGGAAGCATTCTGGGCAGCAACTTTGACAGACCTTTTGCCCTGCAGAACAAGCTGGTCATGGATGTGGCCAACGTGATCTCCACCTACGTCTACAAGGTGGGTATCAAGGGCCTGCAGTTCTCCCTGACCACAGCGGTAGGCCTGTTCCAGTCGGTAGTGGGCGTCTTCTTCCTGCTTCTGGCAAACTGGATCGCCAGAAGGCTGGGCGAGAGAGGAATCTGGTAACAGGGACGGGAGCGTAAAATACGGCATCATGCGCGGAAAGCGGCGCGGAAATGAAGGTAAATATGAAAGTAAGATCAAAATCTGGAAAAATCGGAGACTGGATATTTGTGCTCATCTGCATTTTGGTCAGCGCGATCTGTCTGCTGCCCATGCTGAACCTGCTGGCCAGATCTTTGAGCGACACGAACGCCCTGATCAAGCACGAGGTTTATCTGTGGCCCAAGGGGTGGAATTTAGACGCTTACGGCATGGTGCTCACGGACATGAAGTATATCCGGGCGTTCTTTTGGACGGCGTTTCTGACGGCGGTCTGCACCCTGGTATCCCTGGCCATGACGACGCTCTGCGCGTATCCTCTGATCTTTGATAAGCTGAAAGGGCGCGGGGCAATCAATATTTTTATCACCATCACCATGTTTTTTAACGCAGGGGCCATCCCCAACTATCTCTTGATGAAAGCGCTGGGGCTTTTGGACAATCCGCTGGTGCTGATCCTGCCCAGCTGCTTGAGCGTCTACAATATGATCATCATGCGGAGCTTTTTCTACGGTATCCCCGAGAGCCTGCGGGAATCTGCAGAGATAGACGGGGCCAGCTTCTTTACCATATTGGCCCGCATCTATGTGCCCCTCTCCAAACCGGTGCTGGCCACGCTGGCGCTGTTCTATGCGGTGGGGCGCTGGAACGGATACTCCGATGCGCTGGTCTATATGAAGGATAAAAATTATTATCCCCTGCAGCTTCTGCTGTACAATATCTTAAACAACATCAACTCTGTGGAGGTGGCGACCCAGGAGGGCTTCTCTTCGCCGGGCCTGTCCGAGTCCTTAAAAGCTGCCATCGTCATGTTCTCCACGGTGCCCATCCTTTGCGTCTATCCCTGGCTGCAGAAGTATTTCATCCACGGCGTGACGCTGGGTGCGGTGAAAGAGTGACGGCTTAAATTGGGGAATGACCGGGCCGCCCTGGCGGCAGCCCGTTATTCAGACATATATGTAACTATAAATATCACAGGGAGGTATCAGAATGAAGAAGAAAGTATTGTCTATCCTTCTGGCAGGCACCATGGTATTATCCATGGCGGCGTGCGGCAGCGATGCTGCGGATCCCGGTGCGGGAACTCAGACAGGGAATTCCGGCGCAGGGGGGGCGTCTGACGCTGGCGCGACGGCAGGCGGCTCAGAGAGCACAGGCGGCGCTGCGGACGGGGAACTGGTAGACGGTAAATTCGCCGAGACCAGGAGCATTACGGTGGAAGTGTACGACCGCGGCAACGACGGCGGCTCCGATCCCACCAACAATATGTATACCGAATACATCAAGAAAGGGATGCTGGACACCTACAACGTAGAAGTGGAATTTGTCTCTGTTCCCCGCTGGACGGAAGTGGAAGAGCTCAACAATCTGCTGGCTGCAGGCACCGCACCGGACATCTGCGTGACCTATGACTACCCCACCATCCAGACTTACGCCAACATGGGCGGCGTGCTGGATATGGCGCCCTACATCGACCAATACAAGGATGTGCTGCCGAACCTGTGGAACTGGCTGGGCGAGACGAACCTCTATTGGGACAAAGACCCTGCCACCGGCACCGTTTGGGGCATCGAGGCAAAGCTGGCCACCAGCAACCGCATCAATACCTTTGTGCGTCAGGACTGGCTGGATAAGCTGGGCATGAAAGCGCCGACGACCAAGCAGGAGTTTTACGATATGCTGGTTGCCTTCAAAGACAATGCAGAGCTTCTGCTGGGCGACGACGCAGACAAGATCGTACCGTACTCTGTCAGCTACGACGTAGGCTGGAGGGCAGCGACTCTGATCGAGTCCTTTATCGACCCGGATATCTCTGACAAGGAGTACTATATCAACGGCTTCGACGACAGGAAGCTGACCCAGAACGGCACCAAGGAGGCTATCCGCCTGCTGAACAAGTGGTACAACGAGGGCCTGATGTGGAATGATTTCGCCCTGTACGGAAGCGGGGATTCCACCGAGGACGACATGATGAAGGCTGGCTATGTGGGCGCATTCTCCCACAACTGGGATTATCCTTTCCGCGGCGGCGAGGACAGCATCAACGCCACCCTGCAGGAGATCGTAGGCGAGGACGCACAGTTTGTTGCCATCGACTGCTTTGAGGACAAGAACGGCAATTACACCAAGTTCGTGCCCGGCCCCATCGACCGCAAGATCTTCTTCCCCAGCACCAACGACGAGCCTCTGGCGTCCATGCTGTATCTGGACTGGATCAGTGATCCTGCCCACATCGAGTATCTGCAGATCGGCGACGAGGGCGTGACCCACAATGTGCTGGAGGACGGCGCAGTGGAGATCATAGCGGCACAGGGCGACGCCATCCAGAACTCCGGCATGAACATTGACTATACCATTACCTGCAACGGCCTCAGACTCTCTGACGAGGCGAAGACCACTGCATCCACGGCGCACAGCTATGCGAATGTGGATCCGGAAGTGGTGGCTAATGCAAACACAGTGGCACAGACCGGCTTAAAGGTTGGCAAAAACGTCAATGTGGGCGCGATTGCAGCCGAGGAAGGTATGGGCGCTGTCCTCTCTGAGAAGAGGGATATTGTGTATGACACCGCGCTGAGCGCATCTGTGGATAAATTTGACGAAGTCTGGGATCAGGCCATCAAAGATTATCTGGGCGCAGGCGGACAGGCGATTATCGACGAGCGCACAGAGAAATGGGAAGCTACTTTTGGCGATGCCGATATGCTCCCTTAAATGAAATAAGTCATCTGACGGGGATTGGGGAGGCTGTGGGTGCAGTCTCCCCTTTTTTATGGAGTGAAAATAAGCTGACGGAGGCAAAAAGGTATGGCGGAAAAGAGCAGTCTTGAGGTCAGGGCGCCCAAAGACCCGGAGAAGAAGCGGAGCAGTTTTTACATCCTGCGCAATAAGCAGACGGCAGGTTCTCCCCAGGAGGACGGAAGCGGCGTACAGTACATTTATTTAAACGACGACAGGCTGGTGAGCTTTGCCAGAATCGCAGGCGGCATCACCGATGAAGGGATGCTTGCGCTTCTTAAGACGGCGGAGGGGTTCCGGCGGCTGGTCTATGCTGTGGGCGTGTCCGTGGAGACAAAAGACCCCAGGGAGCAGGTGCGCTTTGTCCTGCAGATGTACGGAAAAACGGATCCCTATGTGACGGGCACGGTCTGCTCGGCGCCGGTAGGGGGCGACGGAATGGAAACTCTGATTAAGCTGTCGGAGGTGGACTGGTCTTCGGACGACGACGTGCCGGGACAGATCCGCTTTGTGTTTCCCAGGGCAAACACGCTTGCCCAGGTGTCTGTAAGACTCTACCTGACAGACGGCTTTGAAGCGCCGGAACCAGTGGAGGAAGGGGCGGTGGATTTTGACGGCCCGGGGTATCGCCGTATCCTGTCCCAGTCACTCTACAGCCTGGGCAATGTGAGCCGTCTGAAAAAAGCCCTGGCCAGGGCGCGGAGCGGGGAGGAGACCACGGTGGCCTTCATCGGGGGCTCCATCACCCAGGGGGCCGGAGCCATTCCCATCAACGACCAGTGTTATGCCTGGAAAACCTTTGAGGGGTTCTGCAGGCTCTGCGGCAGGGGGACAGACGAAAATATCCGCTATGTGAAGGCCGGGGTGGGGGGAACCTCCTCGGAACTGGGGATGCTGCGCTACGACAGGGAGGTCTGCTGCGGGGGCAAAGTCAGGCCGGACGTGGTGGTGGTGGAGTTTGCGGTAAACGATGCGGGCGACGAGACGGAGGGCGAGAGCTATGAGTGCCTGGTGAGAAAGATCCTGCTCTCCCCACAGGAACCGGCGGTGATTCTGCTGTTTTCCGTGTTTGCCGACGACTATAACCTGCAGGAGCGCCTGTCGAAGGTGGGAGAGGCCTACCATCTTCCCATGGTCAGCATCAAAAACGGCGTCACCGGCCAGTTTTATTTCAGTCCCGGGGAAGGGCGCGTCATCAGCAAGAACCAGTATTTTTACGATGTGTACCATCCGTCAGGGCTGGGGCACAGGGTGATGGCAGACTGTCTTATGCATCTGATCAGCCAGGCCGACCAGGCCCAGGCTCAGCCGGAGGAAAGCCGCGCAGACCTGGTGGAGCCCGTCTACGGCAAGGAATTTACCCAGGTCAGGTTCTTTGACCGGGACAGCGTCCCGGCGTCTGTTCGAATCTCCCCGGGGGATTTTGACAGGACGGACACAGAACTTCAGGAGGTGGAGCGGGATCTGGATCTGGACAGGACGCCGGAGTTTCCCCACAACTGGAAACACGAAGAGGGCGGTCAGCCTTTTTCCATGGACATTGTCTGCAGCGCCCTGCTTGTGGTGGAGAAGGACTCCGCCTCTGTCCGGGCCGGAAAGGCGGAGGCCTTTGTGGACGGGGAAAAGGTGCGCCTCATCGATCCCAGGGAGGTGGGCTGGGTGCACTGCAACGCCCTGATCCTGGCCAGGGGGATGGAGAGGAAAGAGCACCATGTGGAGATACGGATGGCGCCCGGCGAGGAAGAAAAGCAGTTTACGATCCTGGGCTTTGGCTTTGTGGACGACGGCCCCCAGGGGTCAGACGGGACCGGGCAGGACTGAGGGAAAGGGGCGGCCATGGAATTTGCATTGAACAGGAACGGGAAGGCGGTTCCGCTGTTGGCAGAGGAGACAGCCTGGGAGGGCGTGCGCCGGATTGCGCACACCCTGGCCTCGGACATGGAACTGGTGATGGGGATCCGGCCGGAAATCTTTGCGCGGGAGGGGGATGTTACCTCCGGGGCGGTGATTCTCTGCGCCACCTGTGGGAGGAGCCCTCTGTTGGAGAAGCTTTCCCGGGAAGGAAAACTGGATCTCTCCCCTCTGTGGGGGAAATGGGAGGTCTACCAGATCGAGAGGGTGGAGCGGCCCTGGGAAGGGGTGGAGGAAGCGCTTGTGGTCTGCGGCAGCGACAAGCGGGGGACGATCTACGGGATGTTTTCCCTGTCCGAGGCTTTGGGCGTGACGCCCTTTGTCTACTGGGGGGATCTGCGTCCGCCCAAAAATCCGGCGCCTGTGCTGGGGGAGGGGGTCTGCGTCCTCTCTAAGGAGCCCAGCGTGCGGTACAGGGGATTTTTCATAAACGACGAGTGGCCCTGCTTCGGCAGCTGGGTGACAGAGCATTTCGGCGGCTTTGGCACGGAGGCATACCGCCATGTGTTTGAGTTTCTGCTTCGCATGAAGGGAAATTACCTCTGGCCCGCCATGTGGACGTCCTCTTTTCCCCTGGACGGCCCGGGCAGCGCCAACGAGGAACTGGCGGATCTCTACGGGGTGATCATAGGCTATTCCCACCACGAGCCCTGCTTAAGGGCCAGCGAGGAGTGGGATCAGGTGCGGGGAGAAGACAGCCCCTACGGGAATGAGTGGAATTACCATACCAACGAAAAGGGGCTCCTGCGCTATTGGGAGGACGGGTTAAAGCGCAGCGGCCGTTACGAGAACGTGATCACCATCGGTATGCGGGGCGAGCGGGATTCCTCCATGCTGGGGGAGGAGGCATCCCTGGAGGAAAACATCGCCCTGCTTCGGAAGATCATCACGGCCCAGCGGGGGCTGATCGGGGACGTCCTGGGGCAGGAGGCCTGCGAAAAGCCGCTGCTGCTTGCGCTGTATAAGGAGGTGGAGCCCTTCTTTTATGGGGACGGAGCCGTGAAAGGTCTCAAGGACTGGGAGGGGCTCGAGGATGTGATCTGTATGCTCTGCGAGGACAATTACGGCAATATGCGCACCCTGCCCACGGAGGAAATGCGCCGCCGCAGGGGCGGTTTCGGTATGTACTACCACTTAGACTACCACGGCGGGCCTGTGTCCTATGAGTGGATCGATTCCACGCCCCTGTCCAAGGTCTGGGAGCAGATGTGCACCGCCTACGAATACGGCGTGCGCAAGCTCTGGATCGTGAATGTGGGGGACGTCAAATTCCATGAGGTTCCTCTGTCTTATTTCATGGCCCTGGCCTATGATTTTGACGCCTGGGGGACGGCCCGGCCAGACAGCGCCCAGGCGTATGTCAGACAGTGGGCGTCGCAGAATTTCCAGGCGGCGGGGGAGGAGGGCAGAAGACGCATCGCCCAGGTGTTCGAGGACTATATTTATCTTTTGTCCCTGCGCAGGCCGGAGGCCTTAAACGAGAACGTCTACCATCCCTGCCATTATCTGGAGGCGGACAGGATGCTGGGGCAGGCCCGGGACGTGGAGGAGCGCTCGCAGGAGATCCTGGAAAGCCTGGAGGAGCGGGAAAGGGACGGCTATTACAGCATGGTGCACTTTCCGGCGGCGGCGGGCATGAACCTGATGAAGCTGCACCTCTACGCCGCCAAAAACCGGCATTACGCCAGCCAGGGTAGGACGGCGGCCAACGAGTACGCCCGCCTGGCGAAGGCCTGTATGGAAAAAGACAGACAGCTTGCACTGGAGTTCGGACAGTTTGCAGGGGGCAAATGGGACGGGATGCAGCTTGCGCCCCACATCGGCTTTACCCGCTGGAATGAGGACGGGTGCCGTTATCCCATTCTGTCGTATGTGACGCCGGTGGGGAAACCCAGGCTGAGCGTCTCCCGCAAGGACAGCGGGGAGGTGTATTATAAGCAGTACGGCGCTCCCGCGGTGATCAGGGTAGATGATTTTCTGGAGGAGGGCTGTGGCGAGGTGAGCCTGGAGGCGGCAAACGACGGGGAGGGCACGCTCCGTTACAGGATCCAGGCTAAGGAAGGGCTGCCGGGATGGCTGCAGGTCGAGCCCATGGAAGGGCAGGTGCGCACCCTGGAGGAGATCAGGATCCGATGCCTGCGGGAGAAGCTGCCGGAGGCGGAGGCGCAGGCCCGCTTTGCGGTGACGGACGGGGACACGGTGGTCTGCGTGGAAGTCAAGGCGCGGAGGGCAGGGGAAGGGCAGCTGCCGCCCATGACCTTCCTGCCTCTAAACGGCGTGGTGACCATGGATGCCTGCCACTACTGCGAAAAAAAGGACACCCAGGCGGGATCCTTTGAGGTGCTTTCCGGGTACGGCAGATATGGGAGCGCCGTGAAGGTATTTCCAGTGACCCGTTCTTTTGTGGCCGAGCGGGAGAAACCCTGTCTGACCTACCAGTTCTGGCTGGAGGAAGGGGGGCTTTACCGGGTGGAGCTTTTGACCGCGCCCACCAACCCTGCGGCGCCCCGGACGGCGCTACGGATACAGGCCACGCCCGGGGAGGGCGATTCCCGGGTCGTAGAGCTGGTGCCGGACACCTTCCGGGCAGGGGATCTGAGGGACCGGGACTGGTGCCAGGGCGTGCTGGAACAGGGCAGGACGGCTTCCTTTGAGACAGAGTGGGACGCAGGATTGTGCAGGCTGAAGGTGGAGGCCCTTGACCCGGGCGTGGTGTTGGAGCGGATCCGCATCTATCCTGCAGAGGACAGACTGAAAGAGAGCTATCTGGGCCCTCTGGAGAGCCCGCGCCGATAGGCGGAAAGACAGAGAAAAAAGAGAGGGAAAACGGCATGGACAGAAAAGAAGCCCAAAACAGGGCAAGGGAACTTGTGGCAAAGATGACACTGGAGGAAAAGGCGGGACAGCTGCGATACGACGCGCCCGCCATAGAGCGGCTGGGCATCCCTGCCTACAACTGGTGGAACGAGGCGCTGCACGGCGTGGCCAGGGCCGGCGTGGCCACCGTGTTTCCCCAGGCCATCGGCATGGCGGCGGCCTTTGACAAGGAGCTGATGCGGCAGGTGGGCGACGCCATCGCCACCGAGGGCCGCGCCAAGTACAACACCTACAGGGAGCGGGAGGACAGGGACATTTACAAGGGGCTGACCTTCTGGGCGCCCAACGTCAATATTTTCCGGGATCCCAGGTGGGGCAGGGGCCATGAGACCTACGGGGAGGATCCCTATCTGACGGGAGAGCTGGGCGAAGCCTTTGTAGAAGGGCTCCAGGGAGAGGGAGAATACATGAAAGCGGCGGCCTGCGCAAAGCATTACGCGGTTCATTCCGGGCCGGAGGCGCTGCGCCATCAGTTCAATGCCAGGGTCAGCCAGAAGGATCTGTGGGAGACCTATCTGCCCGCCTTTGAGAAGCTGGTCAGAAAGGCGAAGGTGGAGGCTGTGATGGGGGCCTACAACAGGACAAACGACGAGCCCTGCTGCGGGAGCACCACGCTGATCGGGGATATTCTGAGAGGACGCTGGGGGTTTGAGGGGCATTTCGTGTCCGACTGCTGGGCCATCCGGGATTTCCACACCCAGCACATGGTGACAGACACCGCGGAGGAATCTGCCGCCATGGCATTGCAGGCTGGCTGCGACGTCAACTGCGGCAATACCTATCTGCATCTCTTAAAGGCCTGTGAACAGGGGCTGATCTCGGAGGAGGACATCACCCGGGCAGCCGAACGGCTGTTTACCACCCGTTTCCTGCTGGGGATGTTCGACGAAACGCCCTACGACCAGATCGGCTATGAAAAGATCGAGTGCAGGGAGCATCTGGCCCTGGCGGACAGGGCAGCGGCGGAGTCCGTGGTGCTGCTAAAGAACGACGGCATCCTGCCCCTGCGGAAAGAAGCGGTTCGCTCCATCGCCGTCATCGGGCCAAACGCCGACAGCCGGGCAGCGCTGATCGGAAACTATCACGGCACTTCCTCCCGCTACATCACTGTGCTGGAGGGTATCCAGGACTATGTGGGAGAAGAGGTGAAGGTGCATTATTCCCAGGGGTGCCATCTCTTTTTGGAGAAGGTGGAGGGCCTCGCCTCCAGGCCAGACCGCTTGAGCGAGGCGGCTGCGGCGGCACAGCACAGCGACGTGGTCGTTCTCTGCCTGGGTCTGGACGAAAGCCTGGAGGGCGAGGAGGGCGACACTGGAAACAGCTACGCCTCCGGCGACAAGGCAGACCTGCTTTTGCCTGCGCCCCAGCGGGAGCTTCTTGAGACGGTGGTAAAGGAGGGAAAGCCTGTCATCCTGATCAACATGACAGGCAGCGCCATGGACTTAAGGTACGCCCAGGAACACTGTGCGGCAGTGCTGCAGGCCTGGTATCCCGGAGCCCGGGGCGGCAGCACCATCGCCCGCCTGTTGTTCGGGGAGATTTCGCCCTCCGGCAAACTGCCCGTCACCTTCTACCGGGATACGGAGGAACTGCCCGATTTTGAAGATTACTCCATGAAGGGGAGAACCTACCGCTACTTTACCGGCACGCCCCTTTACCCCTTCGGCTATGGCCTGACCTATGGGAAGATGGCTTTGGAAAAAGTGGAGTGCGCAGGTATGGAAGCCGGGAGAGGGGAGACGGTGCGCCTTTCGGGAAATGGGGCGTTCACCATCGCCGCAACGGTTCAAAACCAGGGCAGCTGCGCCGCAGAGGAAGTGATCCAGATTTACATCAAGGCGCTGGAATCGGAGGACGCAGAGCCTGCGCCCCGCCTGTGCGGGTTTGCCCGGGTGTCCTTAAAGCCGGGGGAGGAAAAGCGGGTGGAAGTGCCCGTGGACGCAGACGCCTTTACGGTGGTAAACGAGGAGGGTCTGCGGCTGGTGGAAGGAGCCCTGTTCCAGATCAGCGCAGGATTCGGACAGCCGGACGATCGGACCAAAGCCCTGACGGGGCAGGAGGCAGTGGTCTTCCAGGTACAGCTGTCGTGAGAAAATGGAAACAGTTCAGAGAGGTGCTTGCAAAAGCGCCTCTTTTCTTTTATACTGGATCTGTACAGTGTCAGAAAAGAGAGCCGTGCAGGCGGCGGAAGTGAGAGGAACTATGGCAGAAGAATATATCGTGGAGATGAGGCATATCACCAAGCGCTTCCCGGGCATCGTGGCCAACGACGATGTGACCATACAGATCAAAAAGGGCGAGATTTACGCCCTGCTTGGGGAAAACGGCGCGGGCAAATCCACGTTGATGAGTATGCTGTTTGGGATGTACGAGCCGGATCAGGGGGAGATCTATATCCGGGGGGAAAAGGTGAAGCTGGAGTCGCCCAACCACGCCACCCGGCTCAACATCGGTATGGTACACCAGCATTTCAAGCTGGTCTCCAACTACACCGTGGCGGAGAACATCGTCATGGGGATCGAGCCGGTCAAAAAGGTGCTGGGGTGCATCCCGGTGGTAGACAGGAAGAAAGCCAACAGGGAGATCAAGGCCCTGTCCCAGCGCTACGGCCTGGCGGTCAACCCCACGGACGTCATTGAAAACTTAAGCGTCTCCATCCAGCAGCGCGTGGAGATCTTAAAGATGCTTTACAGAGAGGCGGAGATCCTGATCTTCGACGAGCCCACCGCCGTGCTGACGCCCCAGGAGATCGATTTTCTGCTGGAGATCATCAAAGGGCTTCGGGACAGCGGAAAGACGATCATCCTCATCACCCACAAACTGGAGGAGATCAAGCGGATCGCCGACCGATGCGCCATCTTAAACCGGGGGAAGCTGGCGGCAGTTTTAGACGTGGCCGAGACCTCCACAAAGACTATGGCCAACCTGATGGTGGGCCGGGAAGTGAACTTTGAGACGGAGAAAAAGGCCGCCAGTTTCGGCCCGGTGGTGCTGGATGTGTCGGGCTTAAACGTATACAACCGTCAGAACATCCAGATGGTGAAGGACGTGTCCTTCCAGGTGCACGCGGGGGAGATCCTGGCCATCGCCGGAGTGGCGGGCAACGGCCAGGTGGAGATCGCGGATGCCATTGCGGGTCTGACCAGTGTCCGAAGCGGCAAAATCCTCTTAAACGGGGAGGATGTGACCCATCTTCCCATCCGGGAGCGGACGATGAAGGGCATTTCCTATATCCCGGAGGACAGACAGAATTACGGGCTGGTCATGGACTTTACGCTCTCGGAAAACCTGGCCTTAAAGGATTACTTCAAGGAGCCCTTCTGCAGAAGGGGGATATTGGACAGGCAGGTTTTTGAGGAAAACAGCCGCCGCCTGATTGAAAAATACGATATCCGCAGCGGCCAGGGCAGCGCTTCGGTGGTGCGCTCCATGAGCGGCGGCAACCAGCAGAAGGCCATTGTCGGGAGAGAGATCGAGCTTGCCTCCCCGCTTATGATCTTTGTACAGCCCACCAGGGGACTGGATATCGGCGCGATTGAGAACATTCACAGACAGATGATTGCGGAGCGGGACAAGGGCAGGGCGATCCTGCTCATCTCCCTGGAACTGGACGAGATCATGGACTGCGCGGACACCATCGCCGTGCTCTACAACGGCCAGATCCAGAAGATCGCCCCGGCGGGGAGCCTCACCACCAGCCAGGTGGGAGAGTTTATGATGGGTGTAAAACAGAACGCCGCGGAAGAAGGCGGGGAGGTATCGGCGTGAAAAATCAAAAGAAAAACAGGATCTGGAACGCGGTGAAGATTCCTCTGTTTGCCATTTTATGCAGCCTGGTGGCCGCAGGCGTGGTCATTGCGGTCACGGGGAGCAACCCCTTCCGGGCATATTACGCCCTGCTCCAGGGCAGCGGCCTGGCGCCCAAGTCCTCTTACGCCAACTACAAGAGTATGCTGACGGACTTCTTGAGCTATGTCAATTTTTTTACCCCCATGATCTTTGCCGCCCTGGCGGTGGCAGTGGCGCTGAGGGCAGGCCTGTTCAATATCGGCGTATCGGGTCAGATGCTTGCGGCGGGCTTTACTGCAACGGTGCTTGTGGGGTACAGTGGGCTTGGCGCGGCTGTGGCAAAGCCCCTGGTGCTTTTGATCGGAATGGCAGTGGGCGGCCTGGCGGGTGCCCTGGTAGGGTTTCTCAAGTATCGGTTTAACATCAACGAAGTGGTGTCCACCATCATGCTGAACTATATCTTCCAGTATGTGGCCAGCTTCTTAATCAATACCTACTATGTGGATCCGGTATCCCGGCAGTCCGTGGAGATCTCTGCTGCGGCCCGGCTGACTCTGATGGATCTGCCGATCGGGAACCTGAAGGTGGAAATCCCGCTGGGGATTATAGCGGCCCTGGCGGCAGTGGTGCTGGTCTGGATCCTCTTTGACAGGACAAAACTGGGCTATGAGCTGAAAGCGGTGGGATTTTCCAGAAGCGCCGCGCGTTATGCAGGTATCCGGGTGGGGCGGTGCATGGTGCTTTCCATGACCATCTCCGGGATGCTGGCGGGGCTGGCAGGCGTGACCTATTACTTGGGCTATGTGGGGACGATCCAGCCGAAGGTGCTTCTGAGCACGGGGTTTGACGCCATCGCCGTATCGCTGCTTGGAAACAACAATCCCTTCGGCATCATCTTTTCTACCATGCTCATCAGCCTGATCAGCAAGGGCTCCACCTATATGCGCTCCGCGGCGGGAGTGGACGCGGAAATCGCTTCGGTGATCACCGGCGTCATCCTGCTGTTTTCCGCCTGCAGCGTCTACATCCGATGGAAGCTGGAGCGCAGGAAGCAGGAGGCCGGACAGACGGCAAAGGAGGGCAAATAGATGAATACCATGATTATTGACGGACTGTCTTTTGCGCTGCCTCTGTTCATTATGGCCATCGGCGGCATTTACTGTGAAAAATCCGGCGTCACCATGCTGGCGGTGGAAGGCCTGCAGGGCTTTGGAGCCTTTGTGGGCGCTTTTGCAGCGGTGCTGGTGTCCGGGGCCTTTTCGGGCAATTCTCCGGCGCCCTTTTATATCGCCATGTGCTTTGCCGCGCTGGGCGGCGGCGTTTTCGCCCTGCTGCACGCGCTTTTGTGCCTGCGCTTCCGGGCCAATCAGGTCATCAGCGGCGTGGTGGTCAACATCATGGCCATGGCGCTGACCGCTTACCTGACCAAGCTGTTGAACCGCGTGCTCTTTGGGGCTGCTTCGGACAAGTTCATGCTCACCGTGTCCGCCCGCCTGACAGTGCCCGGCCTGTCCAAAATTCCAGTGCTGGGAGCGGTGTTTACCAATCTGTATCCCTTTGAGCTGGTGATCGTGGCGGTGGCCCTGGTCGCCTGGTTCGTGCTGTATCGTACCCGTTTCGGGATGCACCTTAGAGCCTGCGGGGACAATCCCCATGCGGTGGACGCGGCGGGACGGCAGGTGAACCACATCCGCCTGGCGGCCATCGTCATCTGCGGCGCTCTGTCGGGGCTGGGCGGCATCTGTTTTGCCTACTCCATCTCCGCTAACTTTTCTGCCAGCATCTATGTAGGGTACGGCTATCTGGCCATCGCTGCGCTGATCTTCGGCAACTGGCGGATCCTGCCCACCCTGGGCGCCTGCCTGATCTTTGGCCTGGCCCGTTCCGGCGGCTACCGTCTGGTGCAGATCTTACAGATGCCCAGCAGCTTCCAGGATCTGGTGATGATCCTGCCCTATGTGCTGACGTTACTGCTCTTATTGTTCTTCTCCAAGCAAAACGGCGCGCCGAAAGCCCTGGGAGAGATCTACGACAAGGGGGCCAGGTAGGCGGGAGAGATAGGAAGGTAGAAGACGATAAAAAGGTTGACAATTCCTTTGGAAGGGTTATACTAAAAGAAAGGAACAACCGCCCACAAGGTGGGTTGACCGATTAACAAAGTAGAAAATCCACCCTGCAACCTGCCAAAGTTTAGGGTGGTTTTTCTATGTAGGGCTACTTACAAAAGTCCTTGAACGGTATTTTATCATAGAAGTTTTGTTCTGACAATTACCAATAGAATAAAAATGTGAAAAAGAATAATACCCGGCGGAAAAATAATAGTTGAAAAAAGAAACGGGAACTGCTATAATAACTTTGTTGCGCTTTGAGGGTGCAGCAAAGATGCTGAAATAGCTCAGTTGGTAGAGCACTTCACTCGTAATGAAGGGGTCGTGGGTTCAAGTCCCATTTTCAGCTTCTCCTCTCTGAAAAAGTTTTGGAACAGCCTGTGTGCTGTCCCAAAACTTTTTTGTTTCTCAGAATGAAAAGCGCTTCCTGATCTGGTGCTCTATGGCCTGGATGGAGCGGTAAAACAGCAGGGCGATGAGGCACAGGACAATGATGCTGGTGATCACCATGTCCAGGCGGAACACCTGGGAGCCGTAGATGATCAGGTAGCCCAGCCCCTGTCTGGCCGCCAGAAATTCCCCGATGATGACCCCCACCAGCGCCAGCCCGATGTTCACCTTGGAGGTGGAGAGCAGGATGGGGATGGAGCCGGGCAGCACCACCTGAAAGAAAGCGTCCCGTCTGGTGCCTCCCAGGGTGTAGATGAGGGTGATCTTCTCCTCATCCGACTGCTGGAAGCCGGTGTGGAGGCTGATGATGGAGCCAAAGACCGCCACGGAGATCCCGGCAACGATGATGGTGACAGGGCCGGTGCCCAGCCAGACGATAAACAGGGGGGCAAGGGCGGACTTTGGCAGGCTGTTGAGCACCACCAGGTAAGGTTCCAGCACGCGGGAAAATTTTGGGAAATACCACAAGAGGGTGGAAAGGGCAAGGCTGGAAACAAGCACCAGAAAAAAGCTGGCGATGGTCTCAAACAGGGTGATGCCGATATGGGTCAGCATGGAATTGTGCCGCAGCTGGTCCAGAAAGCAGAAAAAGACCCGGCTGGGGCTGGAAAAGAAAAAGCTGTCGATCCACCCCAGGGAAGCGCTCGCCTCCCAGAGCGTCAGAAACAATAGGAACAATACGGTGCGCCAGGCGGCAATCTGGTGGTGGAGACGCCTGTGCTGGCGCACAAAGGCCTCCTGTTTTGTCAATTCCTGTTTTTTATGCGGTTTCATTTGTCATTTCCTCCCACAGTTTGTTGAAATAAAACGGAAATTCCGGCGCGTTCCTGGCGGCCAGGGCCGAGTTGTCCTCCAGGGTCAGCCGGATGGGAATCTGGGCCTTTACCACGGCGGGACGGCCGGAGAGGACGATGACCCGGTCGGCCAGGCTGACGGCCTCCGCCAGATCGTGGGTGATGATGACCATGGTTTTTCCCGCCTGGCGGATGAGACGGCAGATGTCCGCGGACACCATGAGTCTGGTCTGGTAGTCCAGGGCGCTGAAGGGCTCATCCAAAAGCAGGAGCTGGGGTTCCAGCGCCAGGGTACGGATCAGGGCCGCCCGCTGCTTCATGCCGCCGGACAGTTCGCTGGGCCGCTTGTCTTTGAAAGAGGCCAGGCCGTATTCCTGCAGGAGCCGGTCGACCTGTGCCAGGCGCTCTGGCGTCTTTTTGTTCTGGATTTCCAGGCCAAGCGTTACATTGCGGTAGACGCTGCGCCATTCAAACAGATGATCCCGCTGGAGCATATAGCCAATCCTGGGGTAGCGCAGGGAGCCGTCCGGGTTGTTTGCCAGGATGGTGCCCTGCTCCGGCGCCAGGAGTCCTGCAATGATAGAGAGGAGCGTGGACTTGCCGCAGCCGCTGGGCCCGACAATGGCCACAAATTCCCCTTCCTCGATGCCAAAGGAGATGTCCCGCAGCGCCTGGGTCTCCCCGTGGAGGCTGTGGTAGGAGTAACCGATGTTTTTTAGTTCCAGAATGGTAGGCATTGGTTTTCCTCTCGATTTGCTTTCTCTTAATGTATGACGGGAGAGAAAAAGGAGTTCTTGCATGATTCTGTCTTTTATGGTAACATAACTTTATTCTTGGGAGGGCCGGGTTTTATTTCAATGCGACCGATTTGATGCGGGGCGGACAGGAGAGATGCCATGGCACAGTTGTGGGGAGGACGCTTTACAAAAGAGACGGATCAGGCGGTCTTTGCGTTCAATGCGTCCATTGGATTTGACAAGCGCCTGTTCTGGCAGGATGTAGAGGGCAGTATGGCCCATGTCAGGATGCTGGCAAAGCAGGGGATTCTCTCGCAGGAGGAGCGGGATCAGATTTTAGAGGGCTTAAAGGGCATTGCAAGGGATGTGGAGAGCGGCGCTTTGGAGGTGGATGAGACCCAGGAGGATATCCACAGCTTTGTAGAGGCGCAGCTGACAGAGCGCATCGGCCAGGCGGGCAAGAAGCTCCACACGGGCAGGAGCCGCAACGACCAGGTGGCTCTGGATATGCGGCTTTATGTGCGGGGCAGGGTGGAGGAGACCGCAAGGCTTCTGGAGGAGCTTTTAGAGGTCATTTTACATACCATGGAGGAGAACCTCTACACCTATATGCCGGGCTTTACCCATCTGCAGAAGGCCCAGCCCACCACGCTGGCCCATCACTACGGCGCTTATTTTGAAATGTTTGAACGGGACAGGCAGCGAATGGGGGATATCTACCGCAGGATGAATTACTGCCCCCTGGGAGCAGGGGCGCTGGCGGGCACCACCTATCCTCTGGACAGGGACTATGTGGCGGAGCTTTTAGGCTTTGCAGGGCCTACCTTAAACAGCATGGACTCCGTCTCAGACCGGGATTACCTGATCGAATTTCTGGCGGCGCTTGCCACGGTGATGATGCACTTAAGCCGTTTTTCGGAGGAGATCATCCTCTGGAATTCCAACGAATATCAGTTTGTAGAGTTAGACGACGCCTATTCTACCGGGAGCAGCATCATGCCCCAGAAAAAAAACCCCGATATCGCGGAACTGGTGCGGGGCAAGACCGGGCGGGTCTACGGCGCCCTGATGGGGCTTCTGACCACCATGAAGGGGCTTCCCCTGGCATACAATAAAGATATGCAGGAAGACAAAGAGATGGCCTTTGACGCCATGGATACGGCGGCGGACTGTCTGCGGCTCTTTACCGGGATGATAGGGACGATGCGGTTTCGGACGGATCGGATGGAAAAGAGCGCCATGAAAGGGTTTACCAACGCCACGGACGCGGCGGATTATTTGGTGGGAAAGGGAGTTCCTTTCCGGGACGCCCACAGCATCATCGGCAGACTGGTGCTGTACTGCATGGAAAAAGAGATTTCCATCGAACAGCTTTCGCTGGAGGAGTTACAGCGCATCAGCGATCGGTTTGAGGAAGATATCTTCGAGGCGGTGTCCTTAAAGGCCTGCGTGGAGCGGCGGCTGACGGTGGGCGCACCGGGGCCGGAGGCCATGGAAAAAGTGCTGGAAAGCTGCAGAAAGCGGCTGGAGGAAAACAGGGGGGAAACATTTCATTGGACGGGGCTGCTTCAGGCGGCGGAATGGAGAGAAAAATGAGCGAAAAGTTGAGAGTAGGCATTTTGGGCGGCACGGGAATGGTAGGGCAGAGGTTCATCGCCCTGCTGCAGGATCATCTCTGGTTTGAGGTGACGACCATCGCCGCAAGTCCCAGGTCTGCGGGAAAGACCTATGAGGAGGCCGTAGAGGGCCGCTGGAAGATGGACACCCCCATGCCGGAGGCGGTCAAAAAGCTGGAGATCATGAATGTCAACGAGGTGGAGGCGGTGGCCTCCCAGGTGGATTTCGTGTTCAGCGCAGTGGACATGACCAAGGAGGAGATCAAGAAGATCGAGGAGGACTATGCCCGGGCGGAAACGCCTGTGGTCTCCAACAACAGCGCCCACAGATGGACGCCGGACGTGCCGATGGTGGTGCCGGAGATCAACCCGGAGCACATGAGAGTCATCGACTTCCAGAGAAAGCGCCTGGGGACGCAGAGAGGGTTCGTGGCGGTAAAGCCCAACTGCTCCATCCAGAGCTATGCCCCCGTGCTCACCGCCTGGAAGGAGTTTGAGCCTACGGAAGTGGTTGCGACGACTTACCAGGCCATTTCCGGCGCGGGCAAGACCTTTCAGGACTGGCCGGAGATGGTGGGAAACATTATCCCCTACATCGCCGGGGAGGAGGAAAAGAGTGAAAAAGAGCCCCTGCGCATCTGGGGCCATATCGAGGACGGCCAGATCGTGCCCGCCAAGGGGCCGGTCATCACCTGCCAGTGCATCCGCGTCCCTGTGCTGAACGGACACACGGCCGCAGTGTTTGTGAAATTCCGTCAAAAGCCCGCAAGGGAACAGCTCATCGAGAAGTTAAACAGCTTCTGCGGAGAGCCCCAGAGGCTGGGGCTGCCCAGCGCGCCCAGACAGTTCATCCGCTATCTGGAGGAGGATAACCGCCCCCAGATCGCGCTGGATGTGGACTATGAGAATGGCATGGGCATAAGCGTTGGCCGTCTGAGGGAGGATGTGCTGTTCGATTACAAGTTTGTAGGCCTGTCGCACAACACGGTGAGAGGCGCTGCGGGCGGCGCGATTTTGTGTGCGGAGCTGTTGAAGGCCCAGGGGTATATCACGAGGAGATAGGCGGCACCAGACAAAACACAGAGGGCGCTATAGATGAGTGAACTGCACTATCAATTGGACTTGTTGAAAGCGATGAACCAGAAGCTGACGGAAAAGGAGAGGATGTACCGCATGGTCTGCGAGGCAGCCCCTGGGGCCTTCCTCTACTTTTCCATGGAGCAGAACCGGATTACTACGATCGGAAACTGGCGGGAGTTTTTCGACTTTGACGTGCGCGAGAACGCCGATCTGGAGCGGATTCTGGAGGCAGTGGACGAATCCGGCAGGGAAAAACTCTTAGAGACGCTTTACCCGGAGCGGAGGGAGGAGAAGGCGGCCTCTGTGGAGTGCCTGCTGAAGGAGCGCCGCATCTGGCTTTCCTTTGAGGTGCAGGTTTTTTGCGGCGAGGACGGAAAGCCCACGGAAAAGGTGGTGCATATCGCCAATGTGACGAAGCACCGCTATCAGAGCGAGGAACTGCTCTACATGGCCTATTACGACAGTTTGACCGGGCTGTACAACCGCAACTGTTATGTGCGCCTGCTCAGCGAGTACATCCGGGACGCCTCCGAGACGGCGAACACGGTTGTCAGCGTGATGAACATCGACATTGATGAGTTCAACAAGATCAACGACAGGCTGGGCATCATCATGGGGGATGAGCTGGTACAGCAGTTCGGTATGTTCTTAAAGGGGCTTTGTACGGAGAAGGTGATCGCCTGCCATCTGCACAGCGACGTATACAGCATTGCCATCTACGACCCCGGCGGGAACAGGACGCCGGAGTATCTCTACAAGAAAATTCTGGAGAGGATCAGGGCTCCCTTCCGGCTCAGCAACGGCCAGGAAGTGAACATCACGGTCAGCGTCGGCGTGGCGGAGTACCCCGAAGCGGCCCGCACGGCGTTAGAGCTGATCAACTATGCGGAGCTGGTGGTGTTCCGGGTGAAGGCATCGGGCCGGAACGCGATCCAGTACTTTGACGCGCCCATCCTGAGCGATTTCATGAATTCCGTGGATCTGGAGGACAAGCTGAAGCGGGCGGTGGCCCAAAAGGACTTTGTCATGTATTATCAGCCACAGTACTATGCGGGGAACAGGCGGCTGCGGGGGGTGGAAGCCCTCATCCGCTGGCGCAGCAAGGAAGGGGATATGGTAAGCCCTGGCACCTTTATCCCGGTGGCAGAGAAAAACGGCGCCATCGTGCCCATCGGGAAATGGGTGGTGGAGGAGAGCGTGCGCCAGTACGCCCTCTGGCGCAGGCAGTTCGGCTTCCCCTTCGTCATGTCCATCAACATTTCCGCCCTGCAGTACAAGCGGGAGGACTTTGTAGAGTTTCTCATGGGCGTGCTGGACAAGTATCAGGTGCGCCCCAGCGAGATCGAGCTGGAGATCACGGAGAGCGTTTTGATCGATGATTTCACCGCCGTGTCCGAGCGGTTAAAGCTTCTGCGGGCGCAGGGCGTGCGCATCTCCCTGGACGATTTCGGCACGGGCTTTTCCTCCCTGTCCTATCTGATGAAGCTGCCCATCGACACCTTAAAGATCGACAAATCCTTTGTGGATACCGTGCTGACGGATACGGCGACCCGGGTGATCCTGGAATCCATCCTGCACATGGTGAAGGCCCTGGGGTATGAATCTGTGGCGGAGGGAGTGGAGAAGGAACAGCAGTACCAGTATCTGCACGCCATCGGCTGTGACGTGATACAGGGCTATCTTTTCGGGAAGCCGCTTCCCGCCGACGAACTGGAAAAAGTATTTGAGGGCAGCCTCTCCTAGGCTGCCTTCCTTTTGGAGGAGAGCCAAGTGGGAAAGAGTTTGTTCATCGCGGAAAAACCCAGCGTGGCAAGGGAGTTTGCCCAGGCCCTGAAAATCAACACCGCCTCCCGCGACGGTTATCTGGAATCGGAAAACGCCATTGTCACCTGGTGCGTGGGGCATCTTGTGACCATGAGCTACCCGGAGGCCTACGACGGGAAGTACAAGAGATGGAGCTTTGACACCATCCCTTTCCTGCCCCAGGAATTCCGATATGAGGTCATCGACAGTTCACGAAAGCAATATACTGTAGTGAGTTCCCTGATGAAGCGGCCCGACGTGACCGTGATCTACGTCTGCACCGACTCCGGGCGGGAGGGAGAGTACATCTACCGGCTGGTGGAGCAGATGTCCGGCGTCACGGGAAAGGAAAGGAGAAGGGTCTGGATCGATTCCCAGACAGAAGAGGAGATCCTGCGGGGCATCCGGGAGGCAAAAGACCTCTCCGTCTACGACAACTTGAGCGCCGCCGCCTATCTGCGGGCCAAGGAAGATTATCTGATGGGCATCAATTTTTCCCGGGTGCTGACCTTAAAGTACGGCAGGGCGGTGAAGGAATACTTAAAGCGGGATAAGGCAGTGATTTCCGTGGGCCGGGTGATGACCTGCGTGCTGGGCATCGTGGTGAACCGGGAAAGGGAGATCCGCTCCTTTGTAAAGACGCCGTTTTACAGGGTGCTTGGCAGCTTTTCCCTGGAGGGAACCACCCTCACGGGGGAGTGGAGGGCGGCGGAGGGATCCCGCTTTTACCAGTCTCCAAAGCTGTATAAGGAGAACGGTTTTGTGGAAAGGCAGAGCGCGGAGGCGCTCATTGCAGACCTGGAGGCCGAACCCCGGGAAACGGCCTGTGCAGAGCGCATCGAGCGCAAAAAGGAGAGCAAAAATCCTCCCCTTTTGTACAATCTGGCGGAGCTGCAGAACCATTGCTCCAAGCTCTTTAAGATCAGCCCGGACGAGACCCTGCGGGTGGTGCAGGAGCTGTATGAGAGAAAACTTGTGACGTATCCCAGGACAGACGCCAGAGTGCTGTCCGGGGCGGTGGCAAAGGAGATTGCAAAGAACATCGGCGGCCTCCGGGGGTACGGGCCGGTTTCCTCCTTTGCGGCGCAGATTCTGGAAAATGGAAGCTACAAAAATTTGGCCCGCACCCGCTATGTAAACGACAAGCAGATCACGGATCACTATGCCATCATCCCCACGGGCCAGGGGCTTTCCGCCTTAAAGGGCCTGCCGGAGCTGTCCGGGAAGGTGTACGAGGCGATTGTCCGCAGGTTTTTGAGCATTTTTTATCCCCCGGCGGTGTATCAGAAATCGGCGCTGACCATCCGGGTGAAGGGGGAGCGCTTTTTTGCCAATTACAAGGTGCTGCTTCAAGAGGGGTATCTGGCGGTGGCCCGCCTGCCCTTCCAGCGGGACGCCGGGACGTCAAAAGCCCGGCCGGAGGAGAAGAATGAGGAGACTGACCGGGAAAAGGAGGAAGGCGGGGAGACCGAGATCAGCGAAGGGGCGCTGAGCGGACTTCTGGCCGCCCTCAAGGCGGGGACGCCTTTGGAGACCGCCGGGTATGAGATCAAGGAGGGGGAGACCTCCCCGCCCAAGCGCTATACTTCCGGCAGCATTATCCTCACCATGGAGAACGCGGGACAGTTTATCGAGGACGAGGAGCTGCGGGCCCAGATCAAGGGAAGCGGCATCGGAACCAGCGCCACCCGGGCGGAGATTTTGAAAAAACTGGTGAACATCGAATACCTTTCCCTCAACAAAAAGACCCAGGTGCTGACGCCGACCTTGATGGGGGAGATGGTCTACGATGTGGTGGGAAGCTCCATCAGGCCCCTTCTGGATCCGGCGCTGACGGCCAGCTGGGAAAAAGGGCTGACCCTGGTGGCGGAGGGCGGCATCACCTCCGGGGAGTATATGGAGAAGCTTGCGGGCTTTGTGGGCAGGCGGACGGAATATGTGAAGCATTTAAACAATGAAAGCGCGCTGTACCGGCAGTTCCAGGCGGCAGCGGCAAATTATAAGAAAGGCGGACAACCATGAACGGTATCACCGTAGAAGAACTGTTTGACTTAAGCCATACCATCGCGTCTCCCCTGTTTGCGGGGGTGGAATACCCCTGGGAAGTGCTGCCCAGGATACACGATTTTATCCTGGCTTTGGAGGAAAAGCTGCCGGATTTGGGGTTTGAGGAGAGGGGAGAGCATATCTGGGTGGCAAAAAGCGCCCAGATCGCTCCTACCGCCTGCTTAAACGGGCCGCTCATCGTGGACGAGGAGGCCCAGATCCGCCACTGCGCTTTTATCCGGGGAAACGCCATTGTGGGGAAGGGGGCCGTGGTGGGAAACTCCACGGAATTAAAAAACGTGGTGCTCTTTGACAAGGTACAGGTGCCCCATTACAACTATGTGGGGGACAGTGTGCTGGGCTTTGGGGCGCATATGGGGGCGGGCTCCATCACCTCCAACGTAAAGAGCGACAAAACCCTGGTCACCGTGAAGGGCTGCGGCGTCAGCATAGAGACCGGCTTAAAGAAGATGGGGGCCATGCTGGGGGACCGGGCGGAGATCGGCTGCAACAGCGTCTTAAATCCCGGCACCGTCGTCGGCCGGGGCACAAGCGTCTACCCTGTCTCCTGTGTGCGGGGCGTCCTTCCTGCAGGCCATATTTTCAAGGATCAGGGCCATCTTGTAAAAAGGCAGGAGAATTTTGAAAAACCACTGGATTTTTCGCAGTAAATATGAGAGAATGTACCCGAATGATATTATTTTGTCAAAATCACTGATAAAATAATAGCGTAGATACATATTGAAAGGAGATTTCACATGATTTATTCAAAGGAAGTTGAAGAAATGTGTCCCGTAGCGCAGGGCGTACATCATGGCTGCGCACCCATTCCCGAAGAAGCAAAATGGGTTCAGGCCAAAAGAGTGGAAGACATCTCCGGCTTTACACATGGTGTAGGTTGGTGTGCTCCCCAGCAGGGCGCGTGCAAGCTGTCCTTGAACGTAAAGGAGGGCATCATCCAGGAGGCGCTGGTAGAGACCATCGGCTGTTCCGGTATGACCCATTCCGCGGCTATGGCGGCTGAAATCCTTCCCGGGCTTACCGATGGAAGCCCTCAATACCGACCTGGTGTGCGACGCCATCAACACCGCTATGAGAGAGCTGTTTTTACAGATTGTGTACGGACGTTCCCAGAGCGCATTTTCTGAGGAAGGCCTTCCTGTGGGCGCAGGTCTGGAGGATCTGGGCAAGGGCTTGAGAAGCCAGGTGGGCACCATGTACGGCACCCTGGCGAAGGGCCCCCGCTATCTGGAGATGGCAGAGGGCTATGTGACCGGGATCGCCCTGGACAAGGACGACCAGATCATCGGCTATCAGTTCGTAAGCCTTGGGAAAATGACCGACTTCATCAAGAAGGGCGACGACCCTAACACCGCATGGGAGAAGGCAAAGGGTCAGTACGGCCGTGTGGACGATGCTGTGAAGATTATCGACCCCAGAAAAGAATAAAGGTGAAGGAGGACAGGAAAAATGGCTTTATTTGAATCATATGAAAGACGTATCGATAAGATCAACGAAGTGTTGAACAGCTATGGCATCTCCTCGATCGAAGAAGCGGAGAAGATCACCAAGGACGCCGGCCTGGACGTTTACGAGCAGGTGAAGAAGATTCAGCCCATCTGCTTTGAGAACGCCTGCTGGGCTTATACCGTAGGCGCTGCCATCGCCATCAAAAAGGGCGCAAGAAAGGCATCCGAGGCTGCGGCAGCCATCGGCGAGGGGCTTCAGGCATTCTGCATCCCCGGCTCCGTTGCAGACACCCGTAAGGTGGGTCTGGGCCATGGCAATCTGGGCAAGATGCTCCTGGAGGAGGACACCGACTGCTTCTGCTTCCTGGCAGGCCATGAGTCCTTTGCAGCTGCAGAGGGCGCAATCGGTATCGCAGAGAAGGCAAACAAGGTTCGCCAGAAACCCCTGCGGGTTATCTTAAACGGCCTTGGAAAAGACGCAGCAAAGATCATTTCCCGTATCAACGGCTTTACTTTCGTGGAGACGGAGTACGATCCTTACACCAACACGGTGAAGGAAATCGAGCGCATCCCTTACTCTGACGGGCTCCGCTCCAAGGTAAACTGCTACGGCGCAAACTCCGTGCCCGAGGGCGTTGCCATCATGTGGAAAGAGAACGTGGACGTTTCCATCACCGGCAACTCCACCAACCCCACCCGGTTCCAGCACCCCGTGGCAGGCACCTATAAGAAGGAGAGGACGGAAGCCGGCAAGAAGTACTTCTCCGTTGCCTCCGGCGGCGGCACCGGGCGCACCCTGCATCCCGACAACATGGCGGCAGGCCCTGCATCCTACGGCTTCACCGACACCTTAGGCCGTATGCACTCCGACGCGCAGTTTGCAGGATCTTCCTCCGTTCCCGCCCATGTAGAGATGATGGGCCTGATCGGAATGGGCAACAACCCTATGGTGGGCGCTACCGTGGCTGTGGCCGTGTCCATTGAGGAAGCGGCGAAGGCTGGCCGTTTCTAAGAAATAGCGTAAAATCAAGGGCTTCCGCTGACATGAATGGTCGGCGGGAGCCCTGAATTTATGCCGCCTCATGATAGACAAATGGCGCTTGCAATCATAGAGGGTTTGTGTTATATTGTGATATAGAAAGAGGGAAAGCCAGAGAAGCGGCTCTACCCTCACAATGACAATATGCTTAGTGCCTTAAGGCACCAGCCGTCACTAGTGCAGTAGTGGCGGCTATTTTTTGCCCTGAAAGATTGTATAACACAATCCCACAAGGGCCACAATGAAGATACCTATCTGAATCAGATCAGAATATGTAATCATTGGCATCCCTCCTTTCTTTCGTCTGGAGGGTCAGCCCCTCCATCGAAAAGAGGGTAAGCCGCCTGGCTCTCTGGTTTCCCATGTCACATAGTATATCATAAGTATATCTGACTGACAATACAAATATTGTATATGCCATCTGAAATACCTGCAAATTCTGAAGCAGAATATGCAGGACAGCGCAGAACACTCCTCCGCCAAAAGTAAAAAAAGATTGACAAAGATATGCAGGGGGGATAAGCTAAAGCTGTCAAAATGTATCGTTGGACGGCAGGGAAAAAGGCTGGAAAGCCCGAAGGACGGAGGAGAGGAAAGATGTTCTGCGAAAATTGCGGGAATGAATTAAAGGAAGGAGCCACAGTCTGCGATGCCTGCGGGACTGCGGTGAGAGCATGGGAAGGAGCCGGGCCCGTCCCGGAGGCGGGGACGCCCGGGAGCATTCCAGAAGACGGGCCTGTGAGCGCGTCTGGAGATCTGCAGGAAGGTGTGTCCGCAGGCATTTTGGGGAGTGCATCCGCAGGCGACTTGGCAGGCGGGGTTGCGGCTATCTCCGGGGAGGCGCCTGGGGCAGCATCCGTGGACGCCTTAGAGAGCGCACAGACAGGGGCGAAGGCAGCGCGCCGGCCGGGAAAGAAGAAATGGATCGCCCTGGCAGCGACGGCAACGGTGGCAGTCATCGCAGGGCTTTTCTGTCTCTTGTACTTTACCGGTGACACATACCAGTGCAAAAAGGCCATGAAGCTGGCTGCGGCCTGTCTGGAAGAGGAGGAGTACCGGGACGCCCTGAAGCACTACAAGGACGCCCTGGAGTTGGACGAGACACAGTGGGAGGCGTATCTGGGCTCGGCGGAGTGTTATCTGGCGCAGGGAAAATATGAGGACGCCCTGAAAATTTTAAAGAAGGGTGCAAAGCTGGCAGAGGATGACGAGGACGGGGATGCGGCAGAGGCGTATCTGGAGGAAGCGTCCAAAGAGCAGGAGGAAGCCTACGTCCTGGGCGTGGACACACTGGTGGGACAGGCGGATTACAGCGGGGCTCATTCCCTCTTGGAGGAGGGGATAGAGGAGACGGATTCCGTTGCCCTGGAAAAGAAGCGGTCTGAGGTGTACGGCGCGGAAGCAGAGTATTATATAGGACAGTCGGACTATGAGACGGCCTTTGCCGTGCTGCAGGAGGGCTATGAGGCGACCCAGGATACCGCCCTGCTGGAGAAAAAGGGCCAGGTGTACCTGGCTTTGGCCCGGGAAGACATGGCCCAGGGGGCATATGAGACAGCTCTTGCCTTGTTGGAGGAGGGCTATGAGGCGACCCAGGATACCGCCCTGCTGGAGGAGAAAAGTCAGGTGTACCTGGCCTGGGCGGATGCGAGTCTGCCGTCGGATATCCTGTCTGCCATCCAGATTCTGGAGAGCGGGATCGAAGCCACAGGCTCCGAGGCGCTGACAGAAAGGAAAGCGTATGTTGTGGCAAATGTCCGTGTCACAAAAGCGTCCCAGTACGATCGTGCAGGACAACTGAGGACGATGAAGGAGTACAGTCCAGAAGGGGTGCTGCTGCGGCTTACTTATTATAGTGGATCCAACAATCATCTGTATCGGGAGATCACCTATGACGAAGCCGGAAATGAACTGAGTGACACATGGTACGATTCGGATGGAGATGTGGACTCCTGGTGTGAATATACCTATGGTGGGAACGGAAAGGTACAGAGCAAAGTTGAATATAGGTTTGGTAAGTATGGGAATACATATATCTCTGACGAATCTACCTATGACGAGGCCGGGCAGCAGCGGAGTTGGGTATACTATGACTGTGACGAATATGGAAACATATATGATACTCATGAACTGACCTATGACGAGTACGGGAATCTATTGAAATCTGGATCTGGAGATGGGTATAGTTATAACACCTATACTTATGACGACTCCGGGCATATGATGAGTTCTACATTTTATGACGAGTATGGGGATGTGACTGGTTGGGGTGAATATGTTTATGACGACTCTGGACATATGCTTAGTGAGATGAACTATTACGCGGATGGCGGCGTGTGGGGAAGGGAATACACCTATGATGACAACGGCCATGTGCTGCGCAGGACAGGGTATTATAGTGCAGACGGAAGTGCGAGCAGTTGGGAGGAATACACCTATGACGCCTCCGGGAATGTGCTCAGCGCAACAGAGTATGGCAGAGACGGCCAAGTGGAGGACAGTTGGAAGATAACGTATGATAGCTTTGGAAACGTGGCCAGCTGGAATGGATATTCGGTGCTTCTAAGACTTGGCCTTGACCTGCCTGGTCTGCCCGACATCGGCTATTATGACGATGTGGAAGACTGCACATGGACGTACGAATACGCCTACACGGGCTGATGACGGCAAAGACGGCGTAAAAGCGCCCTGGGTATCGAGAGATGCCCAGGGCGCTTTTTGAATGGAATTTCCGGCCAGACGGCCAATTTACCGTCCGCTTCCGCAAAGTATGGGAAAAGGCCTGGTCAGGAGGCGGCGCGGTATTCTTTTGGCGTCACGCCGTATTCCCGCAGAAAAAGCCGGTTATAGTAGCTCTGCTGACCGAAGCCGCAGGCGGCTGCGATGGAAGCGATTGGCTCGGCGGTATCCTTCAACAGCCCGGCGCTGACCTGCAGGCGGTAGAGGTTCAAAAATGCAATGGGGGAGTGCCCGGCGTATTCCTTAAACACCGCGCAGCATTTGCTCCGGCTCACATTCCCGGAGGCTGCAATGGCGTCAAGCGTGAGCTTTTCCCCATAATTCTGGTAGATGAAATCTGCGATCCGGCGGTATAGCAAGACATCCGGGTTTACGGGAGAGGCTGGCTGTCCCTTCAGCGCACAATAATATTGGTACAGGCGCTGGAAAAATAAAAACAGCAGCGAGAGCACCTGCAGTTCAAACGCCACGGCGCCGTGCCGCTCCACATCGGCAATCTCTTCGATCACCTTTACAATCTCTGCGGCGATCCGGTTCCCGCTTTTCAGGCGGACGTGGGCAAAGGTCTCGTCAGTCAGCATCGGGGCGAGATATTTTTGATAGACCGTCCGATCCGCTGTGAACAGGGAGGGATCGATCATGAGACGCTGGAAGGTGCAATTTTTCCCGCTGATACAGCAGATGCGGTGCAGCTGCCCATGATTGATGATACAGATGTCATCCTTGTGAAGTACATATTCGATTCCGTTGACGACGCAGGACATAGAATGTTCCACGACCCGGATCACTTCCAGCGCATCATGCCAGTGCGTCAGATCATGGAGGTTGTCCTCCTGTGCAAAGGATTCCAGAGTCACCACCATCGAGCAGTTTCCTCCAAATTCTCTCAATAAATTTTATAAAAATACAATCGTATCAAAACCAGAGAAAATAATGCTATATTTTTGCTTTGATACACACTAAAATACTATCAAAGCCTGACGGGCCTGTCAATGGAAATCGAAAAGAGGAGGATCACGATGAGAAGCTTTACAACTTTTGAACTGCAATACGCGCACAGATTTTATGGCTTTCAGGGAGAGGCGCAGTACCTGCACGGTCATACGGGGGTGCTGACGCTGGAAGTGGAGGACAGCGTCAACGAAGGGGTCAACATGGTGTTTCCCTGCAATGAAATCAAGAAAACCGCATGGGAGGTTCTGCAGAACTTTGACCACGCCCTGATCCTGCGGGAGGACGACCCGATTTTGCCCGCCATATGCAAGGTCTATGAGGAACAGGGCATCAAAGACGGCACACCCACAAACAGACAGAAAGGCCCGGCCTTTCAGACGGAGCTTGCCACGGCTTATCCCGACTGCCGCCTGGTTGTGACAAAAGAGACGATGACCGTGGAGGGCATGATCAGGATTGTTCATGATCTGCTCAAAGACAAGCTGAACATTGTGAAGATCACCTTCACCAGCGGCGTAAACGGCGCGACGGAAGAGTATGCGCCGGGGAAAGAGACAGACCGCTGCCCGCTGTGCGGCGTCCGGCTGGATGAAAACGGCGTCTGCCCCAAGTGCGGATATCGGAAGTAAGTTTAAGCTGATAGAAGGAAAATAGGAAAGGGGCGCTGGATTGCCGGGTTGACAATCCGGCGTCCCTTTTTGGCAAAAAAAACAACAAATAACCCTATTTTCATATTGAATTTAGACAAATTTTTTAATATAATAGAATTACTTTCAGAGGGGGACTCGACAGAGAAATTTCGACACAAGGAGGTTGACCCAAGTGGAAAAGAAAGTAAGCGGACTAAAGACAAAACTGTATCTGTTGACTGTGGCGCCGGTGCTCCTTGTTGGATTGTGGATCATGTTTATGAGCATCAGCAAGATGAACTCCAACCTGCAGGACATGGCGGAATCCCGGCTGAGCGATGTGGGGGAATCCCTGGCGTATGCTTACGGCACGCTCTACGAGGGGGATTGGGCTTATGACGAGGCGTCGGGCGCTTTTACCAAGGGCGGCCATGATCTCTATGGGACATATGGTATGCTGGATGCCCTGAAGGAGAAAAACGGCACCCACATCACCATTTTCTATGGCGACACCCGCCGGATGACCACGGTGCTGGGGGACGACGGTTCCCGGTTTGTCGGCACCCAGGCGGGCCAGGAGGCCATCGACACCGTATTGAAGCAGGGCAAGACTTATTTTTCCACCAACACGGTGATCAACAATGAGGAATACTTCAGCTATTACACGCCCCTGACCAATTCGGACGGCTCCATTGTGGGTATGTTCTTTGTGGGCGCGCCCAGGGTGGATGTGCTGAGAATGATCAACAGCGCGATTCTGGCGGTGGCGGTGGTGGCTGTCCTGCTCATCGTCCTTGATGTGGTGATCGTGTCCATGATTACCCTTGCGCTGGTAAAGGCCATCAACAACTGCGTGGACGCAGTGGTGACCCTGGCGTCCGGCAATCTGAACGCGCACGCTGAGGTGGGCAGATTCAACGAAAAGGACGAGCTGGGGCTTCTGGCAAGGAGCATCAACAGCATGGCGGAGCGGTTTTCCGATATCACGAAGCAGATCCGCAGCAGTTCCGACGTGATGAAGCAGAATTCCGATATGCTGGCATCGGTGGCAGACAGGACGAACATCTCCATCGGAGAGGTTTCCACCGCCATCGAGGATGTGGCAAACGGGGCGACCTCCCAGGCCAACGATACCCAGGAAGCCGCAACCAACATTGCGGAGATGGGCAGCTCCATCGAGACCATTGTCTCCGATATCAACGGCCTGGCGTCCGCGGCGCAGCTGTCCAAGGAGACCAGCAGAAGCGCGGAAACCGCTATGGAGGAGCTGATCAGCATCAACATGGAGACCAAGGTCTCTGTGGAGAAGATCGTGAAGCAGTCTGAGACAAATGTAAACGCTGCCTCCCGTATCCAGGAGGTGGTGAACGTGATTTCCGACATTGCCTCCCAGACCAACCTGCTGTCCTTAAACGCTTCCATTGAGGCGGCAAGGGCAGGAGAGCAGGGCAAAGGCTTCGGCGTGGTGGCGCTGGAGGTAGGCAAGCTTGCCGACGACAGTTCCAGGTCTGCGGCAGAGATTGAGGAGATCATCAAGGAACTGGTGGAAAATATTTCCGAAACCTCCGATCTGACGGCGCTTCTCAACGACAATACCAGAAAGCAGATCGACAAGCTGGAGACCACCAGAAAAGACTTTGACACTGTGCTTCAGAACGTCAACAAGATGTTTGAGAACACCCTGGCTGTGCAGGCGGAGATCAGAAAGATCAACGATATCCGCAAGACCATCGAGGGCATCGTGGAGAACCTGTCCGCCCTGTCCGAGGAGAACGCGGCGTCCAGCCAGCAGACAACAGCATCGGCCAACATGATGGTGGCGTCCATGGAGCAGCTGAACGGTTCCACCCAGGAGATCAGTGCGCTGGCCACAGAACTGGCGGAAATAGTGGCTTATTTTAAAGAGTGAGCGTGAACAGAAAAAGGGCATAAGTAAAAAACATAAGCAAAAAAGCATAAGAAAAAAGCGGTTCGGAATTTCCCGGGCCGCTTTTCTTTTTTGACGGATCTCTGTTACTGATTTGATCGTGATTTGATCGCTGCTTGATTTTGATGGTTGTCTGATTTTGACTGTTATTTGATGGATTTCCGTTGATAAAGTTTCGGATTTATTGTTCCTGGTACTCGATGGTCAGATCGGCGTCGTCCGGCGTCTCCCCGTGGAGGAAGGTGATGATGATCTGGACTCTCTTGTAAGCCCGGGAGTAGCACTGTTTGGCGTAGGCGGCTGTGTACTCGTCGTAGGAACCGCCGCCGTAGGCGGTGTGAAAATTGGCCACAGCCTCCGTCATGTAGGCGCTGGATTCGTCTGCAATTTCCTCCAGATAGTTGAAGTCTTCCGGGAAATCTAAGCTGCCGAATGTCTGGAACGCTTCATCCAGCTGATCCAGATAGGAGAGGAGCTCTGAGGGAGCGTTGTCTGACTGAGCGTCAATGCTGTTGATGGAAGTATCTATTTCGGAAATCTTCGTGCAGAACGCATCCATGCTCTGCTGAAACTGTGCCGCTGCAGGGTCTTCCCCGCAGGCGGCCAGCAGGATAGAGGAAAGCCCTGCCGCCAGAAGCACGCGGATTTTCTGATTCAATTGTTTTCCCTCCAATAAATATCGATAAACTGCAATATATTAAAAATGTAACACAATTTGAGCAATTTCGCAACTACTTTCCAGGAAAAGGTTAAAACCGCCCCTTTACGACCAAAACAAGTCTGTGGTATGATGTTATGTAAACAATTGGGCGGAACCGCTGCGCCAGCTTGGAGGGACAGGGCCGATGACCCGGGAAGAATTTTTAGAGCGCACAAAGGAATATCTGTATTTGGACGGGGCGACAGGTTCCAATCTGGTGCTGGCCGGGATGCCCTCGGGGGTCTGCCCCGAGCAGTGGATCCTGGAGCATCCGGAGGCGCTCCTTGCCCTGCAGGAGGGCTATGTGCAGGCGGGCACGGACATCCTGTATGCCCCTACCTTTACGGCAAACAGGATCAAGCTGGCGGAATACGGGCTGGAAGACCGCATGGAGGAGATGATAAGTGCCCTGGTGGCTCTCTCGAAACAGGCGGCGGCCTCTGCGGCAGGGCGGCGGGTCTATGTGGCCGGGGATCTGACCATGACGGGCAGGCAGCTGAAGCCCATAGGGGATCTGGAGCTGGAAGACCTGATCGACGTCTACAAGGAGCAGATACGGGCCCTGGAGAGGGCAGGCGTCGATCTTTTGGCGGTGGAGACCATGATGAGCCTGGGGGAGGCCAGGGCCGCGCTGATTGCGGCGAAGGAGGTCAGCAGCCTCCCGGTGATGGTGACGCTCACCTTCGAGGAGGACGGGCGGACGCTCTACGGCACGGACGCCGCCACTGCGGCGGTGGTGCTGGAAAGCCTTGGGGCCTGCGCCGTGGGAGTCAACTGTTCCACCGGGCCGGCTAAGATGCGGCAGGCCGTGGAGGCCATGGCCGGGGCGGCAAGGCGGATCCCCATCGTGGCCAAACCAAACGCCGGGCTTCCCTATCTGGACGCCCGGGGGATGACCTGCTACGACATGGACGCCCACACCTTTGCGGAGGAGATGGGCCAGCTGACGGAGGCGGGGGCTGTGATCTTAGGCGGCTGCTGCGGCACCACGCCGGAGTTCATCCAAAAGATCAGGGAGCGTTTCGGCAGGCAGATCGGACAGTCTGCCTCCCGCAGGCCGGAGGGCGTCCGGGTTCTGGCCTCCGAGCGCAAGACGCTGCGCTTTGGCTTACAGGACGGCTTCTTTCTGGTGGGGGAGCGCATCAATCCAACCGGCAAGAAACAGCTCCAGCAGCAGCTGCGGGAAGGCTCTATGGACATGGTGCTGCAGTTTGCCCAGGAGCAGGAGCAGTGCGGCGCCCAGGTGCTGGACGTCAATATGGGGATGAGCGGCATCGACGAAAAGGAGATGATGTTAAAGGCCATCGAGGAGGTGGGCGGAGTCACCAACCTTCCCCTCTGCCTGGATTCCAGCCATGTGGAGGTGCTGGAGGCGGCGCTGCGCCGGTATCCGGGCCGGGCGCTGATCAATTCCATCTCCCTGGAGCAGGAGAAATTTGAGAAGCTGATCCCTTTGGCAAAAAAGTACGGCGCCATGTTTATCCTGCTTCCCCTGTCGGATCAGGGGCTGCCGGAAAATCTGGAGGAGAAGAAAGCAATCATAGAGAAGATCCTGGCCCGGGCGTATGCCTGCGGGCTGGAGAAGGAGGACGTGGTGGTGGACGGGCTGGTGGCCACCATCGGCGCCAACCGCCGCGCCGGACTGGAGACCCTGGAGACCATCCGCTATTGCAGGGAGAAGGGGCTGGCTACCATCTGCGGCCTCTCCAACATCTCCTTCGGGATGCCCCAGCGGGGGTTTGTAAACGCCGCCTTTTTGGCCCTGGCCATCCGGGAGGGCCTTACCATGGCCATCGCCAATCCCTCCCAGGAGCTTCTGGTGTGCTGTGCCATGGCGACGGATCTTCTGCTGGCCAAGGAAGGGGCGGATCTGCGCTACATCGCCTGTGCGGAACAGGCTTCCCAGGCCAGGCAGGCCCGGGAAGCGGCCCTGGCCGCAAACGGCGGGACGGCTGCAAGGGCAGAGGCAGCCGGAGGGAAAACGCCAAAGCAGGAGGAAAGCGCCGGTCAGCCCATGGGAAATCCCCGCAGGGAAGCTCTGTACCAGGCGGTGCTTAAGGGAAACAGAAACGGCATCGCCGCCCTGACCGGGGAGGCTCTGGAGGCTGGGGAACAGCCCCAGGCGCTTTTGGATCTGGTTCTGCTGCCTGCCATCAACCGGGTGGGGGAATGGTTCGATCAGGGGAAGTATTTCCTGCCCCAGCTCATCGGCAGCGCGGAGGCCATGAAAAACGCCATCCAGGTGCTGGAACCCCTTCTGGCGCAGCAGTCGGAAAAACAGGAGATGCCTGTGGTGGTCATCGCCACTGTGGAGGGGGACATCCATGACATCGGAAAGAACCTGGTGGCCCTCATGTTAAAGAACTACGGGTTTGAGGTGATCGACCTGGGCAAGGATGTGCCCGCGGAAACCATCGTGGAGACGGCCAAGGAAAAGGGCGCCGGGATCATCGCCCTGTCGGCGTTAATGACCACCACCATGCAGCGGATGCGGGAGGTGGTGGCGCTGGTCAGGAAGGAGAATCTGCCCGCGAAGGTAATGATCGGGGGAGCCGTCATCACCCAGGATTACGCGGAGGAGATCGGCGCAGACGGATATTCCCGGGACGCGGCGGAGGCCGTGCGGGTGGCAAAGAGGCTTGTGGGAAAGAAAGTGGAGGCAGGGGAAGAAAGATGATCGGTGCAGACGCAATGATAAAATGCCTGGAGGCAGAGGGGGTTACCACAGTATTCGGCTACCCCGGCGTGGCCATCTGCCCCTTTTATAACAGTATTCTGGAATCGGATATCCGCACGATCCTGATCCGCACGGAGCAGAATGCGGCTCATGCGGCAAGCGGCCTGTCCCGCATCACGGGAAGGCCCGGGGTCTGCGCCGTGACCTCCGGCCCCGGCGCTACCAATGTCATCACCGGCATTGCCACCGCCTTTGCGGACAGCATACCGTTAATCTGTATCACGGGCCAGGTCAACAGCGAGCTTTTGGGCAGCGATGTATTCCAGGAGGCGGATATCACCGGCGCGGTGGAGTCCTTCGTCAAGTACAGCTATCTGGTGCGGAATGTGGAGGATATCCCCAGGATCTTTAAGGAGGCATTCCACATCGCAAACACGGGCAGGAAGGGGCCGGTGCTCATCGACGTGCCCATCGACGTGCAGAACAGGCCCATCTCAAAATTCCGCTATCCCGAGGAGGTGTCCCTGCGCACCTACAAGCCCACGGTAAAGGGTCATGCAGTGCAGATCAAAAAGGTGGTAAAGGAGCTGGAGCGGGCCAGGCGTCCCCTGCTCTGCGCGGGAGGCGGCGTGCTGCTGAGCGACGCCCAGGGGGTTTTGGCTTCCTTTGTGGAAAAGCGGCGTATCCCCGTGGTGAGCACCATGATGGGGAAAGGGGTGCTGCCCACGGAACATCCCCTGTATTACGGCATGGTGGGCAATAACGGGGAGGCCTACGCAAACCGCGCCATGAACGAGTCGGATCTCTTGATTATGGTGGGCGCCAGGGTGGCGGACCGGGCCGTGAACCAGCCGGATCTGATCACAAAGGATAAGGTGCTGGTGCACATCGACGTAGACCCGGCGGAGATCGGGAAGAACGCAGGGCCTACTATTCCTCTGGTGGGCGACGCGAAGCATATCTTTGAGGATCTGGACAAGGAGGAGTGCGTCTGCCATTCTGAGGAGTGGCTGCAGGTGCTGGACGGCTACCGGGAGACCATGAGGAGAAAGCGCAGGCCAGACCCTGCCTATGTGGATCCGGCGGCATTTATCGCAAAGCTCACCGACAGGATGGAAGAGGACGGGGTGTATGTGGCGGATGTGGGACAGAACCAGATCTGGTCCTGCGCCTATGCGAAGGTGAAAAAAGGGCGCTTTATGACCAGCGGCGGGATGGGCACCATGGGCTATTCCATTCCGGCGGCCATGGGTGTGAAGGCAGCCCAGCCAAAACGCCAGGTGGTGGCGGTCTGCGGGGACGGCTCCTTTCAGATGTCCATGATGGAGCTTGCCACCATGTGCCAGCATCACATTCCCGTAAAGATCGTGGTGCTGAAAAACAACTGTCTGGGCATGGTGCGCCAATATCAGCACTTCACCTACAAGGATCACTATTCCGTGGTGGATCTCTCCGGCAGCCCGGACCTGGAGAAGCTTGCCGCCGCTTACGGCATCCCGTTTCTCAGGCTGGAGAACATGGAGCGCTGCGATGAGACGATCCAGGCGTTCTTACAAAAGGACGAGGCCATGCTGTTGGAATGCCTCATCGATCCCATGGATCTGGTGTAAGGCAGGGCGCGGCAAAGAGGACAGAATGTGCGCGGGAGCGCACAGGGGGTATCAGTGTGAAAAAGAGAATCTATTCTGTGCTGGTGGAGAACCGTTCCGGCGTGCTCTGCAAGGTGGCGGGGCTGTTTTCCAGAAGGTGTTTCAATATCGAGAGCCTGGCGGTGGGAGAGACGGACGATGCCGCCACCTCCTGCATGACCATTGTCAGCAGCGGCGACGAGCGCACCATCGAGCAGATCGAAAAACAGTTGAATAAGAAGCTGGATGTCATCAAGGTGAAGACTTTTTCCGAGAGCCAGTGCATCACCAGGGAACTGATGCTGATCAAGGTAAAGTACAATCGGAATAACCGCCGGGAGATCATGGAGCTTAGCGAGATCATGCAGGCCCAGGTGGTGGATATGTCGAAGCACTTCATGATGCTCCAGATCTGCGACACCCCGGAGCGGGTTAAGCTGCTGATCGAGCTGCTGCGTTCCATCAGCATTGCGGAAGTGGCCCGCACAGGCACCCTGGCGCTGTCAAAGTGCAGCGAAAACGACGAGGGATAGTCTGCGCCGTCCGGGACGGTTGACATTCCCGGGAGAAGTTGCTATATTTATGAATCAGATAGAAAAATATTTTCACCGCAGTGGATGAAAAGGGGGCATCAGATGCACAAACGGGTATTTCAGCTGCTTGTCAACAATACTTCCGGCGTGTTGAGCCGGATCACCGGCCTGTTTTCCAGGCGGGGCTACAACATCGAGAGCATCACCGCAGGGGTGACGGCGGACGTGCGCTTTACCCGCATCACCATTGTGGCCTCCGGCGCGGACGAGATCTTAGAGCAGATCGAGAAACAGCTGGCCAAGCTGGTGGACGTGCGGGACATCAAGGAGTTAAAGCCGGAGGAGAGCGTGTACCGGGAACTGATCATGGTGAAGGTGCGGGCGGTGGCAGAGCAGCGCCAGAGCGTGATCGCAGTGGCGGATATCTTCCGGGCCAAGATCATCGACGTGGCCCCGGAGAGCCTGATGATCGAGCTCACCGGCAACCAGCAGAAGCTGGACGCCTTCATCAGCCTGTTGGAGGGCTATGAGATTCTGGAACTGGCCAGAACCGGCATCGCCGGTCTGGGCAGGGGCACGGAGAATATCACGTTTATCGATTAACCGGCGTGAAATCCCGCATGAAAGCTGTCAGTCATAAAAATTTTACAATATAAAATGGAGGAAAGAAAAATGGCAAAGATTTTTTATCAGGAAGACTGCAACCTGTCCCTGCTGGAGGGAAAGACCATTGCGATCATCGGCTACGGCAGCCAGGGCCATGCCCATGCGCTGAACTTAAAGGATTCCGGATGCCATGTCATCATCGGTCTCTATCAGGGCTCCAAGTCCTGGGACAAGGCTGTGAAGCAGGGCTTTGAGGTGTACACCGCCGCAGAGGCCGCAAAGAAAGCGGACATCATCATGATCTTAATCAACGATGAGAAGCAGGCGGATCTGTACAAAAAGGACATCGAGCCCAATCTGGAAGCCGGCAATATGCTGATGTTTGCACACGGCTTCAACATCCACTTCGGCTGCATCGTGCCCCCTGCGGACGTTGACGTCACCATGATCGCGCCCAAGGGCCCCGGCCATACCGTGCGCAGCGAGTACCAGGCCGGAAAGGGCGTTCCCTGCCTGATCGCAGTGGAGCAGGACGCCACCGGCAAGGCACAGGATATCGCCCTGGCATATGCACTGGGCATCGGCGGCGCAAGGGCAGGCGTTCTGGAGACCACCTTCCGCACCGAGACGGAGACCGACCTGTTCGGCGAGCAGGCAGTGCTCTGCGGCGGCGTCTGCGCTCTGATGCAGGCGGGCTTTGAGACCCTGGTGGAGGCTGGCTACGACGAGCGCAACGCCTACTTTGAGTGCATCCATGAGATGAAGCTGATCGTAGACCTGATCTATCAGAGCGGGTTTGCCGGCATGAGATACTCCATCTCCAACACCGCAGAGTACGGCGATTACATCACCGGCCCCAAGATCATCACCGAGGACACCAAGAAGGCCATGAAGAAGATCTTAAGCGACATCCAGGACGGCACCTTTGCAAAAGAGTTCCTGCTGGATATGTCCCCCGCCGGAAAACAGGTGCACTTTAAGGCCATGAGAAAACTTGCCAGCGAACACCCCTCCGAGAAGGTAGGCGAAGAGATCAGAAAACTCTACAGCTGGAACAACGAAGAAGACAAACTGATCAACAATTGACGGATCAGGCAGAGTCAAGGTGAAACAAGAAGCGCCCCTCATCAAGCTTGCTTGAATGAGGGGCGCTTCTTGTTTCACCTTGAGGAGCAAAGCGACCGCCGGGAGATTCCTTTTCTCCCGGCGTACTCTGCCGTAACTTTCCTCCCCCGCAGGCCAGCGAAGCGAAGCCTGCGTCTCCATCCTTCCAATCCTCCCCCGCAAAAACTCCCAACTTTCGCCTCCCTCGCAGGCCAGCGAAGCGAAGCCTGCGCCCCCAGTTTTACTTTTCTTTCCCCTTTCTTTCAAAAATCTTTTGATTTATCTGTACCTTCCCTTTTGATTTTATGGTTATACTCCTTTTCAAGAAACAAAAACTAAAAGAAAGGCACCCCCGACCATGGACATAACAACCCTGACCTCCTGCTTCACCCGATACGGCGCCATCGCCATTTTCGCCATCGTCCTGTTGGAATACTTAAACCTGCCCGGATTTCCTGCAGGCGTCATCATGCCCCTGTCCGGGGTGATGGCGGCCAGAGGAAACATCAGCTTTCTGGCGGTGATGCTTTTGACGGTGGCGGCGGGGCTTTTAGGCAGCCTGGCGCTGTATGCCCTGGGCTTCCACGGCGGGGAACTGTTCCTGGGGGCCTACCTGAAACGGTTTCCCAGACACCGCCAGGGCGTAGAAAAAAATATGGCCTGGGTGCAGGAGAAAGGGGCCCTTGGCGTTTTCTGCGCAAAGCTCCTGCCCATGGTGCGCACCCTGGTGTCCATTCCCGCGGGCGTGCTGAAAATGCCGCTCCGGTCTTATATCATAAGCTCTGCCCTGGGGATCTTTTTGTGGAACCTGGTGTTTGTGGGAGCCGGATATCTGATGGGAGACCGGGTGTTTGCCCTGCTGGGGGCAGGATGAAAGGACAAAAGAGGAAAATTGCCATGAACATAGCGCTTATGACAAACAACTACAAACCCTTTGTGGGAGGCGTGCCCATCTCCATTGAGCGGCTGGCGCAGGGGCTGAGAGCCCTGGGACATTCCGTCACCGTGTTTGCGCCCACCTACGACCGTCAGGAAACGGAGGAAGACGTGTTCCGCTACGCTGCGCTCACCCAGCGCTTTATCGGCGGGATCGTTCTGCCCAATCCCCTGGACTGGCGGATCGAGCGGGAGTTTAAGCGGCGCTCCTTTGACCTGATCCACGTCCACCATCCCGTGCTCATCGGCAGGACGGCGGCCTATCTGTCAAAAAAGTACGACATCCCGCTGGTGTTTACCTACCATACCCGCTATGAGCAGTATTTGAGCTATGGAAAGGGCGTGGCGGCCCTGGAGCGAATGGCCCGGGGAGAGGGAAAAAGAGCGGCGCGGCTCTCCGGGGACTGCCTGCATCTTTTGAAGGAAAAGCTGCTGCCCGCCTACCTGCGCACCTTTTTGAAATCCTGCGACTTTGTGTTTGCCCCCACGGCGGGCATGGAGCGGTATCTGAATCAGGTTCTGCGCATCCCAAAAGACCGGGTGGGCGTCCTGCCCACAGGGCTGTCCGGGGAGCAGTTTGAAGCGGATGAGGAGAAAAAGCGGGCGCTGCGGGAAAAGTACGGCGCTGTGGGAAAGACGCTCTTTCTGACCGTCTCCCGGATGAGCCATGAGAAGAATGTGGCGTTTTTGCTGGAGAGCCTGGCCCTGGCCCGGGGGCTCACAGGAAAGGAATTTAAAATGCTGCTTGTGGGCGACGGGCCGGAGCTTCCCCGGTACAGACAGCTGGCGCAGAAGCTGGGCCTTGAGGATATGGCAGAGTTTATTGGCGGGGTGGAAAACCATGAGATCGCCGCCTACTTCGCCGCGGCGGACGCCTTTTTGTTCGCCTCCCAGACGGAGACCCAGGGGATTGTGGTGTTGGAGGCCTTTGCCGGGGGGACGCCGGTGCTGGCGCTGGAGGCTTCCGGCGTGTCGGATCTGGTGCGGCATGGCTGCAACGGGCTTTTGTGCGGCCAGGAGAAACAGGCCTACGCCGGGATGCTGCGGGATTTTGTAGAAGGGGCCTATGACGCAGGCCAGCTTTCCCAGAACGCCCTTGAGACGGCTCTTTGCTACCGGGAAGAAATCATTGCCACCCAGGCGCTGCACACATATAATAGAATTGTCCAAAGCAGGCATCAGGCCGCGGAAGGGCAAAAAGAACCTGGGAGAGGCCAGCGGACGCCGGCGCTTTAACGGGCAGATGCGAAATCAGTCGCGGAAATGAGGAAGGTTATGGAGGAAAAATACCGTATTTTGGTGGTGGAGGACGACAAGGAGATCCGGGAGGGCGTGGAGATCTACCTGAAAAACCAGGGCTATGAAGTGTTCCAGGCCGCCAATGGAAAAGAGGGGCTGGAGGAGGCGAGACGGGTGAAGCCGCATCTGGCCATCGTGGACATCATGATGCCGGTGATGGACGGCGTGACCATGCTGATGAAGCTGCGGGCGTCGGATCAGGACTTTCCCGTGATCATGCTCTCGGCAAAGTCCGAGGAGGTGGATAAGATCATGGGGTTAAACATGGGGGCGGACGACTATGTGACAAAGCCCTTCACCCCGCTGGAGCTGCTGGCCCGGGTCAATTCCCACTTAAGACGCTACGCCAGGTATCTGTCCGCCGTGAAGGACAGGGCGCCCCAGGAGCACGTCTACCGAATCGGCGGCCTGGAGTTAAACGAGGACACGGTGGAGGTGTGGGTGGACGCGGAGCCTGTGAAGCTCACGCCCATGGAGTTTAAGATCGTGCAGCTTCTGATCAAGAATCCAGGCAGGGTGTTTTCGGCGGACGAGATTTACGAGCGGGTCTGGAATGAGAAGGCGGTGAACACGGACACCATCATGGTGCACGTCAGGAACATCCGGGAGAAGATTGAACTGGATCCGAAAAATCCCAAGTACTTAAAAGTTGTCTGGGGCGTCGGGTATAAGATTGACAGGCAGTGAAGAAAAGCATGACGGCGCAGAAAGGTGTGGAACTGATGGAACAACAGGAAAAGAAAGCAAGGAAGGAGAGACGGCGCTGGGTCATCCTGGGGCTCTGGGTGAGCCTGGCGGCGGCGTGCTGCTTTGCGGCAAGCTTCGGATTTTTTCACAGGGAAGTGCTTCAGACGAGGCAGAGCATTCTGGAAACGCCGGAAAACATGGGATGGCTCTATCAGAATACCTACCTCCTGTACCGGCAGCTCTATAATCAGGAGAACGGGACTTCCCTGGACTATCAGAAGCTCTACGGCAGCTCCTGGGAGGAGATGCAGGCGGGCCTGGTGGAGGAAGGCTTAGGGGCAGAGCAGGCGGCGGAAATCGCCACCGCGCATCGCACTGATTTTAAAAATGTGTTTTCCGAGATGGAAGACGGCTTGGCAGTCTTAAACAATTGTTACGGCTATCAGATCACAGACGATAAGACCGGGTATTCCGTGACCAATCTGTCCCAGGAGGCCTTGAAAAACTTAAAAGCGTCAAGCCGTCTGCTCATCAGCTTTACCTTTGACAGCAACGGAAACGTGACGGTGGGGCAGGAACTGGTGGGCCAGGACACAGACGTGCTTTACAGGATGGCCCAGCAGGCCGCCCAGACCACGCTGCGGCTGGAGGACGTCTTTGCGGGCAGTGTGAAGGGCCCTGTGGACTGCACGGTGACCTATGCCGCGTCAGACAGAGAGTGGCAGGTAAACGACATCTGCTCTTATGATCTGGGTGTGCGCGATTTTTCCGTCTGGGAGCGGGAGGGAGAGATGCGCTACTATGCGGCGTATGACAGAAGCGGCCTGGCGTCGTATCGGGAAACGGGGATGTCGGCCCTGATGGCGCTGTTTATCCTGGCTGTATTCCTGTCCGGGCTCTTTCTGCCCCTGGGCGGCTTCCGGCCCTGGCAGGAGACTGCTCTCTGCAGACTCAGCGCGGAAGCGGCGTTTTGTTTCGCCTTCCTGTACCTGCCGCTCTCGGAAGCGGCGGCTGAGCTGGCGGCCTTTTCTGCAAGCCGCAGAATGCTGGCCTGGCTGGGGGAATTGTTTTCCAAACAGTCCGGCGGCTTCGTGATCGAGGTCGTGAATGCCGGCGTCAATCTGCTCATCTATACGGCGTTTTTCTTCGCAGCCTGGTATCTGGGCGTCTGCCTGCGGGCCCTGCGCCAGCTTGGGCTGGCGGGGTATCTGCGGGAGCGCAGCCTGTTGTGTCGTGGATGCGCGCGCCTGTATCGGAAGGGCAGGGAGCAGTATCTGGAACTGACCCATATCGACCTGACCCAGAACAGCCTGCGAAAGATCAGGCGGCTGGTCGGCGCAAACGGGCTGCTTCTGGCGCTCATCTGCCTCACCTGGATGTTTGGGCCCGTGCTGATCGCAATCTACTCCCTGCTTTTGTATGTGTTTTTAAAGCGGTATGTGGGAGAGCTGCAGAAGCGCTACGGCATTTTGCACAAGGCCATAGACGAGATTGCGGAGGGAAATCTGGACGTGGAGATTTCCGGGGACATGGGCGTGTTTGAGTCCTTCCGGCCCCAGATCGAAAAGCTCCAGAAAGGGTTCCGGAAGGCGGTGGAGGAGGAGGTAAAGAGCCAGCGGATGAAGGCGGAGCTGATCACCAACGTCTCCCACGACCTAAAGACGCCCCTCACCGCCATCATCACCTATGTGGGCCTGTTGAAGGACCCGGAGCTTGCGGAGGAAAAGCGCGGGGAGTATCTGGCGGTCATGGAGCAGAAGTCCCTCCGCTTAAAGGCCCTCATTGAGGATCTCTTTGAGGTGAGCAAGGCCAATTCCGGGAATGTGACCTTAAATCCCATGCCGGTAGACCTGGTCAGCCTGTTAAAGCAGGTGTGCTTTGAGATGCAGGATAAATTCTCGGGCGCAGGGCTGGACGTGCGGGTGGATCTGGGCCGGGAGAAGCTGGTGCTTTCCCTGGACAGCCAGAAGACGTACCGCATCTACGAGAACCTGTTTTCCAATGTGGCCAAGTACGCCATGAAGGGCACCCGGGTTTATGTAAACGGCTTTCAGAAAGATGACACATTTGTCATTGTCATTAAGAATATTTCTGAACAGGAGCTGACCGTAGACAGCGCAGAGCTGACGGAGCGGTTTGTGCGGGGAGACGCCTCCCGCAACACGGAGGGAAGCGGCCTGGGGCTTGCCATCGCCAAAAGCTTTATGGAGGTGCAGGGCGGGCGGCTGGAAATCGAGCTGGACGGGGATTTGTTCAAAGCGTCCACGGTGTGGACGTTAAACCGATAGGCGGATAAAGACAGGAAAAAGCCTGGCAGCGTGAAGCTGCCGGGCTTTTTTCTGTCCTGGGGAGAGGAAAAACAGCCCGCTTTCCAGAAAAATGTGCGGGACAGGTCAAAAAAGCGCAAAGAATGATGAGTCAATAGCAACGGATAAGTTGCACGGGGGGGTAGAAATTGTGTATTATGCACTTGTAAGCGGGTATTGGGAAGCACTTTCTATACGAATTATACATTGACATCTGACGTTTGGAGGCATTTATGAAAAATTCTACCCAAAAAATCCTTATCGGGGCGGCAATCGGGCTGGCGGTGGCGGCAGTCATATTTTTGTTTCTGCGGTCGGATGTGGAAGACTTTCATGAAAAATATGAAGGCGTGGATCTGAACGCGGAAGTGGAGGGCATGGAGCGGCAGGGCACTTACAGCCGGTATCTGCTGGCCCATGAAGGCGCGGCCTGCCCCGCCCGGGATGTGGAGATCGACCTGTTTGGCTACGCCCAGGCGGACGGGGCGGAAGTGTACACCGATTACGCCGGGGCCCAGAAGGCGCTCTACACAGAGTCGGGCTCGGAGATCACCTGGAAAGTAGATGTGCCGGAGAGCGGCTTTTACAACCTCTATATGGAATATCTCGCGCCCGAGTCCAGAGGCGTTTCGGCGGAGCGCTCGGTATACATCAACGGGGAGCTTCCCTTTGACGGGGCGAACAACATCACCTTTACCCGGATATGGACCGACGGCGGCCCGGTGAGAACCGACAACCAGGGAAACCAGATCCGTCCCACCCAGGTGGAGGCCTTCGACTGGCAGAAAGCATATTTCCGGGACGATATGGGGTATGTGGCCGAGCCGTATCTGTTCTATCTGGAGAAGGGGTCCAACGAGATCACCCTGGTGGGAGAAAATGAGCCTCTGGTGCTGAGAGAGCTTGCACTGCGGGGCGTTGTGAACCTGCCGGGCTATGAGGAGTACCTTGCGGCCCAGCCTTCTGCCGGGGAGGTGACAGGATTTTCCGAAATCGTCCAGGGAGAGGAGTCCACTTACCGCTCGGAATCTTCCCTCTATGCAAAATATGACCGTTCTTCCCCCACCACCCAGCCAAACAGCGTGATGGCAACCGTCTTAAACTATGTGGGCGGCGATGCGTGGAGGAGCGCGGGCCAGTGGATCGAATGGGAATTTGAGGTGCCACAGGACGGCTTCTACAACATCATGATAAAGGGACGCCAGAATTATTCCAGAGGCGTGGTGTCCAGCCGGAGGGTGTATCTCGACGGGGAAGTTCCTTTCCAGGAGATGGAAGAGATCGCCTTTGCTTACAGCAATGACTGGGACTGCATGACCCTGGCGGATGAGGAGGGGGATCCCTATCGGTTTTATCTGACGGCCGGGGCCCATACTATCCGCCTGGAAGCCACCCTGGGAGGGGTGGGCGAGATTCTGGAGGCGCTGGAGGATTCCACCTTCCGCTTAAACCAGATCTACCGGAAGGTGCTGATCTACACGGGAGCTACGCCCGACAGATACCGGGACTATTACATTGAGAAGAATTACCCGGAAGTGATGGAGGCCATGGATCTGGAGGCCAAGCGGCTGTTCAAGATCGTGGACGACATGGTGGCGTACAGCGGGCAGAAGGCCGACAACATCGCCTCCGCCCAGACGGTGGCCCAGCAGCTGGAGCGGTTCTGCGAAAAGCCCCAGAAGATCACGCTGGAGTTTACCACCTTCAAGGACAATATCACTGCGCTGGGGACGGCGGCGCTCAATTTAAGCGAGACGAAGCTGGACATCGACTATATCCAGATCTGCAGCCCGGACGTCAAGCCCGAGAAGGACAGGGCAGGGATCCTGTCCAGGGCATGGCATGAGGCGAAGTCCTTTGCCGCTTCCTTTGTGGTGGACTATAACGCGGTGGGGGATGTGTATGACGAAGGGGAGGACGACATCGTCAAGGTGTGGATCCTCACAGGCCGCGACCAGGGCACCATCTTAAAGTCCATGGTGGACGATACCTTTACGCCGCAGAGCGGGGTGAAGGTAAACGTGGAGGTGGTGGATCCCGGGGCGCTGCTCAACGCAGTGCTGGCGGGCAGGGGCCCCAACGTGGTGCTCTCTGTGGGCGCCGACCAGCCGGTCAACTACGCCCTGCGAAACGCTGCGGAGGATCTGACCCAGTTTGAGGGCTGGGAGGAGGTGCTGTCCCATTACACCGAGAGCTCATACGAGCAGTACAGGCTGGACGGGCACATCTATGCGATTCCGGAGACCCAGACCTTTAATGTAATGTTCTACCGCAAGGATGTGCTGGAGGAGCTGGAGCTTAAGGTGCCTCAGACCTGGCAGGAGATGATCGAGATGCTTCCCACCATCCAGGGCAACAACTTGTCCATCGGCATTCCCACGGCGGCGGGAAGCAGCGCCACCGCTACGGCCTCCACGGCCATCGCCTCCAACACGCCGGATCTGTCGCTGTATTTCACCCTGCTGTACCAGTACGGCGGCGATATGTACACCGAGCAGGGCACCCGCACCACGGTGGACGACGAAGCCGGCGTCAGGGCCTTTAAGGATTATGTGAGATACTTTAACGACTACGGTCTGCCAACCATCTATGATTTTGTCAGCCGTTTCCGCTCGGGGGAGATGCCCATTGGCATTTCGGCATACTCCACCTACAACACGCTGATGGTGTCGGCTCCCGAGATCCGGGGCCTGTGGGATTTCACCCTGATACCCGGCACGGAGTACACGGACGAAAACGGGGAGACCTATATCGACAGGTCTGACTTTATCACGGGGAGCGCCACCATGATGATCGCAACGCCGGATGAGTCCCTGCGGAACGACTCCTGGGAGTTTATGAAGTGGTGGGCGCAGCCTGAGACCCAGGTCCGCTTCGGACGGGAGATCGAGGCGCTTCTTGGATCCTCCGCCCGGTATGCGACGGCCAACAAGGACGCTTTCGTACAGCTTTCCTGGAGCGCTGACGACATTGCCGTGCTGGACGCCCAGTGGCAGCAGACTGTGGGCATCCGGGAGGTGCCCGGCGGGTATTACACCGGCCGCCATATTACGAACGCCATCCGGAAGGTCATCAACGAAAAGGTAGACGCCCGGGAGACGATCATAGATTACGCTGTCACCATCAACGACGAGCTGACCAAGAAACGCATTGAGTTCGGCCTGCCGGTGGAAGAATAGGGGGTGGAGCATGAAAGAATACATCAAAAAATACCTCGTTCTGCGCAGGCACAATATGAAGGTGGCGTGGAAAAAGGCGAAGCGGAGCAAGATGTGTTATCTCTTTCTTCTGCCCTACGCCCTGCTGTTTACCCTGTTTTACATTGCGCCGGTGGTGGCCTCCATCTTTTTCAGCTTTACCTATTACAATATTCTGGAGCCGCCAAAGTTCATTGGCCTGAAGAATTACATCAGCCTGCTTTTAGAGGACGATATCTTCTTGATCAGTATCAAGAATACTTTCCTGATCGCGCTGGTGACGGGCCCCCTGGGGTATATCATGTCCTTCCTGTTCGCCTGGCTGATCAACGAGCTGCCCCGCTGGGTGCGCAGCGTGGCGGTGGTGGTGTTTTACGCTCCCTCCATTGCGGGAAACTGTTTCGTGATCTTTTCCGTGTTCTTCAGGGGAGACGCCTACGGATATGTGAATGCGTTTCTGATGAACCTGGGTATCATTGACACGCCGATCCTCTGGTTCATCAATCCGACCTATATGCTGCCGATTTGTATGCTGGTCATCCTGTGGATGAGCCTGGGCACAGGGTTCCTCTCCTTTGTAGCCGGGCTGCAGGGCGTGGACCGCTCCCAGTTTGAGGCCGGATATATGGACGGCATCAAGAACAGGTGGCAGGAGCTGTGGTACATCACCCTCCCCAACATGAAGCCCATGCTGATGTTCGGCGCGGTGATGTCTATCACCCAGGCCTTCGGCGTCTGCGATGTGACCATGGCCCTCTGCGGATACCCCAGTACGGACTATGCGGCGCGCACCATCGTCACCCACCTGTTCGACTACGGATTTACCCGTTTTGAGATGGGTTACGCCTGCGCCATCGCGACGATATTGTTCCTCATTATGATCCTGTGCAATAAGGCCATACAAAGTTTGTTGAGGAGAGTGGGAACCTGATATGGACAGAAGGAAGAATCAACAGAACGCGGAAACAGTAGCAATCTATCACAAGAAGCTGATCAAGAGGAGGAAACCGAACCGTTCCATCGCCGGGGATTTTTTCCTGTACCTGTTTCTTTTCCTGGTGGCTGTGGTCATGGTGTTCCCGCTGGTGTATGCCGTCAGCAGCGCGCTGAAGCCCTTGGATGAGCTGTTTAAGTTCCCGCCCAAGATCCTGGCGCAGAATCCGACCCTGGATAACTTTTTCGACCTGTTCGTGACCATGGGGAAATCCTGGGTCACCTTTTCCAGATACCTGTTCAACACGGTGTTTATCACCTTTGTGGGCACAGCGGGGCATCTGATCGTGGCCTCCATGGGCGCTTTCGTGCTGGCGAAATACGACTTTCCCGGGGGGAAGACCTTCTTCCATCTGGTGACGGTGGCCATGATGTTCACCGGCTATGTGACCCAGATCCCCAACTATATGATCTTAAACAAGCTGGGATGGATCGACACCTACTGGGCCATCGTCGTGCCGGGCTTTGCGGCGCCCATGGGGCTGTTCCTCATGAAGCAGTTCATGGAAGGGCTTCCCACCTCCCTGATCGAGGCGGCCAAGATTGACGGCGCAAACGAGTGGAGGGTTTTCCGCACCATCGTGATGCCGAATGTGAAGCCTGCGTGGATGACGCTGATCATCTTCTCGGTGCAGGGGCTGTGGAACAATAAGGCGGCCACTTTCATCTACTCGGAGGAGAAGAAGACCCTTGTGTACGCCATGCAGCAGATCCAGAGCGGCGGGATTGCCAGAACCGGACAGGGGGCGGCGGTGTTAGTCGTTCTGATGATAGTCCCCATCGCGATATTCATCTTCTCCGAGAGCCAGATCCTGGAAACCATGGCAAGCTCCGGACTGAAGGACTGACAGGGAATGAGGTGGCCTATGAAAAAGACGATCAAAGGGATGCTTGCCCTGACAATTGGGCTGTCCGCCGTGCTGGCGCCGGCCATGGAGGTCTGTGCCGCAGACAGGAGCTATACATACAATTACGACTGGTGGGGCGACGTGCAGGATTCGCCGGACGCCTACTCGGTCTGCAAGGTCTTTACGGCGGCGGATCTGGGGCTTGACTTAAACCTGAAAAGTCCGGAGGGGATGTTCGTAAAAGACGACATGGTCTACATCTGTGACACGGGCAACAACAGGATCATCCAGCTGGAGAGGACGGGGACGGAGCAGTTTGAACTGGTGCGCGTCATCGACGGGTTCCGGGGCGGCGAGGGAAACAATACCTTTTCTTCCCCCAGCGACCTGGCGGTGTCCGAGGAGGGGGATCTTTTCATCGCCGACAAGGGAAACGCGAGGATCTTAAAGCTGGATCAGGATCTGACGTATCTGATGCAGTTTGACAGGCCGGTGGATTCCTCCCTGGATGAAAAGAGCGCGTTCCAGCCCAGCAAGATCGCGGTGGACACGGCGGGGCGGGTCTACTGCATCGCGACAGGGATCAACAAGGGTCTGGTAAAATATGAAAACGACGGCGTCTTCTCCGGGTTTGTGGGGGCGACCCCGGTGACCTACGACTTTACGGATTACCTCTGGAAAAAGTTTGCCACCCAGGAACAGAGGGCGCAGATGGAGGCGTTTGTCCCCACGGAGTATGACAATCTCTACATGGACCGTGAGGGCTTCATCTACACGGTCACGGACAATGTCACCGAGGACGACCTGCGGGCAAAGACGGCGGAGCCGGTCCGCAAGCTGAACCTGATGGGAAGCAACATCCTTGTCCAGAACGGGGAATGGCCGGTGTACGGCGACCTGTACTGGGGCGAGGGCGGCGGTTATTCCGGCACATCGCTCTTTACGGACGTGACGGTGCTGGACAATGATATCTACGTCTGTCTGGACAAAAACAGGGGGCGTCTCTTCGGCTACGACGACCAGGGCAAGATGGTGTTCGCCTTTGGCGGAAACGGCAATGTCAACGGATTTTTCCGGCAGCCAGCCGCCATCGAACACATGGGGCACGACCTTTTGGTGCTGGATTCCCTGGACAGCAGCATCACCCTGTTTGTGCCCACCCAGTTCGGCTCCCTGATCTACGAGGCCGTAGAGCAGTTTGACGACGGCGATTACGTCGCTTCCGGGCAGTCCTGGGAAAAGGTCATGGAGCTGGATGGAAATTACGATCTGGCCTATATCGGCATCGGGCGGTCGCTGCTAAGGCAGGAGAGATACCGGGAAGCCATGGATTACTTTGAACTGAAGTACGACGCGGACAACTACTCCAAGGCTTACAAACAGTACCGCAAGGAGTGGGTGGAGGATCACATCGTGGCCATCATCCTGGTGCTGCTGGCAGTCTTTCTGATCCCTCTGTCCATCGGCAGGATCAGGGAGATCCGCCGTGAGATCGATAGCGCAGATATCTTCAGAACCTAGATAAACGGAGGCCGGTATGATTGCTGCACTGAAAAAGAAAGAAACCTATCAACATTATTTCGGGTCACTAAAGTTTGCGCTGTACTGCATCACCCACCCTCTGGACGGCTTCTGGGACTTAACCCACGAGAGGAGGGGATCCTACGCGGCGGCGAACACGATCCTGATCCTGACGCTTATGGTGCGGGTGATGAAGCTGCGCTACACCAGTTTCATCTTCTTAAACGTGTACTGGGAGGAGTTAAACATCTTCCTGTACCTGGCCAGCGTGCTTTTCCCGCTGATGCTGTTTGTGGTGGGCAACTGGGCGCTGACGACGCTGTTTGACGGGAAGGGGCGCCTGGGGCAGGTCTATATGGCCACCTGCTATGCGCTGACCCCCTATCCACTGATACAGTTGCCGCTTATGGTGTTCAGCAATTTCGTGACGGTGGATGAGGCGGAGTTCTATTCGGCCTTAAGCGCGGTCTCCCTGGTGTGGGCCGCCCTGCTGATCGTGGCGGCCATGGCGCAGATCCATGAGTTTAAGATGTCGAAGAACCTTCTGTTTATGTTCGTCAGCCTGATTGCGATGCTGGTGATGGTATTTCTGCTGATGCTGTTTTTCAGTATGATCACACAGGGCGTGGCATACTTCATCTCCCTGGCCAGGGAGATCATGTTCCGGCTATGAGCCCGTTAGCGTAAAGGATGGTAGTGACCATGAAAAAAGAAAAATCAGTGAGAAGGGCAGAGTGGAAAGCTGCCGCAGCCCGCAGGGCAAAGAGCCTGATCGTCCCCGTCATACTTCTGGCGGTCATCGCAGCTTTTGTGTTTGTGATCCTCAATTATAAAAACGAGACCGAGCCGGAGGAGATCGTGAAGATCAACGCCTACGAGGGATCTTCCGAACCCATCGTGATGGAGAACGATCAGTTAAAGTTTACCATGGATCCGACCACCACGCAGTTTAGCGTGGAAGTGAAGGAGACGGGCAAGGTCTGGTATTCCAACCCGGAGGGCGGCGCGGACGATCCCATCGCCCTGACTTCGGAGAAGGGGAAGCTCATGTCCACGCTGTCCATGAGTTACAGCGTGACGGCGGGACTGGAGACCCAGTACAACAACTATGATTACAGCATCAAAAACGGTATCTACGAGATCGAGACGGGGGAGGACTACGTCCGGGTCAACTATTCTGTGGGGGATACGGCAAAGGAGTTTCTGATTCCCCCGGTGACCACGCAGACCCAGTTCGACGATTGGACCGCTTCCATGGATAAGACCGCGCTCAACATGGTAAAGCAGTACTATAAAAAGTATGACATCAACAAACTGGGGAAAAAGGACGACAAAGAGCAGCTTCTTCTCAATTATCCCATTCTGGAGACGGAAGTCATCTATGTGCTGCGGGACAATGCCAGCGACAGCGTAAAGAAGAAAATGGAGGAATATTTCGAGGCCGCAGGCTATACGCTGGAAGCTTACGCCGCGGACAAGGAGCTTGACCACTCCCAGAGTACTTCCGACAAGCCTGTGTTCAATATGAACATGATCTACCGGCTGGATGGAAAGGATCTGGTGGTGGAACTCCCCCTGGGGGAGCTTGAGTACAAGGAGGAGTATCCCATTTACACGCTGTCCATCCTGCCTTACTTCGGGGCGGGGGACGGACAGGACGAGGGCTATCTCCTGGTTCCCGAGGGCGGCGGCGCAATCATCAGGTTTAACAATGGGAAGCTCTCCCAGAACGGTTACTACGCCAATGTGTACGGATGGGATATGGCGCTGTCCAGAGAGGCCGTGGTTCATGATACCAGGACTTACTTTAACACCTTCGGCATCTCTGTGGCGGACGATTCCTTCCTGTGCATTCTGGAGGAAGGGGCGCCCTACGCCTCCATCCGGGCGGATGTAAGTGGCCACAACAACAGCTATAACTACGCAAACGCGCTTTACAGTATCTGTGTCCGCGAAAAATATGAGGTGGGAGACATTGCAAACAGCGATATCTATGTGTATCTGGAAGACCTGCCCGACGAGACGCTGATCCAGAGATACCGTTTCGTGGACTCCGGCAGCTACGCCGATATGGCGGCAGCCTATCGGGAATACCTGCTGGATCAGTACGACGGCTACCTGTCCCTGCGGGAAGAGGAGGGAACGCCGGTGGCGCTGGAGATTGTGGGCGCGGTAGACAAGGTGAAACAGATTCTGGGCGTGCCGGTGTCAAGGCCGTTAAAGCTGACCTCCTTTGCGGAGGCGGCGGATATGATCGGGCAGTTAAAGCAGGAGGGGATGGATAACATTTCCGTGAAGCTCACCGGGTGGTGCAACGGGGGCGTGAACCAGAAGATTTTAAACTCCGTCAGGCCGATTTCTTCCCTGGGAGGGAAAAAGGGGCTGAAGGAGCTGGCCCAGGCGGCCCAGGACCTGGGAGTGGATCTGTATCTGGAGGGCGTGACCCAGTATGAGTACGACAGCAATCTGTTAAACGGCTTTAATTCCTTTACCGACGCGGCCAAGTTCCTGAGCAAGGAGAGGGCGGAGCTGTTCGTCTACAGCGACGTGACGTATGCGGCCAGGGAGGGCATCGACAGCTACTATCTGCTGCACACGGATCTGGCCCTTGAGATGGCACAGAATTTGTCCGATGCCGCCGGAACCTATGGGACGGGAGTGGCCCTGCGGGACACGGGGATGGATCTCTCCTCGGACTATTACCGCAAGAAACCCTCCAGTCGCCAGAACACGCTTTACCGCCAGGTCGAACAGCTCAAAGCCATGGCGGATGCGGGCAGGAAAGTGATGGTGAACATGGGCAACGATTACGCCATGCCTTACTGCGACATCATCACCGATATGGACTTAAGAGGAAGCGAGTACACCATTGTGGACGACTTTGTCCCCTTTTACCAGATGGCCATCCACGGCTATGTGGACTACACCGGGGCGCCGGTGAACACCGGGGACACCCAGGAGCGGATCCTGCTGGCGGCGGAGTACGGCGCCGGGCTGAATTTCTCCCTCATGCGGGAGACGGCCTTTGCCCTGCAGAAGACGCTTTATACCGAGTATTACGCCTCTGACTTTGCCGCATGGCACGACAGGATGATGGAGATCTACAACAGATATGACGCACAGCTGGGCCATGTGTTCGGCCAGAAGATGACGGGGCATGAGAAGATCGGGCCGGAGGTTTCCTGCACTGTGTATGAGGACGGGACGAAAGTCTATGTGAACTACAGTTATGAGGACGCCGAAACGCCGGAGGGCGGGACGGTTCCGGCCAGGGATTACATGGTAGTCCGGTGACGCAAAAGGTGTGGAAAGGGTTGTGGTTATGGCAAGACAGAAGAACAAATTGGCGGGCCTTCAGAGACGGAAGGCGATATCGGGATACCTGTTCATCTCACCGTTTATCATCGGCTTTTTGGTATTTATGATCCAGCCGTTCATACAGTCTTTGTACATGAGCTTCTGCCAGGTGGAGATCGGTTCCGGGATCTTTGTGCTCCACCCGGCGGGGATTGACAACTACATACAGGCATTCCGGATCGATCCGGAATTCACGCGCCTGTTGACGGAGGAACTGGGGCGGATGGTGATCAATTCCTTTGCGATCATGGTGTTCAGCTTCTTTGTGGCGCTGATCTTAAACCAGAAGTTTAAGGGCCGGGCGCTGGTGCGGGCGATCTTCTTTCTCCCCGTGATTCTCTCCTCCGGCGTGATCTTAGGACTGGAGACGGACAATGCGCTGATGGCGAACCTGCAGGTAGCCATCGAGGAGACCACCCAGAACATCAGCATCACGGAAACCCTGGAGGAGATCCTGCGCACAGCGGGAGTGGGCACCAGGGCCTTCGAGGAGGTCTTTCAGGTGATCGACAATATTTACGACGTGGCCATCGCCTCCGGTATCCAGATCATCATCTTCCTCTCGGGCCTGCAGACCATCTCGGCCAGTATGTACGAAGCGGCGGAGATCGAAGGGTGCACCAAGTGGGAGAGTCTCTGGAAGATTACCTTCCCCATGATCAGCTCCCTGTTTCTGGTCAACTGGGTTTACACCGTTGTGGATTTCTGCATGAGATCCGACAATGAGGTCATCGACAAGATCACAACGGTCATGACCGGACAGCTCAACTACGGCTTTGCCTCCGCCATGTCCTGGATCTATTTCCTGATCGTGATGGCGCTTGTGGGCGTAAGTTCTCTCATCATCTCGAAAGGGGTTTACTACTATGAGTAAGGAGAAGGGAAAGACAAAAAAATACGCCGGTTTCTGGGAGCGCAACAGGCAGTCGGGCGGGTATCTGCTGAAAAAAGAGATCCTTTCCTACGGCGGCAGCATCTGCCGGTTCATCCTGCTGTTTGGTATGTGCTTTATGATCCTGCAGCCTCTCCTGAGCAAGATCTCGGTGAGCTTCATGACGGAGAGCGATCTGTACAATCCCATCGTGATCTCGGTGCCGGAGCATTTTACCACCCAGAATTATCTGCTGGCGGCACAGCTGATGAATTACAGCAAGAGCATCGTCAATTCCTTTGTCATCTCCCTGACGATAGCCATCCTGCAGGTGGCGGTGGCAACGTTAGTGGGATACGGGTTTGCCAGGTTTGAATTTCCTTTTAAGAAATTCTGGTTTGCCTGCGTGATGCTGGTGATTCTGATCCCGCCCCAGACCATTTCCACTTCACTGCACCTGCACTTTCGGTTTTTTGACATCCTTGGGATCTTCAAGCTGCTCACCGGGGAGACGATCAATCTCAGGGGCTCCGTGCTTCCCTATTACATGATGAGTGCCGGGTGCATGGGATTGAAAAACGGCCTGTACATCTACATGATCCGGCAGTTTTTCCGCACGATTCCCAAGGAACTGGAGGAGGCGGCCTATGTGGACGGCTGCGGCACGCTGAGAACCTTTGTCCGCATCATGCTGCCTGACGCAAAGCCCATTCTGACGTCCTGTTTCCTGTTTGCCTTCGTATGGCAGTGGACGGACGGGTTTTACTCCAAGCTGTTTCTGGGCAGCCAGAGCCTGGTGAGCACATCCCTGGCCAGGCTGTCGGACACCCTGGGCGCTTATATCCAGAGGCTGATGGGCACCACCACGACGGTGTCTTTGGCATATTCCAACTGTATTGTGTCCACCGGGACGCTGATGATTATCATGCCGCTCATCGTCCTGTATCTGTTCGCCCAGAAGGGCTTTGTGGAGAGCCTGAGCAGCACGGGTATCAAGATGTAGGGCGGTTCTGCCCTGACAAAAAGCTAGGATCCCTGCCGGCGCAGCGCCCGGAAAAATCCCTATCGGCTGCTTCCGGCAGTGATTTATAGAAAAAAGGAGGAAAAAATGAAAAGAAAAGTATTGAACAGGTTATTGGCAGCATCCATGGCCACTGTGATGACCATGGGGATGGCAGGCTGCGGAAACGGCGGCCAGACGCCTGCCGACCAGGGTTCCCAGACCACGGATCCCGGCGCCGGAACCACGGACCAGGGCGCAGGGCAGGATACGTCTGAAGGCCAGACGGCAGAGGAGGACGGCGAGGACGCCGTCGGCGGGTACACCGTGATCACGGATCCCGCTACCGGAGAGGCATACGACTTGGGCGGCATGGAGATCATCATCCGCGACTGGTGGTCGGGAGATCCGGCGGAACCCACCAACGACTACGAGGAGGCAAGGGACGAGTACCGCGACTGGATTCAGGAGACATACAACTTTACCATCAAACAGCAGGCCATCTCCGACTGGGGTTCCACGCCTCAGGACTATGTGGACTACTGCACTACCGGGGACGACGGCAACAACTACATCTTCATCCTGCGGGACGACCCGGCGATCACTTCCGCCATGGCGAGCGGGCTGATGTATGACCTGGCCACCCTGGACTGCCTGGATTTCTCCCAGGAGAAATTTACCAAGAATATGCTGCATGAGCAGTATTCCTACGGCGATTCCATCTACTGTATGTATGCGGGTGACCCCGAGCCCCGCACAGGCGTTTACTTTAATAAGCGGCTGCTGAACGAGGCGCAGATCGACCCCGAGTCCATCTATGACCTGCAGGCCAGCGGGGACTGGACCTGGGATAAGTGGACCGAGCTGATGGAGCAGGTGCAGAGGGATACCAACAACGACGGTGCGATCGATATCTACGGAACCACCCAGAACAATTCCACCATGGTTCTGGCGTGCGTTTATTCCAACGGCGGCGAGCTGGTGGGCAAGGACGCGTCGGGCAAATTTACTTACAGGGTAGAGGATCCCGAGACCATCGAAGGCCTTCAGTTCAGCGTTGACATTATGGACAATTACACGCTGCCCTATCCGGAGGAAGCCCAGTGGGATTACTACAAGGAGGCATTCCGCAACGGCATGGCGGTGTTTATGGTAGATGACGGGTATGCAGGTACGCCCGGAAACTACCTGCAGGACATGGAAGATGATTTCGGCTTCGTGATGTTCCCTAAGGGGCCTCAGATGAGCGACTACATCAACTGCTTTGCAAACAACCCGGTGGCGATCCCCGGCTGCTATGACGCAGACAAGGCGTGGAAGCTGGCGTTCGCATGGAACCTCTACACCGACGACATTCCGGGCTATGAGGACTACGAGGGCTGGAAGAGCAACTACTACGCAGGGTTCAGGGATACCCGCGCGGTGGACGAGACCGCGGCGATGATGATGGAGAAAGGTATGATTACCTACCACGGCATCATTCCCGATCTGGATACCGGCGACCCGTTCCTGTATCAGTTCTATTCCGGTTGCGACGTCTCCGCGAACGTAGAGGCGATCCGGGAGAGCTGGAAGAATTATATCGACAAGGCAAACCAGAAGTAAGATACTTGAAAAACGCAATGGGGCGGTGTTTTCCGGGCGCTGCCCCTTGCATTTTGTAGATTTTGAGAGGTGCAGCGGGATGGAGAATAAGAGGCAGAAACGTTTGAAAAGGCTGGGGGCGGCAGCGCTTGCAGCGGCAGTTGTGCTGGGGGGCACAGGCTGCGGGACGACGGGTGCGGAAGCGGAGGGCGAAACCCAGACGGCGTCCCCTGCGCCTTTGGCAGACAGCGGGGCCGGGGAGGAAGGCACCCCCAAGGACAGCAAAGATACGGAGAGCGCCCCGGTGGCACAGGAGGATGCGCCGGAGAAGATAGGCGCGCCTGCCCAGGCGTCTGCAGAACCTGCCCAGCCGGACAGATCCGGGGTGTTTGAGCTTCTGGCCGGTATGACGGTGGGGTGGAACCTGGGGAATACCCTGGACGCCCACGGGGCGGGCAATACCCTGGCTTCGGAGACCTACTGGGGAAACCCCGAGACCACAAAGGAGATGATAGACGCCATAGCGGCCCAGGGGATCAACACAGTGCGGATCCCTGTGACCTGGGGGGAACATCTGGGAAGCGGGCCGGATTACCTCATCGACGAAGCGTGGCTGGACAGGGTGGAGGAAGTGGTGGATTACTGCCTGGAGGACGGGATGTATGTGATTCTGGACACCCACCACGAGACAAATTACTGGCTCAGCCTGGACGAGGAGGATCTGGATCAGACGGCGGAAGAACTGAAGGCCATCTGGACCCAGATCGCAGAGCGTTTCAAAGACCGGGACAGCCATCTGCTCTTTGAGGGGATGAACGAGCCCCGCACCCAGGGCAGCGCCGGGGAGTGGAGCGGCGGGACGCCAAACGAACGGGGAGCCGTCAACCGCTTAAACGGCGTCTTTCTCGATGCAGTCAGGGCCACCGGAGGCGAAAACGCCACGAGATGCCTGATCCTCTGTACCTACGGAAACAACGCTTCCCTGGCGGCCATGCGGGACCTGAAGCGTTATGACGACCCTAACATCGCGGTGGCCCTCCACCTTTACACCCCCTATGTGTTTACCTTTGAGGGAGAAGGCCATGTGTCCGTCTGGGACGGAAGCCTCCAGAAAGACCTGGACACCAATTTACGGCAGATCCAGTCCCAGTTCATCGCAAAGGGGATGCCGGTGATCGTGACGGAATTTGGCGCGGTGAACAAAGGAAACACAGAGGATGTGGTCAGATGGCTGGAAGGGTATCTGGGCGCCATGAACCAATACCAGATCAAGTGCGTCTGGTGGGACAACGGCATTTACGAAGGGGACGGGGAGTGCTTCGGGATCTTTGACAGGAACAACCTGACCTGGTATTCGCCGGAGGTGGCGGACGCCCTGGTGGAGTATGCTGCGCAGGAGTAGCGCCGCCAGATGGCAGCGTTTAGGAGGAGAAGCGTATGGAAGTCAGATTTCATCTGCCGGGGTTAAGGCAGAACTATCCCTTGAATATGCTGGTGCTTAGTCTGATGGAGCAGAAGCCGGAATATTTCCGGGAGGGGATCCGTATCGCCTCCTTTTTCGGAGAATTTCCCATGTCCCTCTGGAACGGCGGAAGACCCTCCAACTATGACCAGTGCGATGCGGCATATATCGAGAATGTGATCCGGAACATCAACGCCAAAGGGATCCCGGTGAGGTACACCTATACCAATATGCTGTTAAATGAGGAGGATCTTCTGGATCCTTACTGTAATTTCTGTATGCGGGCAGCGGACAACGGCATGAACGAGGTCATGATCTTTTCGCCTCTGCTGGAGCAATACATCCGGAAGAACTACCCGGGCTTTAAGATCAACAGCTCTACCTGCAAGGAGATCCGGGACGTAGATCTGGTGAACCGGGAGCTGGAAAAAGATTATTATCTGGTGGTGCTGGACTATAACTTCAATAACCAGTTTGAGGAGCTGGAAAAAATAGAGGACAAGGGCAGATGTGAGCTTTTAGTGAACACGCTGTGCGTGCCCGGCTGTCCCAGGAGGGGAAAGCATTATGAGAATATTGCGAAAAACCAGCGCATCATGCTGAAGAACCGCAAGATGCCCCCGGACAAACAGATTCCTCTGGAGCACTGGTACTGCGAGTACGGGGAGTACAACTGCATCCACACGATCCAGGGATACGAGACCTACATTTCGCCGGAAGATATCTACGAAAAGTATCTGCCCATGGGCTTTTACAATTTTAAGATCGAGGGCAGGACGGCCAACCTGTTCTCCCTGGTGGAGACCTACTGCCATTATCTGATCAGGCCCCAGTACCAGGGGCAGGCCAGGATCCTGCTGCTCAACAACCTGGCGGCCAACAAGGTGATCACGGTGAACCGGCCCAGGCCTTCCAAGTGGCCGTAAGGCTCTGGGAAGAGAAAGTGTTTGGGAGGCTTTGGCTTTGCAGAGGCGAAACGGGCCGGAAGGGAGAATGTGATGGAAGAAAAGGAAGTGTTCTGGCATCTGCCGGGATTTTGCTATTATTTCTCTTTGAATGTGGCCGTTCTGGATCTGATGAAGGAATACCCGGAGAAATTCCGAAGCGGCTACCGGGTGGGATCCGTCTACGGGACATTTCCCGGCGCCATCTGGAATGGCGGGCGGGTGGTGTTCGGGATTTCGGGCAAACAGGACATCCAGGCGATGTTAAAGCAGTACAACACAAGAGGCGTGCCGGTGCGGTTTACCTGGACCAATTCCCTGCTGGAAGAAAAGCACCTCTCGGACACCTACTGCAACCTGATTATGCGTCTTGCGGACAATGGGCTGAACCAGGCTCTGGTCAATGCGCCGGTTCTGGAAGAATATCTCAGAAGACAGTACCCGCGCTTTCCGCTCATCTCCTCCACCACGAAGCGGATCGACAGGGTGGAGGGGCTGTTAGAGGAGCTTGGGAAGGATTACCGCCTGGTGGTGCTGGACTATGACTTAAACCATGACCAGGCGGCCCTGGAGGCAGCCGCGGCCCAGGCGGACAGGGTGGAGATCCTGGTCAACGAGGTGTGCTTTCCGGGATGTCCAAAGCGGGCGGAGCACTATGAACAGCAGTCCCGCCTGCAGCTGGAATTTGACGTGAGCGTCCCCTTCCCCTGCCCGAACCAGACGAAGGAGCGGAATTTTGAGGAGTGCAGGAAGCGGCCTGCGTTTATCTCCAACGAGGAGATCGGAAGCTACATCGACAGAGGGTTCGTCAATTTCAAGATTGCCGGGCGGGGGATGCCGCTTTCCTTTGTGCTGGATTCTTATCTGTATTTTCTGGTGCGGGACGGGGAGCGGACGTTTGTCCAGGAGAAGTTACAAAAACGGCTGGAGCGGGCCAGCGCAGACAGGAAGGCCCGAACCGGGCGGTGAGCGGGACAAAGGGCGTCTGTGGGCCGGAGGTGGCCAATGAGCTTGCGCACAAGACGGCGCGGAAACGGAGCGGACATGGAGCGGACAGGACAGGGCGGGACGGTGGCTGTGATGGGCAGGAGGCCCTTGATCGGGGCGGATTTTCCAGATCCGGAAGTGATCCGGGTGGGGGATATCTATTATATGCTCAGCACCACCATGCACTTTCTGCCGGGGGCGCAGATCCTGCGCTCCTACGATCTGGTGAACTGGGAGACGGCCTCCTATGTGTTCGATTCCTTTGACGGGCAGGAAGCCTGTCTGGACGGCGAGAAAAGCGGCTATGGCTGCGGAATGTGGGCAGGCTCCATGCGCTTCCATGAGGGGCGTTTCTTTGTGAGCTTTGCGGCCAGGGCAAGCGGCAGGACTTTCTTTTATACGTCGGAAAAGGTGGAAGGCCCCTGGAAGAAAACCTGTATCGAAGCCTATCTCCATGACGGCTCCCTGTTTTTTGAGGACGACGGAAGGGTGTTTTTAGTCTATGGAAACAGTGAGATCTGGATCCGGCAGCTGAAACCGGATCTGACCGGGTTCAAGGAGGGCGGATTTGCCAGGAAGCTGCTGACGGAGAAGGACGACGTTTTTTTAGGACACGAGGGAGCCCATTTCTATAAGATAGACGGGCGGTATTACCTGTTTACCATCCACTGGCCCAGGGCGGGGCACGGCAGGCGGACGCAGATGTGCTTTTCCAGCGACTCCCTGGAGGGGGAGTTTTCGGGCGGGACCGTCCTGGACGACGACCTTGGGTTTGCAAACTGCGGCGTGGCCCAGGGTGGGATCGTGCAGGCAGGCGACGGGCAGTGGTACAGCATCCTGCTGCAGGATCATGGCGCTGTGGGGCGGGTGCCAGTTCTGGTTCCTGTGGAGTGGAAAGACCACTTCCCGGTGTTTGGATGTAAGGGGAAAGTCCCGGAGACCTTTTTTGTCCGGGACAACAGGCCATCTTATGTGTATGAGCCCCTGTATGTTTCGGACAGTTTTTCTTACCAGACGGGCCCGGAGGGACTGTGCGTGCTCAAGAAACAGTGGCAGTGGAACCATGAGCCGGATCCTCTGCTCTGGTCGGTTCTTCCGGAGGGAGGACTGCGCATCATCACCGGGAAGATCTGCAGCAACGTGACCCAGGCGGTGAACACGCTGACCCAGCGGCTTAGGATGCCCGCCACGGCGGTAGAGGTGACCGTAGAGGCCGGGGAACTGAACGAGGGGGACTTTGCGGGGCTGTGCGCCCTGCAGGGCTGTTACGCCATGGCTGCGGTGACAAAACAGTGCGGGCGGTATGACCTGGTGATGATCCAGCGGCTTAAGGAGGACAAAGATCTCCGGGCGGGGGCAAACGACTATCTCCCCGGGAAAGTGGCCGGAAGGGTAAGGCTTGCCCAGCCCTCTGTAAGGCTTAAGATGGAAGCTGATTTTTCGGGCGGGACGGACCAGGTTTCTTTTTCCTATCTGGAACCTGGGGAGGGGAAACGATGGAAACGGATCGGCCCCCGGCACGCCCTGTATTTCGGGCTGGATCATTTCACTGGCTGCCGCTGCGGGCTGGCCGTCTACGCCACCAGAAAAGCGGGCGGATCCGCCGTGTTTAAGGATTTTCGCTATGAGGCAAAGCGCTGACGGCAGAGGGCCTGCGCTTTTCCCGGTATTCGGTGGGGGAGCAGTTCACCTGCTGGCGGAAGACACGGTTGAAGGTGGAGATGCTGGAGAAGCCGGACTGCATGGCAATCTCCGTGATGGAGAGCTCTGGCCTTGACAGAAGCTCCTGGGCGGCCAGGATGCGCAGATGTAAGAGGTAGGAACAGAATGTAAAGCCGGTGTACTGGCGGAACAGCCGGGCAAAATGATACTTGCTGAAGCCGTAAGCGGCGGCGATGTCTTCCAGCCGGCAGTCCTCCTTGTAGTGGTCGTTGATATAGGAGAGGACGTCGTTGAATTTGACAAAATATTCCCGCTGTTTGTTGGGCCGGGCGCCCAGGGAAAACTCCCGTCCTCTTAAGGAGTCGGTGCCCAGACGGATCAGGACGCCCAACAGCAGGGAAAAGACGGTGAGCTCTGCAAATTCCTCACTGCCAAAATATTCGTTGCGCATCCGCACCATATCCTGATAGGTATCCTCGTAAATGTGGGGATGGCTGCATCTTGTGATGTGCAGGGGGGAGGAGAGCACGGGCTGAAGGGACGAAAAGCCGGGCAGGGCAGAGAGAGGGGATATGTCAAACAGAAAGACGAAGCGCATTCCGGTGTCGGGCGCTGTGAGGGCGTGCATCGCCCTGGGTGGGATAAACAGGATATCGCCTGGGACGAGATGGAACTGTTCCTTTCCCACGACGGCGTCATACCATTCCTCCATGGGCAGGATGATCTCAAGGGCTGAGTGCCAGTGGGCGGGAAAGCTGTCGGACTGCTCGTTGCACCAGATGCGCACAGCGGAACTGGCGTGGAAGTCCACGATCTCCTGGATATCTGCGTTTACCACCCGTTTGCCGGTAAAGTCACTGTTTTTGCTGTAGAAATCATTGGGTCTTACTGTCATTGTCCTGTATCCCCTTTTCCTGTATTTCTATTTTAGTACGATTTCAGGAAAAGCGCAATAGTTGAAAAATGGGTAAAAAGGACAGTGGAAGCGGAAAAGTCAAAGGAGAGGAGAGAAAGCGGAACATGAGAGAGCGGTTTGGAAAGGGTCTGGCGGGGCTGTTGGCGGCGGGGCTGCTGCTTACAGGATGCGCCGGGGCAGGAGGAGCAATGGAGGCGGAAGAAAGCCCTGCGGCGCAGCAGAGCATCTCGCAGCTAAGTACGCCGGAGCCTGAAAAACAGGAGGAGTCAGGACAGCAGACGGCGCAGGATCAGGGGCAGGAGGCGGACTCCGGCCCACAGCAGGGAGAGGAGAAAGACGAGATGCCGATTTTAAAAGAAAAGGTGGGGGAGGCCCTGGGCTGCCGGGTGGGCACGGCCATCACCCTGGGGGAATGCCGGGATCAGAGGCTGTGGGAGATCATCACCACCCACTTTAATGCGCTGACCATAGGCAATGAGTTAAAGCCCGACGCCATGTTTGGTTACAGCAACGCAAAATGCCCCCAGACGGAGGAAGCAGAGTTAAACGGCGAGACCATCCTGGTGCCGAAGCTGGACTATTCCAGGGCGGAGAAGATCTTAGACAAAGTGCTCGCCTTTAATCAGAAACACCCGGACGACCCCATCATGATGCGGGGCCATGTGCTGGTGTGGCACTCCCAGACGCCGGAGTGGTTTTTCCATGTGGACTATGACAAGGACAAGGACTATGTGGACAAGGAGACCATGGACAAACGGCTGGAGTGGTACATCCGCACCATGCTGACCCATTTTACCGGGGAGGAGAGCAAATACAAGGGGATGTTTTACGGCTGGGACGTGGTGAATGAGGCCGTCAGCGACAGCACCGGCACCTACCGCACCGACAGCGAAAACCCGGACGAACCCTTAAGCCAGGACACCCATGGCAGCAATTCCAGCTGGTGGAAGGTCTATCAGAGCAACGAGTATATCCTGAACGCCTTCCGCTATGCCAACAAGTACGCCCCGGCCCAGCTGGAGCTGTATTACAACGATTATAACGAGTGTATGGAGAAAAAACGGGAGGGGATTTTAGAACTGCTCTCGGCGGTAAAGGCGCTGGAAGGGGCGCCCGGGGAGGGAACCCGCATCGACGGCATGGGGATGCAGGGGCACTACGGCATGGATTCCCCGGAATGGGCCGCCTTTGCCTCCTCTGTGGAACAGTACGCAGAGGTGGTGGGAAATGTGCAGATCACAGAGTTTGACCTAAGGGCCAGCGACGGCTATGACGGCAGCCCCGAGAAGAAGGAAGAGGAATACGAAAACCAGGCAAAGCGCTACCATCTGCTCTACTGGACGTTAAAGGATAAGAACAAGAAGGAAGGCATCCACATCACCGGCATCACCTTCTGGGGCACAGTGGATCACTATTCCTGGCTCCAGAGCCGCTCCAACGTAGGAGGCGGCAATACCACGGGGCTGCCCCAGTGTCCGCTTTTGTTTGACGAGCGCTACCAGCCCAAGCCCGCTTTTTATTCGTTTACGGAAGACTAGAGGAACGCAGGAAAAAGGAGGCAGAGATGAAATTTCATAACGGCTGTTGGCTGTACCGGGAGGGGATCGGCTGCTTTTCCCCCAGGCAGGTCTATGAGGTGAGAAAGACGGGGACGCAGGTTATCCTGTGCGCGCCGACCTCCCGTATTGAGAGGAAGGGGGATACGCTGGGCGGGATCAATCTGACCGTCTGCATCAGCGCCCCTGCGCCGGAGGTGATCCGGGTGCGGGCTTACCACCACAAGGGAGCCGTGCCAAAGGGCCCGGATTTTGAGCTTGCCCTGGACGAGGGGACGCCGCTGGAGTGCGAGGAGACAAAAGAGCATATCACGGTAAAAAGCGGGAGCTTAAGCCTTGTCATTGACCGGGAAAACTGGGCCATGCGCTACGAGCGGGAGGGCAGGCTGCTTGCAAAAAGCGGGGACAGGGATCTTTGTTATGTCAAGGAAGACTGGAAGGGGCCGGCCTATGACAGGGGCGGCCAGGCCTATATGGTGCAGCAGCTTTCCCTGTCGGTGGGAGAGCTGATCTACGGGCTGGGGGAGCGTTTTACCCCCTTTGTCAAAAACGGCCAGTCCGTGGCAATCTGGAACGAGGACGGGGGAACCAGCACGGAACAGTCCTATAAGAATATCCCCTTTTATCTGTCCGGGAAGGGCTACGGCGTCTTCGTCAACCACCCGGAGAGGGCAGAGTTTGAGGTGGGCACGGAACAGGCGGGGAAAGTGGCCTTCTGTGTGCCGGGGGAGAGCCTGGACTACTTTTTCTTCAACGGCCCCACCATGAAGGAAGCGCTGATGCGCTACACGGATCTGACGGGGAAACCGGCCCTGCCTCCCCAGTGGACGTTCGGGCTGTGGCTGTCCACCTCTTTTACCACTGACTACGATGAAAAAACGGTCATGGGATTCATCGACGGGATGGAGAAACGGGGGATTCCGCTGTCGGTCTTTCACTTCGACTGCTGTTGGATGCGGGAGTTTCACTGGACGGATTTTCTCTGGGACGAGCGGGTCTTCCCGGATCCGGAGGGGATGCTCTCCCGCATCAGGGCAAAGGGAATCCGGGTCTGCGTCTGGATCAACCCCTATATCGGGCAGGAATCGGCCCTGTTCGACGAGGGGATGGAGAAAGGGTTTTTCCTAAAGCGCCCCGACGGCAGCGTCTGGCAGTGGGATATGTGGCAGCCGGGCCTGGCCATTGTGGACTTTACCAACCCGCAGGCCGCAGGCTGGTATGCGCGGAAGCTGGAAGAACTTCTTGAGATGGGCGTGGACTGCTTTAAGACCGATTTCGGCGAGCGGATCCCCACGGACTGCGTCTATTGGGACGGGTCAGACCCCGTGAAAATGCACAATTATTACTCCTATCTCTACAACAAGACGGTCTTTGAAGTGCTAAAGAAAAAGCGGGGAGAAGGGGAAGCCGTCCTGTTTGCCCGCTCGGCCACGGCCGGAGGCCAGAAGTTTCCCGTGCACTGGGGCGGGGACTGCTGGTCGGACTACGGCGCCATGGCGGAGAGCCTGCGGGGCGGGCTGTCGCTGACAAGCAGCGGCTTCGGCTTCTGGAGCCATGACATCGGGGGCTTTGAGAGCACTTCCACCCCTGACGTGTACAAGAGATGGGCGGCCTTCGGGCTTTTGTCCACTCACAGCCGTCTTCACGGCAGCACGTCCTACCGCGTGCCCTGGGCGTATGGCCAGGAGGCGGTGGAGGTGGTCCGCTTTTTTACCCGGCTGAAGCTGGAGCTTCTGCCCTATCTGTACTGCTGCGCCGTAGAGACTGCCAGAAACGGCGTGCCGATGATGCGCAGCATGATCCTGGAGTTTGAAAAGGATCCCGTCTGCGGCTATCTGGACAGGCAGTATATGCTGGGCGGACGGCTGCTGGCGGCGCCCATCTTCAACGAGGAGGGGATCGCGGAGTACTATCTGCCCGGTGGGACATGGGTGAATTACCTGACGCGGGAGACGGTACAGGGCGGGGCCTTCCGGCGGGAAGAACACGGTTATCTGTCTGTCCCGCTGTGGGTGCGCGGCAACAGCATCCTGCCCACGGGAATCGCTGTGGAGAGGGCAGATCAGGCCTTTGCCGGGAATGTGGAGTTTCAGGTGTTTGCGCTGACGGGACAGGCGGAGGCGGAGGTGTTCCAGGAGGGGGAGCTTCTGATGCAGATCCGGCTGGAGAGAAACCGGGACGGGATCCTGGGCTGGGTACAAGGGGGAGCAGGCTGCCGGGTGCGCTTTGTCAACTGCCATTTCCGCTCCGTAAAAGGGGCTTCCTTCCAAAGGGAAGAACGGGATACGGTGCTGTTTTTGGAGCAGGATCGGGTTTCCTTAGAAGTTTTATTTGAACAAACCGAAAGCATATGATAAAATGTCTTTGTCAGGGCCAGAAGCTTCTGGCCCTGACAGTTTTTGAAATCCGCTTACAGCGTGCAGAGGGCAGGCTGCGCTCAAAGAAAGGAAACAGACGATATGGGAATGACAATGACACAGAAGATCCTGGCCAGGGCCGCAGGGCTTGAGAAGGTGGAGGCCGGACAGCTGATCGAGGCCGACTTAGACCTTGTGCTGGGAAACGATATCACCAGCCCCGTGGCCATCAAGGAGATGGACAAATTCAAAAAGAGCGGAGTGTTTGACAAGGACAAGATTGCCCTGGTGCCGGATCACTTTGTGCCAAACAAGGATATCAAGTCTGCGGAGCACTGCAAATGCGTCAGGGAATTTGCCAGAAAAAATGAGATCACCAATTACTTTGAGGTGGGCCAGATGGGCATTGAGCACGCCCTTCTGCCGGAGAAGGGCCTTACCGTGGCGGGGGATGTGATCATCGGCGCGGATTCCCACACCTGTACCTACGGCGCCCTGGGCGCGTTTTCCACCGGGGTGGGCAGCACGGATATGGCTGCGGGCATGGCCACCGGGAAGGCCTGGTTCAAGGTGCCTTCCGCCATTCGGTTTTGCCTGACGGGCAAGCCTTCCAGATGGGTGAGCGGCAAGGACGTGATCCTGCACATCATCGGGATGATCGGCGTGGACGGGGCTTTGTATCAGTCCATGGAATTTACGGGGGACGGCATCGCCCATCTCACCATGGACGATCGGTTTACCATCGCCAACATGGCCATCGAGGCCGGCGGGAAAAACGGCATTTTCCCGGTGGATGAAACGGCGAAGCAGTATATGGAGGAACACTCCAGGAGGCCGTACCGGATCTACGAGGCGGATCCGGACGCGGTCTATGAGGCGGAGTATACCATCGATTTAAGCGCCCTGCGCCCCACGGTGGCTTTCCCTCATCTGCCGGAGAACACCCACACCATAGATGAAATCGCAGGCATGGAGCCCATCGCCATAGACCAGGTGGTCATCGGTTCCTGCACGAACGGAAGACTGGAAGATCTGCGCACGGCGGCCGAAGTGCTGAAAGGCCGTCATGTGGCGGAAGGGATGCGCTGCATCGTGATCCCCGCCACCCAGGCCATCTATCTGCAGGCCATGGAGGAAGGGCTGTTAAAGACCTTTATTCAGGCGGGCGCCGTGGTCAGCACGCCCACCTGCGGCCCCTGCCTGGGCGGCTATATGGGCATTCTGGCGGAAGGGGAGCGCTGTGTCTCCACCACAAACCGCAATTTCGTGGGACGGATGGGCCATGTGACTTCCGAAATCTATCTGGCAAGCCCCGCCGTGGCGGCGGCCAGCGCGGTAATGGGCGTGCTCTGCGGGCCTGAGAGCCTGGCGTGAGTGGGATAGAGCGGAAAAAGCAGGCGCAAGAGCCGCCAAAGCGGCAGAATGAGAGGAAAAAATGAACGCAAAAGGAACGGTTTTTCAATACGGCGACAATGTGGACACGGATGTGATCATCCCTGCCAGATACTTAAATACGTCCGACCCGGGCGAGCTGGCGGCGCACTGCATGGAGGACATCGACAAAGACTTTGTCAGGAAGGTGAAAAAGGGGGATATCATCGTGGCCAGGAAAAACTTCGGCTGCGGCTCTTCCAGGGAGCACGCCCCCATTGCCATCAAGGCCGCGGGCGTAAGCTGCGTGATCGCGGAGACCTTTGCCCGTATCTTTTATCGCAACGCCATCAACATCGGCCTTCCCATCATCGAGTGCCCGGAGGCCAGCAGGGGCATCCAGGCGGGAGACGAGGTGGAGATCGACTTTGACACAGGGATCATCAGGGACATCACCCGGGGTACCAGCTTCCAGGGGCAGGCATTCCCGGAATTTATGCAGAAGATCATCGCCTCGGAGGGGCTGATCAATTACATCAACAATCAGTAAAGACAGGCAGGGAGAAAGCGCAGTGGAAACACAGAAGCAGGGAAAGAGACAGGAAGCGAAAAAATATGAGATAGATATGTGCAGCGGCCCTCTGTTTGGGAAGATCCTGCTCTTTTATATCCCCCTGATGCTCTCCGGGATCCTGCAGCTTTTGTTCAATGCGGCAGATATCGTGGTGGTGGGGCGCTTTGCGGGGAGCCGGTCCCTGGCGGCGGTGGGCGCCACCAGCTCCCTCACCAATTTGATCGTCAATCTCTTCATCGGCCTGTCCGTGGGCGCCAACGTGCTGGTGGCGCGGTATTACGGAGCCGGGAAGAAAGAGGAGCTTAGGAGCATGGTGCAGACGGCGGTGCTCACGGCGGCGGTAAGCGGCTTGATTCTGATCTTCGTGGGCTTTTTTGTGTCCCGGCCCGCCCTTGCCATGATGGAGACCCCGGAGGATGTGCTCTCCCTTTCCGTGCTCTATATGCGCATTTATTTTGCCGGGATGCCCTTTATGATGGTCTACAATTTCGGCAGCGCGGTGCTGCGGGCGGTGGGGGATACCAAGCGGCCCCTGTATTACCTGCTGATCGCCGGAGTCGTGAATGTGGTTTTAAACCTGTTCCTTGTCATCGTGTTCCACATGGGAGTGGCCGGAGTGGCCATTGCCACCGTCATTTCACAGGTCATCTCCGCCGGAATGGTGGTGCGGTGTCTGGTCTGTACGGACAGTGCCTATCAGCTGGTGTTACATGACATGAAGATCTCCAGGGATAAACTGCTTAAAATGGTTCAGATCGGTGTGCCCGCGGGCCTGCAGGGCGCTTTGTTTTCCATCTCCAACGTGTTGATCCAGTCCTCCGTCAACGGCTTCGGCTCCATTGTGATGGCTGGGAACACGGCGGCCAGTAACATCGAGGGATTTGTGTACACGGCGATGAACGCCTTCCACCAGGCCTGCATCAGCTTTACCGGCCAGAATTACGGCGCCATGAAGTACAGGAGGGTGGGAAAGGCCACGGCGATCTGTTTAGGGCTTGTGACGGCGGTTGGCCTGCTTCTGGGCAATGGCGCTTATCTTGCCTCCGGCCAGCTCTTAAAGATCTACTCCACGGATCCGGAAGTGATCCGCTATGGCATTTTGCGGATGTCATACATCTGTGTCCCCTATTTTCTGTGCGGCACCATGGATGTGATGGTGGGCGCCCTGCGCGGCATGGGGTATTCCATCCTGCCCACGATCGTGTCCCTGACGGGAGCCTGCCTGTTTCGGGTGGTGTGGATCTACACCGTGTTCCGGCAGATCCCCACGCTGGAATGTCTCTATATTTCCTACCCGATCAGCTGGGCGCTGACCTTTTTGGCCCATCTTTTGTGTTTCGCGGCGGTGTATCGGAAGCTGCTACGCAAAAGCAACTGAAATTGGTTTCTGACAGAACAAAAACCGACCGAAGGGAAAGGGAGACGGCATGATCGCATATGTAAACGGCATTGTAGAGGATATCGCCCCGGACAACGTGGTGGTGGATGTGGGCGGCGTGGGGATGAACGTGAAGATTTCCGCCGATACCGCAGCCAGGCTGCCGGGAGTGGGAGAGCAGGTGAAGCTCTACACCTACACAAGCGTCCGGGAAGACGCCTTCTGGCTGTACGGCTTTCTCTCCAGAAACGATCTGGAGATTTTTAAAAAGTGCATCACGGTGAGCGGCATCGGCCCCAAGGGGGCGCTTTCCATCCTGTCCGTCCTGGACGCGGATTCCCTGCGGTTTGCCATTATGACGGGGGATGCCAAATCCATCGCCAAGGCGCCGGGGGTGGGGACGAAGACGGCGGAGCGCCTGATCTTAGAGCTGAAGGGGAAGCTGGAGATAGACGACGCCCTGATCGGCAGAGAGGCCGCCGCTTATCAGAAATCCCTGCAGCCGGTGGGGGACAGCCTGAAAAAACAGGAGGCGGTGGAGGCGCTGGTGTCTCTGGGCTACGGGCAGGCGGAGGCCGCAAAAGCGGTGAACGCCATCCCGGATCTGGAAGAGATGGAGACCGGGGCCGTGTTAAAGGCGGCTTTGAAGTTTTTGTTTTGAGAAACCCTTTGAGAAAGGAATCATCCGGCCATGTCCAGGAGAATGATAGAGACCAGTCTGACGGAAGAAGACGTGCGGATAGAGGGTTCTCTCCGCCCCCAGAAGCTGGACGATTACATCGGTCAGTCCAAGGTAAAGGAAAATTTAAAGATTTATATTGAAGCCGCAAAACAGCGGGAAGAGGCGTTGGATCATGTGCTCTTTTACGGTCCGCCCGGCCTGGGGAAGACCACGCTGGCGGGCATTATCGCCAATGAGATGGGCGTGCATTTAAAGGTCACCAGCGGCCCTGCCATCGAAAAACCCGGGGAGATGGCGGCGATTTTAAACAATCTGGAGGAAGGGGATCTGCTCTTTGTGGACGAGATCCACCGGCTCAACCGCCAGGTGGAGGAAGTGCTCTATCCGGCCATGGAGGACTACTGCATTGACATCATGATCGGGAAGGGTTCCACGGCCCGCTCCGTGCGGCTGGATCTGCCCCGGTTTACCCTGGTTGGGGCCACCACCAGGGCGGGACTTCTCACAGCGCCCCTGCGGGACCGGTTCGGCATGATCTATCACATGGAGTTTTACACGGTGGAGGAGCTGGAACAGATTATCCTGCATTCCGCCAGGGTGCTGGAAGTGGAGATGGAAGCGGGGGGCGCGCTGGAGATGGCGAAGCGCAGCAGGGGGACGCCCCGGCTTGCCAACCGCATCTTAAAGCGGGTGCGGGACTTTGCCCAGGTCAAGTACGACGGCGTCATCACCGAGGAAGTGGCCACCACGGCGCTGGATCTGATGGATGTGGACAAGCTGGGGCTGGATCACATCGACCGAAATATTCTGCGCACCATGATTGAAAAATTTGACGGCGGCCCCGTGGGGCTTGACACACTGGCGGCGGCCATCGGGGAGGATGCGGGCACCATCGAGGACGTGTACGAGCCCTATCTTCTGAAAAACGGTCTGATCAACCGGACGCCCAGGGGGCGGGTGGTGACGGACTTTGCCTACCATCACTTAGGCCTGGGGCTTTGAACTTTTGCTTGCCTGCGGTCAGGAATTGAGCTATACTGTATGAGAGGGCCGTCTGGCCCTGGTGAATGTCAGATACAGGAGGAGTGCAGCTATGCCTTCCAAAACAGATACAGAAGTCATCATTGGCGGAAAAGTTTTTACGCTCAGCGGCTATGAGAGCGAGGAATACCTGCAGAAGGTTGCCTCCTATATCAACAATAAATTAAACGAGTACAACAAGGTGGACAGTTTCCGCCGCCAGCCCATGGACACCCAGGGGGTTCTCCTGCAGCTGAATATCGCGGACGATTATTTCAAGGCGAAAAAGCAGATTTCCCTCCTGGAGGAGGAACTGCAGGCCAAGGAAAAAGAGCTTTACGATCTCAAGCACGAGCTGATATCGGCCCAGATCAAGCTGGAAAGCGTTGAGGAACAGATCAAGGGCCTGCAGAAGGATCGGGACAACGACGCCAAAAAGATCGTGCAGTTGGAGACAGAGTTAAAAAAGAAATGACGTGAAAGGCTGCCCGGATTCGGACAGCTTTTCTTATCCCGCCGTATCCCATGGGGAGAGGGGGATAAAAAGGGAAGCGACAGGAAGGAACAGGCAGGGACAGGAAGGGAGCCGGGGCATGAGAGAAAAGGGCAGGGTGGAGCTGCTTTCGCCTGCGGGCAGCCCCGAAGGGTTTTACGGGGCGGTGCACGCAGGCGCAGACGCAGTCTATCTGGGCGGGAGCCGGTTTGGGGCCAGGGCATACGCGGAAAATTTTACCCAGGAAGAACTGGTGGAGTGCATCCGATATGCGAGGCTGTTCGGGGTAAAGGTTTACCTTGCGGTGAATACGCTGCTGAAAGAAAAAGAACTGGAGGAGCTGGAGGCGTACCTGACGCCTTACTGTGAGGCGGGACTAGACGGGGTGATCGTACAGGATCTGGGAGTTTTGCGCCGGGTGCGGGAGCGGTTCCCGGGTCTGCCCCTCCACGCCAGCACACAGATGAGCGTGTGTTCCGGCTCCGGGGCGGCGCTGTTAAAAGAGATGGGAGTCAGCCGGATCGTGCCCGCCAGGGAGTTAAGCCTTGCGGAAATCATCGCCATGAAGGAGGAGACCGGGCTGGAGCTGGAGACCTTCGTCCACGGCGCCATGTGTTACTGTTATTCAGGCCAGTGCCTCTTTAGCAGTATTCTGGGAGGCCGCAGTGGCAACCGGGGCAGGTGCGCCCAGCCCTGCAGACTGCCCTATCAGGCAAATGGGAAGACCTCCTATCTGCTGAGCATGAAGGATCTGTGCACCATCGGGTGTCTGCCGCTTCTTTTGGAGGCAGGCATCGATTCCTTTAAGATCGAGGGAAGGATGAAAAAGCCGGAGTATGCCGCCGGCGTTACCGCCATCTATCGGAAATATATTGAAAGATATCAGGATCTTTTGCAGAAGCTGGGGAAAGAGGGGGCAAGGGAGGCGTACCGGGTGGATTCGGAGGATGAGAAACGCCTCAATTCCCTTTACATCCGCAGTGAGACCCAGGAGGGGTATTATTTTCAGAAAAACGGGCGTCAGATGATCACGGTAGACAGCCCTGCCTACCGCGCCACAGAAAGCGCAGTGCTGACAGAGATCCGCAGACAGCATCTGGAAGAACGTCCCCGCCTGCCCGTGGAGATAGAGGCGGAATTTCTCATTGGAATGCCTGCCTGCGTCACTCTGCGGCGGGGAAAGGCCTGCGGCAGGGCGGTGGGCGTCCCGGTTCAGGCCGCTCTGAAAAATCCCGTGACGGAGGCGGATCTGAAAAAACAGCTGGGCAGACTGGGAGACAGCCCCTTTGAGGTATCTTCCATGAAGTTTCAGTTAAGTCAGGATGCTTTTTACCCCTTGAAGGGGATCAATGAGCTGCGCAGACAGGCTGTCCAGGCGCTGGAAAAGGAACTGTTGGATAGGAGAGAAGATAGACCAATCCAGTCAACAACAGAAGTAGAAAAACGACCAACTAAGTCAACGGAGAATACAGGGCAGTTTAGAGAGCCTGGATTCCCTTGGAAATATGGGGATTTTTGGACGGAAGAAGACTTGAAGACCCAACATGATGGGAAGTTAGGCGATGACCATATTGGTCAACAGACAACATGGGCCGTGTCTGTCACTACCCTGGAGCAGCTGGAGGCCCTTGTGCGGGTCTTTTTGTCCTGCGGGCAGCGCTCCATCCGGCTGGCCAGGGTTTATCTGGACGGCGATCTGGTGACGGAGCGGGAAAAGGAGACGCTTGCGCCCTGGAAACAGATCAGGCAGCTGGAGGCAGAACCCTTTCTTGCCATGCCATATGTGTTCCGCAGATCGGAGAGGGCGTATCTGGAAAACCTCTGCCGGATCGCGGAGGAAAGGGGCGGAGCCGGGTTTCTGGCCCGCTCGGTAGATGGTCTGGGCGCCCTGTGGGAGCGGGGGATCCGGTCAAAGCTGCGCACGGACGCAGGGATTTATGTGTGGAACAGCGGGTCGGCAGAAGTCCTCTCGGCGCTGGCAGAGGGTTTCTGCCTGCCCTATGAGCTGAAGGCTTCCGAGCAGCGCAGTCTGCTGGAGGGGGCCGCGGGACGGTGGAAGGGCCGTTTTGAAAAAATCCTTTACAGCAGGATTCCCATGATGGTTACTGCAAACTGCGTAAAAAAGACGTCACAGGGCTGTCAGGCGGGACAGGGCGGGATTGGCCTGCTCACGGACCGCTATCGGAAGACCTTCCCGGTGCGGACAAACTGCCTGCACTGTACGAACCTGATCTACAACAGCCTGCCCTTTGCGCTGCCGGAGGGAGAAAAGAGGTGGCGGGGACTTTGCGATCTGCGCCTGGACTTTACCCTGGAGACGGGCAGAGAGACAGAGCAGGTGCTGAAAAGCTTCTGGCTGGGGGAGGCCCTGCCAGAGACAAATTATACAAGCGGACTGGAAAAGCGCGGCGTAGAGTAGACGCCGCTAAGGAGAAACAGGATGCACCAGTATATCACAGAACTTTCCAAATATGCCCTCACCGGGTGTATGGCCATCTATACCCTGCTTGGCTTTCTGGGGCTGTCCCGCAGACGGGAGGACTCCAGGGGGCTTTACGCGGGGCAGTGCGCGTGTATTTTCCTGATACAGTTTTTGTGCTACTTAAACCTCACGGTGGTCAGCGGGAAAATGGAGTATGTGTACTTCTATGCGTTCGCCCAGATCTTCCTGCTGGCGGTGGCGGTGATGGTGCCCCTGATCTATGAGACGGCAAACAGACAGCTCTTAAGCGGCTCCTGTATGCTGATGGGGATCGGGCTGTGCATGATCGCGCGGCTGTCCTTTGGCCGGGCGGTGCGCCAGTACATCATCCTGCTGCTCTCCCTGATGATCGGCCTTCTGATCCCCTATCTGTTTTCCCGGATCCGGTTTTTCAAAAAGCTGACCTGGGCTTATGCCGGGGTCGGGATCGCTATGCTTCTGGGCGTCCTGATCTTAAGCCAGGTCACCTACGGCGCAAAGATCACCTTTACCATCGCCACGGCGATTGGACAGGTCACCTTCCAGCCCTCGGAATTTGTCAAGCCCCTGTTTGTGTTTTTCCTGGCGGGAGCCCTCTGGGAGAAGGCATCCCTGGGCAGGGTGGCGGTTACGGCGGCTTTAGCGGGCGTCCATGTGATCATTCTGGTTCTCTCAAGGGATCTGGGAAGCGCCGTCATCTTCTTTGTGGGATATGTGTTTATGGTGTTTCTGGCCTCCGGGAACTATCTGTATCTGCTCCTGGGGCTTGCCGGGGGGAGCGGCGCCGCCTGTGTGGCGTACCGGCTGTTTGCCCATGTGAGAAGCCGTGTACTGGCCTGGCGGGATCCCTGGGGCTACTTGGATAACCTGGGCTACTCCGTCACCCAGTCCCTGTTTGCCATCGGCACCGGAAGCTGGTTTGGCATGGGGCTTTTGCAGGGCAGCCCGGACGATATTCCAAACGTGATGGAGGATTTTGTCTTCTCGTCAGTGTGCGAGGAGCTGGGGGCGCTGTTTGGCATCTGTATCCTGCTTTTGGAGGTGAATCTGTTCCTGACCATGCTGGGCATAGCCGCCCGCATCAAGGACAGGTTTTACCAGCTGGTGGTGTACGGCATCGGCATCCTTTACATCTTCCAGGTCTTCCTCACCATCGGCGGCGGCATCAAATTTATCCCGCTGACTGGGGTTACCCTGCCCTTTATCAGCTATGGGGGCAGTTCGGTCATGACCACGATGATTATGTTCTTTATCATACAGGGGATCTATATCCGGCTGAGACAGCAGGAAGGAGGTAAGAGCGGTGGAAGAGAGAAAAAAGAGGACGCCCCGCAGGGATAACCGCAGGGAAATTCTTGTAAGCGGCGTCATTTTCACCCTTCTGTTTGCTGCGATGATCTGGTATATGACCCGTTTTGTGGCCACCGGCAGGCAGGAGATGGTGGACAACAGCTACAATTCCAGACAGGAAATCCTGCTATCCCAGAACTACCGGGGGACGATCTACTCCCGGGACGGGGACGTGCTGGCCCAGACCGTGCTGGGGGCGGGGCAGGACGAAACCAGGGTGTATCCCTATGGGGAACTCTTTTCCCACATCGTTGGCTACGCCACACAGGGGCGGATGGGAGTGGAGGATGCCGCCAACTATTACCTGATCAACACGAGCATCCCGCTGGGCAGCAAGGCGGCCAACGATATGGCGGGGGTAAAAAATCCCGGCGACAATGTGTATACCACGCTGGATGTGGAGCTGCAGAAGATTGCGGGGGAACAGCTGAACGTCTACAAGGGGGCGGTGATCGTTACGGAGGTAAAGACGGGGAAGGTGCTGGCCATGGTGTCCCACCCGGATTTTGACCCAAACGAGATCGGCGCCATCTGGGACGATCTTCTGGAGGATTCGGACAGCTCCGTGCTGTTGAACCGGGCGACCCAGGGGCTGTATCCGCCGGGCTCCACCTTTAAGATCCTGACGGCCCTGGCCTACATCCGCCAAAATCCGGACACTTATCAGGATTATTCCTTCTCCTGCAGCGGTTCCTACCAGACGGATGCGGGCAGCATCCACTGCTATCACGGGAGCAGCCACGGCAAGGTAGACTTTACCCGCGCGTTTGCAAAGTCCTGCAATTCCGCCTTTGCCGATATCGGCATGAGCCTTGACAGGGAGGCGTTTCAGGAGACCCTGGAGCAGCTTCTCTTTGACAGGGCGCTTCCCACGGAGTTTGCCAGCAAGAGGAGCACCGCGCCCATCTCGGAGGAGATGACGGACAGCGAGATGATGCAGGCTTCCATCGGCCAGGGGAAAACCCAGATCACGCCCCTTCATCTGAACATGATCACCGCTGCCATTGCAAACGGCGGCGTGATGATGGAGCCCTATGTGCTGGACCGGGTGGAGAGCGCGGAGGGAGGAAAGGTGAAAACCTTCAGATCCCAGACTTACGGGCGGGTGATGTCCGAGGAGGAAGCCGACGTCTTAAAGGGGCTGATGACAGAGGTGGTAGCGTCCGGGACGGCCAGCCGTCTTTCGGGCAGGGAATACACCGCGGCGGGAAAGACCGGTTCCGCGGAGTACAACAATGTAAAAGGGGACAGCCACGCCTGGTTTACAGGCTTTGCGCCGGTGGAGGATCCCAGGGTCTGCGTCACAATCATCGTGGAGGGCGCAGGCAGCGGCGGCGATTACGCGGTGCCCATGGCCCGTCGGATCTTTGACGGCTATTTTAAGGAGGAGGCGCAATCCGAAAGCCCGGAATGAAAGAAAGCGCCGGGCGGGGATCATATCATTTTCAAAATTTCCAGATCCGGGCGTTCCTTCAGATTCAGGATCTGGGAGTCTTCGTTTTTCAGGATGGGGCGGGAGAGGCGGTCGGGATGGATAATCAGCACCTCCCAGACGGACTCGTCACTTAGCTGGACGCAGAAGCCGATCTGTGCGTCTGCAATGCGCCTCATCAAAGGCATCAGAAGGGCTGCGTCGTATTTTGCCATATCGCTTTCCAGATGCCCCAGAATCTGCAGCGGCGTGAGGGCGCTGCGATGGGGTCTGGGGGAGGCCATGGCGATATAGGTGTCGATCAGCCCGATATAGCGGGCGTAATGATTGATCTCCGATCCCTTTAACTGCATGGGATAGCCGCTGCCGTCCATCCTCTCGTGGTGCATCAGCACCGCTTCCTGGATGCGGGGATCCAGCCCCGTGTTGCCCAGCATGGCCCAACCCAGGGCGGGATGGTTCTTGACGATTTCAAATTCCGTCTGGGTGAGTCTGTCTGGTTTCCAGAGCAGCTCATAGGGGAGCTTGATCTTGCCGATGTCATAGTAGAAGCCGCAGAGGATCAGGTTTGTCTGCTCTGCCTCTGGCATATCGCCCCACTCGGCGAAAACGCCGGCCAGCAGGGCGGAGTTTAAGCAGTGGTTGAAGGTCAGTTCGTCCTCGTTGGGAATCAGATTGTACAGGTAATCCAGAAGGACGGCGCCGCTTGCGTAGGTAGAGCGCATTTCCTGGTAAATGTCCAGAAGCGCCCCGGAAGGGATGGGCGCGCCGGAATTGGCAAAGTTTAAGATCAGCTGCTTGTATCTGGCCAGGCTTTGTGCGTGCTTCTGCTCGAAAGCCTTGAAATCCCCTAAACAGCGCAGCCGCTGGTAGTGTGTGACGGCGAGGTCAATGTCCTCCATGACGGTGACGCACATGATGGAGTAGCGCTTCAGGCGGTCAATGATATTCTGCGTCAGGACGGTTCCGGCACAAAAGAGCGTGGTATCCTGATAGGTTACGTCCTCGCCCAGGGTCATTCCCGGCTGTAATTCCATTCTGGCCACAGATTTCATCGCAATTCCTCCCAATTTCTTTTCATATCCAGTATAAGTAAACAGGTCGAAATGTCAATCTTTTTCTCACATTTCTTCGCTATCTGTTTCCGGGGGCGGAGGGATGGGTGTGAAAATCCATTGCCCCCTTTGGCAAAATGTGATAGGATGGGTTACATAGGGCGTTTTTGATTGCATTGCCATATGCGAGTTTGGATGGAAAGGACGGGGATATGGCCGTTTCCATTACCTATCACCCAAGACTTTATCTGGGAGAGAGCATCAACACAAAAAAACTGGATAAGATGAAAAGGAAACTGGAGGGGAAACCGCTGCTTACAGGCGTCGTGCTCATCACCCTCTCGAAAAACCCTTCCGACCAGCTGGACATTTTTGAGGCAAGGCAGCTGGCACAGCGCTATTACCAAAAGAACCCGCTTTATGTGGTGGGGATTGCGGGCAGCCGGGAGGAAGCGGTGGGGCTGGTGGAACAGATGGTGAAGGAGTGCCTGCGGGAGCGGGGAGACTGCGCGCTGAAGGAGTATTTGTTATGCTGGACGTGATATTGCAGATCCTGGCTGTGCTTGGGATCGGTCTGCTCCTTGTGCTTGGACTGGCGCTGGCCGTGCTTTTGCTTGTGCTGTTTTTCCCGGTGGCTTACCGGGCGTCCGGGCGTGCGCAGGGAAAAGACGTGACGGCTTTTGTGAATGCCTTCTGGCTGTTTGGGCTGTTCCGTCTGCATTACGCCTACCCGGCCCAGGGGCAGAACGGGGTGAAATTCCTCTGGATGACGATTTTTTCCTTAGACGGCGGCAGGAAGGGAAAACAGGCAGGCGGACGAACGCCGGACGCGGCGCAGCAGGGAAGCGCCGGACAGGACGGCGGAGCGCCGGAGAGCGGAAAGGCAGGGGGCGAAACGCCGGAAACCAGACAGCAGCCTGGAAGCGAAACATCGGACGCGGCGCAGCAGGGAAGCGCCGGACAGGACGAGGGTGCGCCAGAGGGTGAAAAGACAGGCGGCGAAACATCGGAAACCAGACAGCAGCCTGGAAGCGAAACATCGGACGCGGCGCAGCAGGAAAGCGCCGGACAGGACGGTGGGAAAGCCCCTGACAGCGAAACGGAAGCGTCTCCTTTCGGGGAAGAGGCCGGGGCAGGAGAGAAAATGCCAGGCGGCGGGGCCTCCTGGCTGTCTGAAAAAAGAAAGAAGTTGCAGTACACAATCTGCGGCTTCTATGATAAAATAAGAGGGATTTGGCAGAATATATCCTATTACGGGGCTCTTTTGCAGGAGCGGGAGACCAGGGAACTTTTTTCCCACATAAAAAAGCGGCTGTGGAGGATCTTAAAGTCCATACGGCCCAGAAAGCTGAACGCCCGGGTGCGGTTTGGCACCGGCGCCCCGGACACCACAGGGTATGCCTTTGGCGTTTACGGGATGTTCCAGCCCCTACTCGGGCCAGGCGTGACGGTGCTGCCGGATTTTGAACAGGCAGTGTTCGAGGCGGAATTTTCAGCCGCAGGCCATATGACGGTGGCGGCGTTTGCCAGAAATATACTGGGCGTCCTTTTGGACAAACGGCTGTGGAAATTCAAAAACAAACTGTTTGCTGGCGCAGGAAAGCGCGGAAATGGAGGAAAGAATGGCAGATAAGGAGAATCAGTTTCAGGGAGTGGTAGAGGCGCTGCTTACGGGCATGGACACCGTGCTCTCCACAAAGACCGTGGTGGGAGAGGCCACCCAGGTGGGCGATACCATCATCCTGCCCCTGGTGGACGTCAGCTTCGGCGTGGGAGCGGGGGCAGGCGCAAACGGCGAAAAGCACTCTTCCTCCGGCGCAGGAGGCCTGGGCGGTAAGATGACCCCCAGCGCGGTCATTGTCATCAAGGACGGCAGCACCAAGCTGGTGAACATCAAGAATCAGGATGTGGTGACCAAGGTTCTGGATATGATTCCGGATCTGGTGGAAAAGTTTACCAAGCCAAAGGATAAGGCGGAAATGTCCGACGCGGAAGTGGTGGATATCGCCTTCCCCGGGGAGGGGGAGCCTTCCGGGGAGTAATTCAAGAAAAACAGGGGCAGTGCATATGATAGAGGAAAGCACAATGTCGGAGCGCCATGAAAAAGCTTATTGGCCTTGTGGCTTTCCTGATCGCCATCGGGATGCTGTTAATGCTGATCACGCACAACCGTCTGGCGGGGATCCTCATCATTGCACTGCTGCTCTTTGTGGGATATCACTGTATGTGCAGCGACTGACGCCCGGCCTCTGGGATAACGGCGGGAGGACGTTGTCCGGCAGCCTGCGGAGGGAAAGGTTGTTTCGATGATTGATTGGGAAGAAATCGGCAATGCGGAAGATGCAGAGGAACTGAAGAAAGCCAAGCTGTGGCTTTTCCAGGAGAATATCCGGCTGGAAAACGCCCGCCGGGAACTGAATGCCTCCCAGGAGAAATTTTTAAACGAGCGGGTGCAGCTGCGCAAAGAACTGGACGAGTTAAACCGGCGCACGGTGATGGAGCGGCAGAGGCTGAAGGAGGAGAGGATCTTTTTTGAAAAAAAGCTGGCGATCCTCCAGGACGGTTTCCGAAAGCTGGATGAGGACAGGCAGGCTTTTGAGCGCCAGAAGCGCCTCATGGAGGAGCGTCTGAACCGGGCGGGGTGGGACGAGCCCTCGGGCGCCCCGCTGGTGGAGGAGTCCGTGCGGCTTTTGTTCAGGGGCACCAACAATCCGCTGGCCCTGCGCAAGCGATACAGGGATCTGGTGAAGATTTTCCACCCGGACAACCTGTTTGGGGACGTGGAGCTGGCCCAGAGCATCAACCGGGAATATCTGCGCCGAAAGAGCAGGGAGGAATAATCCTTTCCAAAAACCGAGGCGCTAAGCCGGGAAAGTGAAAGAGCAGAGAAACTGAGAACCCTTTTCAAAACGGCTTGAAAGAGAGCAGAAAGAATCAGAGAGAATGAAAAAAGAGTAGGTTTCCCTACTCTTTTCGTCCGTTCAAAACAGCAGCTTAAGCTCTTTCCACTCTGCCGGATTTCAGGCAGCCGGTGCAGACGTGCATCCGCTTGGCCCCACCGTTTACCTTGCACTTTACGCGCTTTACGTTAGAGTTCCAGATTGCATTGCTTCTTCTATGAGAATGGCTTACATTGTTCCCGAAATGAACGCCCTTGCCGCAAATATCACACTTCGCCATTTTGACACCTCCTCGACCTGTCCGTCTCACAAATATACTAGGCACTTGCCCGCAACATTGATATACTACCAGAAACGGCACAAAAAAGCAAGCAAAAAAATTCTTTTTTTAAATTTAACTTTTCATGTTTCCTTTTTTGGGGAAAGATGGTAGTATTATATGGGTGCAGCTTTGGAAACAGGCGCGGCCAATGTCATGCGAAAGGAAAGGTATCACTATGAAAGGTTCTTCTATGAATACCCATCTGGGGAAGATTATGATCGCCAACGAAGTCATCGCTCAGTACGCAGGCAGCGTGGCGGTAGAGTGTTTCGGTATTGTGGGGATGGCCGGGGTCAGCGTGAAGGACGGTCTGGTTCGCCTGCTCAAAAAAGACAGCATTACCAGGGGCATCAGCGTGACTTTGGACAACAACCAACTGGTTCTGGATTTTCATGTCATCGTCTCTTACGGCGTGAGCATCCTGGCTGTGGCAGACAATCTGATCAGCAATGTGAAGTACAAAGTAGAGGAGTTTGCCGGTATTGAGATTAAAAAAATCAACATCTATGTAGATGGTGTCAGAGTGATTGATTAAGGAGGACAGATCGTGGGTTTACAACAAATCGACGCTAAGATGCTTGCAAAGATGTTCTTAGCCGGCGCAAAGAATCTGGAGAATAAAAAAGAGTGGATCAATGAACTGAACGTGTTTCCCGTGCCGGATGGGGACACGGGCACCAATATGACCATGACCATTATGGCCGCCGCAAAGGAAGTGATGGCCCTGGGGGATAACCCCGGCATGGAAGCGGTATGCAAGGCCATTTCCGGCGGTTCCCTGCGGGGGGCCAGGGGAAACTCCGGCGTGATCTTATCCCAGATCTTCCGGGGATTTACCAAGCGCATCAAGGGGGAGGAAGCCGTCACCGTGCCCATCATGGCAGAGGCCTTTGAAAAGGCCGTGGAGACGGCGTACAAAGCCGTGATGAAGCCCAAGGAGGGGACGATTCTCACCGTTGCCAGGGGCATCGCCGAGAAAGGCCGGGAACTGGTGGACGAGGGCGTGGAGGATATGGAGACCTATCTGGGGACGGTGATCGGACACGCGAAATATGTCTTAAGCCAGACGCCGGAGATGCTGCCTGTGTTAAAGCAGGCCGGAGTGGTGGATTCCGGCGGACAGGGGTTGGTGGAGGTCATCACCGGCTTTTACGACGCTTATCTCGGCAAGGAGGTCACCCTGGATCTCGAGGGGATGGAAAGCCGGGGGACGGGGGCTTCCTCCCGGGGCGCCCAGGAGGCCGTGGACATCAAGTTTGGTTACTGCACGGAATTTATCATCCTGCTGGGCAAGCTCTTTAACGTCAAGCAGGAGATAGATTTTAAGAAATATCTGGAATCCATCGGGGATTCTATCGTATGTGTGGCGGAGGACGACATTGTCAAGGTTCATGTACATACCAATGACCCGGGAATGGCCATCCAGAAGGCATTGATGTACGGCGAGCTTTCCAACTTAAAGATTGACAATATGCGCCTGGAGCATCAGGAGAAGCTGTTTGCGGCCGAACAGAAACAGAAGGAGGAACGCAGGGCGGAGCCTCCCAAGGATTTTGGCTTTATCGCGGTTTCCGCAGGGCAGGGCATGAGCGAGATCTTCAAGAGCCTGGGCGTGGATTACATCATCGAGGGCGGCCAGACCATGAATCCCAGCACGGCGGACATTCTGGACGCCGTGGAGAAAGTCAACGCCAGGACGGTGTTCCTTTTGCCCAACAACAAAAATATCATCCTGGCGGCCAACCAGGCGGCGGAACTGGTGACGGAGAAGGATCTGCTGGTGATCCCCACAAAGACCATTCCCCAGGGCATTACGGCGGTGATCAATTTTGTGCCGGAGCTGTCTGCGGATGAAAACGAGGGGAATATGCTCCGGGAGATCGGCACGGTGAGCACCGGGGAGGTGACCTACGCGGTGCGCGACACGGTCATCGACGATATGGAGATCAAGAAAGACGACTTTATGGGCATCGGTGACAAGGGCCTCATCGCCGTGGGCGCCGCCCTGGAGCAGGTGGCCCTGGAGACCATAGAGGGGTTGGTCACGGAGGATGCGGAGCTGATCAGCATCTACTACGGCGAGGACGTAAAGCCCGAGGACGCGGAGGCTTTCGGCACGCGGATCGCGGAAAAGTACGCGGACTGCGACGTGGAGCTGCAGTACGGGGGACAGCCCATTTACTATTATGTGATGTCCGTGGAATGACGATGGAATAAAAAAGCTTCTTTTTGCGGATGACCGTGATCTGGCAGAACGGAAGCGGCAAAGAGCCTGTCTAAAGGAGAAATTCTGATAGGGCAGGTTCTTTTTTCTTATGTTGCTGTTATGACAGGGAGGACAGTGGCAGCGATGGACAAAAACACATCCGTCCTTCAGTTAAAGGGCGTGGGGGAAAAGACCGGGAAGCTCTTTGAAAAACTGGATATCCGCAGTGCAGGCGAGCTGCTTTCCCATTATCCCAGGGACTATGAGATCTATGAGGAGCCGGTGAAGATCGGGGAGGCGCTGCCCGGAAAGGTCTGCGCCGTCCACGGAGTCATGCGGGGGGTTGCGGGCGAGAAAAGGATCCGCAGGCTGCACATTTTAAACGTCACTCTGGCGGACGATACCGGCGTTTTACAGCTTACCTTTTTCAATATGCCATTTTTAAAAAAGGTGTTAAAGCCCGGGGGATATTATCTCTTCCGGGGGCTGGTGCAGGGCGCGGGCACGACAAAGCGGATGGAACAACCCAGGCTTTTTGCCCTGGAGGAATACAGGCAGCAGATGAACCGTCTGATTCCCCGCTACGCCCTTACGAAGGGGCTCACCAACCATGCGGTGCAGAAAGCGGTAAAGCAGGCCCTTGCCCAGTACCAGTGGGAGGAGGAATATTATCCCGCCTGGATGCTGGAACGATACAGTCTGATGCCGGAGCCGCAGTCGGTGGAAACCCTGCATTTCCCGGAGAGCAGGGAGGAGCTTCTGCTGGCCCGGAAACGGCTGGTGTTCGACGAATTTTTTTCTTTCCTGTATCTTTTGAGACAGAACCGCCAGGCGGGAGAGAAGCTGGAAAACCATTTCCCGATGATGGAGACGGCGGATACGGTGCGGTTTTTGGAAAAGCTGCCCTTTCCCCTGACCGGGGCACAGAAGAAAGTCTGGCAGGAGATCAAGGACGACTTAGGCGGCCCGGTGTGCATGAACCGGCTGATTCAGGGGGATGTGGGCTCCGGCAAGACCATTCTGGCGCTGCTGGCCCTTTTAATGACGGCGGCAAACGGGTTTCAGGGGGCGCTCATGGCGCCCACGGAGGTGCTGGCCGTCCAGCACTTTGAGACAGTGGCGGAGTATGTGAAAAAGTACGGCCTCTGCTTTCAGCCTGTGCTCCTGGTGGGCTCTATGACCGCCAGGGAAAAGCGGGAGGCCTATGAAAAGATCGCTTCCGGGGAGGCAAATCTCATCATCGGCACCCACGCGCTGATCCAGGAGAAGGTACAGTACCGCGCCCTGGGGCTGGTGGTCACCGACGAGCAGCACCGCTTCGGCGTGCGCCAGCGGGAAACCCTGGCAAAGAAAGGGGATATCCCGCACATTCTGGTGATGAGCGCAACCCCCATCCCCAGGACGCTGGCCATCCTCCTCTACGGCGACTTAAACCTTTCCGTGGTAGACGAGCTGCCCCAGGGCAGGCTGCCCATCAAAAACTGTGTGGTGGATACCTCCTACCGCCCCAAGGCCTATCAGTTCATCGAGGCGCAGGTGGCCCAGGGCAGGCAGGTTTATGTGATCTGTCCCCAGGTGGAGGCAGGGGAGATGGAGGAGCTGGAGAACGTGGTGGACTACGCGGAGAAATTAAGAAGCGTACTGCCGCCCAGCGTACAGGTGGCTTATCTGCACGGGAAGATGCGGCCTGCGGACAAAACGTCCATTATGGAGGCCTTTGCCGCACATTCCATCGACGTGCTGGTATCCACCACCGTCATCGAGGTTGGGATCAATGTGCCAAACGCCACGGTGATGATGGTGGAGAACGCGGAGCGTTTCGGCCTTGCCCAGCTCCACCAGCTGCGGGGGCGGGTGGGCCGGGGGCAGCACCAGAGCTACTGTATTTTTGTGAGTGCTTCCCAGGAGAAGGCAACCATGGAGCGGCTGCAGATTTTAAACCATTCCAACGACGGCTTTCACATCGCCTCGGAGGATCTGAAGCTGAGAGGCCCCGGGGAACTGTTCGGCCTGCGCCAGAGCGGCGATTTTTCCTTCCGGGTGGGGGATATCTACGCGGACGCCGCCGTGCTGAAAGATGCGTCTACGGCGGTAGAGGAGCTGATGTGCAGGGATCCTGAACTGTCAGACCCCTGCCACATCCCCTTAAAGCGCCATCTGTCGCAGCAGGCCGCGAATGCGGTTGACTTTCGCACCATATGACGTTAAAATAAATATTATATGTCTCCGGCGGCGTTTGTCCGCCGCACAGGGAAAGAGAAGGGAACGGCCTGAAAAAGGCTGTGGAAAGGTTTGGTTCCATCATGTCAAAAGTTGCCATCATGACGGACAGCAACAGCGGGATCACGCAGGCTGCCGCAAAAGAACTGGGGGTATTTGTGCTGCCCATGCCCTTTATGATCGACGGGGAGACATTTTATGAAGACATCAGCCTCACCCAGGAGGAGTTTTACGAGCGTCTCACCGCCGGGGCCAGTATCAGCACCAGCCAGCCGTCTCCCGATTCGGTGTTAAAGATGTGGGATGCGATTCTGGAGGAATACGACGAACTGGTACATATCCCCATGAGCAGCGGTTTGTCCGGCTCCTGCCAGAGCGCCGCCATGCTCTCCGAGGAGTACGGCGGGAGGGTGCAGGTGGTGGACAACCAGCGCATTTCCGTCACCCAGAGGCAGTCTGTTCTGGACGCGATGACCCTGGCGGAACACGGGAAAAGCGCGGCGGAGATCAAGGCCTATCTGGAGGCGGATAAATTCAACAGCAGCATCTATATCATGCTGGATACCCTGTACTATCTGAAAAAGGGCGGGCGGATCACTCCGGCTGCGGCTGCGTTGGGCACGATCTTAAAGTTAAAGCCCGTGCTGCAGATCCAGGGGGAAAAACTGGACGCATTCGCCAAAGCCCGCACCGCAAATCAGGGCAGGAGCATTATGATGAACGCCATCAAAAACGACATAGAAAACCGCTTCGGCGGCTTCACGGGGGAGAAACAGGTCTGGCTGGAGATCGCCCATTCCGCAAACCGGGAGGCGGCGGAGAGCTACCGGGAGGAAATCCGGCAGATCTTTCCGGGCTATGACATCCGAATCGACCCGCTGTCCTTAAGCGTGGCCTGTCACATCGGCCCCGGTTCCCTGGCCCTTGCCTGCTGCCGGAAAATCCCGGAGCGGATGTGAGGGAAGGACGAAACAGAGAGCGGGGAAGAGAACGAAAGAAGAAAAAAGAATAAAGAAGAACAAAAAAGAACAAAAAGAGAACGGAAAAAGGAGGACAAGGCAGTGTGGCTTCGGGCTGACAAAGGATTTCTGGGGGGGTAGGAAAGAAACTGTTGCTCACGGGGGGCTGTTTTTTGGGGATTGTATGCCTGGGGGCGGCGCTTCTGTTCTGTGCGTATCTGCTTCCCATGGGAAAGATCAGGAGACACGCCCAGGAGAGCGGGGAAGTGCTTCGGATGGAGGGCACCTATTGGCGGATGCTCCCGTATTCTCCCCATACCAATCTGGATAATCACACAGATTCCCTGATGCTTCTGACCGCCGCTTATGATAATCCAAAGATCGGTCTGGCTGAAAAGGCCATGTATAACTATTACAATGTCATCAATGGTCTGAGTTTGCCGGAGTCCTGTGCAATCCTGACTCTGGAGGAAGAGGGCGGATATACGACCCATGCCTATCCCAGATACTGGCATGGATATCTGGTCGTCTTAAAGCCGCTTTTACTGTTTTTGAATCTGGGGGAGATCCGCCAGTTGAACTGGCTGGTGGTGATGGGAAGCGTGCTGCTTACCGGAATTTTGCTGGAACACAGGAAAAAGCGACGGTATCTGTTTCCCTATCTGCTGTTTGTATGTTTTTTGACGCCTGGGACAATTGCAAGTTCCCTGCAAAATTCTGCCGTATATCACATGGCTTCTGCCGCAGGGATTCTTTTTCTTGCTTTTTACAGCAAAAAGAGATGGCAGGAACATCTTTGGCTGTTTTTTATGGCGGTGGGGATGGCGGCCAGTTATTTCGACCTGCTGACGTATCCGGTGGTGACGTTGGGGCTGCCTTTGGCTTTCTGGCTCATCCTTGCCGGGGAGGAAAATATTTCCGAAGGCACAAAATGCGCAGACATATTTGGCCATATGCTTTTGTACCCGCTTCTGTGGGCGCTGGGATATGCAGGTATGTGGTTTGCAAAATGGCAGCTTGCGTCCTGGATTACCGGGGAAAATGTGATTCCGGACGCCGTCAATTCCATCAGAGTGCGCACCGGCAATGTCGCCTTTGAGCGGGAAATTACCGGATGGGACGTGTATACAAAGCTGTCGCTGTACCTGGAGAGCAACAGGATATGGACGGCGGCGCTGGTATTTGCAGGCGTCTGCTTCCTTCTGCTATGGCTGAGCAAAACGCGGTGGAAAGCGTGGCCGGTAAGCGCAAGCTTTCTGCTGCTTGCCGGATACCCCCTGTTGTGGGGGCTGTTTGCCAAAAACCACACCTACATACACGACTTGTTCAGCCATCGCAACTGGGGCCTGACGGTTTTAGGCATTTCCTGCTGTCTGATTCCCATGATCGGGCGGGAATGGCGTTTTCCGGGACTTTCCTCTGCGGGGAAGGGATGGAAGAAAGCGGCAAAGAGAGAAATAAAGCAAGAAAGCAAGCAGTAAAGAAGAAAAAGCTTCTGGACAATCTGAAAAAAAGGCCCGGTCGTCCTGTTTCCCAAGACAGCCGGGCCAAATGATTTTGGGAATCTGAAAACTTCCAAACAACGGAACATGAACCGAACATGATCTGGTATTTTCTCTTGGACAAACCACAATATCTGTGGTAAAATGACCTTATTCATGACAGGAAGCGCCGGGCGTCTTCCTTTGGATCTGGAATTTGGATGTAAACAGCAAGGAGAGCACTCCTCAATGGAAAAAGCAAACAATTATGACGCTTCCAGTATTCTGGTGCTGGAGGGGCTGGAGGCCGTGCGGAAACGCCCCGGTATGTACATCGGCAGCGTCTCCACCAAGGGTCTCAACCATTTGATCTATGAGATCGTGGACAATTCCGTGGACGAACATCTGGCAGGGTTCTGCGACACCATCACCGTCACCCTGGAAAAGGATGGATCGGCCACCGTCTCCGACAACGGCCGCGGGATTCCCGTGGGGATGCACGAAAAAGGCGTCAGCGCAGAGCGGCTGGTCTTTACCACCCTTCACGCCGGGGGCAAGTTTGAAAACGGCGCTTATAAGACCAGCGGCGGCCTTCACGGCGTGGGCTCCTCCGTGGTGAACGCCCTTTCCGCCCGCCTGACCGTCCGGGTTAAGACAGGGGGCTTTCTCTATGAGGACCGCTATGAGCGTGGGAATCCCACCGTGGAGCTGGAAAACGGTCTTCTGCCGGTGGTGGGCAAGACCAGGGAGACCGGCACCACGATCAATTTCCTGCCGGACGACACCATCTTTGACAAAACCCGGTTTAAAGAGGACGACGTAAAGAGCAGGCTCCACGAGACCGCATACTTAAACCCCAGCCTGACGATCCACTTTCAGGATATGCGCAGAGAGGAGCCGGAGCGTGTGACCTTTCACGAGCCGGAGGGCATCACAGGGTTTATCAAGGACATGAACAAGTCCCAGGAAGCGGTCAGCGACGTGGTCTATTTCTCCGGCGAGAGCGAGGGAATCTCCGTGGAGGTGGCATTCCAGTATGTCAATGAATTTCATGAAAATGTGCTGGGATTTTGCAACAATATCTATAACTCCGAGGGAGGCACCCACCTGACCGGGTTTAAGACCATGTTTACAAACGTGATCAACACCTACGCCAGGGAGCTTGGCATCTTAAAGGAAAAGGACGTGAACTTCACCGGCGCCGACGTGCGCAACGGCATGACGGCGGTGGTTTCCATCAAACACCCGGATCCCAGGTTTGAGGGACAGACCAAGACCAAGCTGGACAATCAGGACGCGGCGAAGGTGGTCAGCAAGGTCACCGGGGAGGAGGTCGTCCGTTTCTTTGACAGAAACCTGGAGACCTTAAAAAATATCATCGGCTGTGCGGAGAAGGCGGCCAAGATCCGAAAGACCGAGGAGCGGGCAAAGACCAACCTCTTAACCAAGCAGAAATTTTCCTTTGACTCTAACGGAAAGCTGGCCAACTGTGAGTCCAAAGATCCCTCAAAGTGCGAGATTTTCATCGTGGAGGGAGACTCCGCGGGGGGCAGCGCCAAGACGGCCAGGAACCGGATGTACCAGGCCATCCTGCCCATCCGGGGAAAGATTTTAAACGTGGAGAAGGCGAGCATTGACAAGGTGCTGGCAAACGCGGAGATCAAGACCATGATCAACGCCTTCGGCTGCGGGTTTTCGGAAGGGTACGGAAACGATTTTGACATTTCCAAACTGCGCTATGACAAGATCGTGATCATGGCGGATGCAGACGTGGACGGCGCCCATATCTCCACCTTGCTGCTCACCCTGTTTTACCGCTTCATGCCGGAGCTGATCTTTGAGGGACACGTCTATATCGCCATGCCCCCTCTGTACAAGGCCATGCCTGCCAAGGGAAAAGAGGAGTATCTCTACGATGACAAGGCGCTGGAGAGGTACAAAAAGAGCCACAAGGGCGCTTTTACCTTACAGCGCTACAAAGGGCTGGGGGAGATGGATGCGCAGCAGCTCTGGGAGACGACGCTGAACCCCGAGACCCGCCGCATGAAGCTGGTGGAGATCGAGGACGCCCGCATGGCCAGCGAGGTGACGGAGTTGCTCATGGGGACGGAGGTGCCGCCCCGGAAAGCCTTCATCTATGACCACGCCCATGACGCGGAACTGGATCTGCAGGCTTAAAGCAGGGCGGATACATCGAAAAGGGAAACGGGACGGACATGGACGACAACAGGATCATCAAAACCGAATATTCCGAGGAGATGCAGAAGGCATTCATCGACTATGCCATGAGCGTGATCATTGCCAGGGCCCTGCCGGACGTGCGGGACGGTTTAAAGCCGGTGCAGCGCAGGGTGCTCTACGATATGTATGAGCTGGGCATCCGCTATGACAGGCCCTATCGGAAGAGCGCCCGCATCGTGGGTGATACCATGGGTAAATACCATCCCCACGGGGACAGCTCCATCTACGACTCCCTGGTGGTGATGAGCCAGGATTTTAAAAAAGGCCTTGTTCTGGTGGACGGCCACGGGAACTTCGGAAACATCGAGGGGGACGGCGCCGCGGCCATGCGTTACACCGAGGCAAGGCTTGCCAGGGTGGCGCAGGAGGCCTTTCTGGCAGATTTGGACAAGGATGTGGTGGACTTTTTGCCCAACTTTGACCAGACGGAGAAGGAGCCGGAAGTGCTTCCGGCCAAAATTCCAAATTTTCTGGTGAACGGTTCGGAGGGCATTGCGGTGGGAATGGCCACCAGCACGCCGCCTCATAACCTGGGAGAGGTCATCGACGCCATGAAGGCCTTCCTGCTCAACGAAAACCTCTCTACCCGGGAGCTGATGCGGTATATCAAGGGGCCGGATTTCCCCACCGGCGGCATTGTCACCAACAAGGACGAGCTGGAGGAGATCTACGAGACCGGCACGGGGAAGGTGAAGCTGCGGGGGAAGGTGGAGTTTGAGAGCGGCAAGGGGGGCCGGACGAGCGTGGTCATCACGGAGATCCCCTACACCATGATCGGCAGCGGCATCGCCAAGTTCCTCTCCGATGTGGCGGCCCTTGCAGAGTCGAAAAAGACGCAGGACATCGTGGACATCTCCAACCAGTCCTCCAAGGAGGGGATCCGCATTGTCATCGAGTTAAAGAAAGACGCGGATGCGGAGAATTTCGTCAATCTGCTGTACAAGAAGACCCGCCTGGAGGACACCTTCGGGGTGAATATGCTGGCGATCTGCGACGGCAGGCCGGAGACCATGGGTCTGCGGCAGATTCTGAAGGCCAATGCGGACTTCCAGTATCAGGTGGCGACCCGGAAATATTCCAACCTTCTTGCAAAGGAGCTGGAGCGGAAGGAGATCCAGGAGGGGCTCATCAAAGCCTGCAACGTCATCGACCTGATCATCGAGATCCTCCGGGGCTCCAGGGACAGGAACATGGCAAAGGCCTGTCTGGTGGAGGGAAAGACGGAGGGCATTCGGTTCAAGACCAAAGAGTCCAGCATCATGGCCGCCCAGCTTTTGTTTACGGAAAAGCAGGCCAACGCCATCCTGGAGATGCGTCTGTATAAGCTGATCGGCCTGGAGATCGAAGCCTTAATCGCCGAGCACGAGGAGACCATGGCCAATATCTACCGCTATGAGGATATTCTGGAGCGGCGGGATTCCATGGCCCAGGTGCTCATCAACGAGCTGGAGGAGTACAAGAAGGCGTTCGGGAGAAAGCGGCGCACCGCCATCGAGAACGCCCAGGAGGCCGTCTACCGGGAGAAAGAGGTGGAGGAGACCGACATATGCGTTCTGGTTGACCGCTTCGGCTATATCAGGGCCGTGGACACCGCCGCCTATGAGCGGAACAGGGAGGCGGCCCAGGCGGAAAACCGCTTTGCCTTTTTCTGCAGGAACACGGGAAAGGTCTGCGTCTTTACCGACAAGGGGCAGCTTCACACCATAAAGGCCACGGATATCCCCTTCGGCCGGTTCCGGGACAAGGGGACGCCCCTGGACAATATCAGCAACTACGATTCCGAGAAGGAACAGGTAATTTATGTGACCAGCCAGATGGAGTTAAACCTGCGGCAGGTGGTGTTTGTCACCGCCCAGTCCATGGTCAAGCTGGTGGACGGCGGCGAATTTGACGTGTCCAAGCGCACAGTGGCCGCCACCAAGCTGGCGGAGGGGGATGTGCTGGTGGAGGTGGCCGCGCTTCTGGATCAGCGTACCGTGGTGCTTCAGACGAAAGAGGGATACTTCCTGCGCTTTTCCGTGGAAGAGATCCCCGAAAAGAAAAAGGGAGCCATCGGTGTGAGGGGCATGAAGCTGGGCCAGAAGGATGCGGTGGAGCACGTCTACTACACGAAGGCCATGCCCGGCGCCGTCGCCGAGTACAAGGGCAGGGAGATCGTCCTGGACAACCTAAAGCCCGGCAGACGGGACACGAGGGGCACGAAGCTGAAAGGATAGGCGGCCTGCGCACAGGGCAGCGCGGAAATGGAGATTTAAAAAAATGAGAGTGATCGCCGGAACAGCCCGGAGCCTGCCATTGAAGGCCCCCCAGGGCATGGACACCAGGCCAACCACGGACCGCATCAAGGAGACGCTGTTTAATATGCTGCAGCCCTATCTTGCGGGGGCCGTGTTTGTGGATCTTTTCAGCGGCAGCGGCGCAATCGGCATCGAAGCCTTAAGCCGGGGGGCAAAAAGGGCGTATTTTGTGGAAACCGGGGCAAAGGCATTAGAGTGTATCCGGCAGAATCTGGAGTTTACAAAGCTTGCACAGCGGGCGGTGGTGCTCCGCCAGGATGCGGCGGCAGCGCTTGACACTCTGCCGGAAAAGACGGTGGATGTGGTCTTTCTGGATCCGCCCTACCGGGCGGGCCAGGAGAGAAGGGTGCTGGAGGCATTGGCGGCAGCGCCCTGTGTGACGGATGAGACGCTCATCGTGGTGGAGTCGGCCCTGGACACGGATTTTTCCTTTCTGGGGGAGATTTCGCTTTCCCTGGAGCGGGAAAAGCGCTACAAGACCAACAGACATCTGTTTCTGCGGCGGGGATGTCCGGCAGGGGAACAGGAGAGTTTTTGAAAATGACAGGAAAGGCGCGGTGACAAGGAGATGAAAAGAGCGGTATATCCCGGCAGTTTTGACCCGATGACCTACGGCCATCTGGACATCATACGCCGGGCTTCCCAGATATTTGACGTGCTGATCGTAAGCGTTTTGAACAATAAAGAGAAGACCCCGTTGTTTTCTGTGGAGGAACGTGTTAAGATACTAAAGGAGGCCACAAAGGATCTTCCCAACGTGGAGGTGGACAGCTTCAGCGGGCTGCTCATCAACTATGCCGCCGAGCGGGATCTGCACATCGCAGTCAGGGGGCTGCGGGCCATCACGGATTTCGAGTATGAGCTGCAGATTGCCCAGACCAATCGGAAGCTGTCTGACGAAAAGCTGGATACGATGTTTCTGACCACCAGCCTGGAGTACGCCTACCTCAGTTCCTCCAGCGTGAAGGAAATTGCCAGCTTCGGCGGCGATATCAGCCAATGTGTGCCGGACTTTGTGGCAGAAATGATGTTTAAAAAGTATCAGAAGGCCTGAAAAAGGAGTGACGCCCATGAGCAGCAGAATCGAGCAACTAATCGACGAATTAGAGGAGTACATCGAGAATTGTAAGCCCAAGTTCATGTCCAATTCCGAGATCATCGTCAACAAGGACGAGATCGACGAGCTGCTCCGGGAGCTGCGCATGAAGACCCCGGACGAGATCAAGCGCTATCAGAAGATCATCAGCAACAAGGAGGCCATCTTAAACGACGCCAGGGCCAAGGCGGAAGCGCTGATCAACGAGGCCACCATCCACACCAACGAGTTAATCAGCGAACATGAGATCATGCAGCAGGCCTATGAGCAGGCAAACATCGTGGTGACCCAGGCGGCCCAGCAGGCCCAGGATATTCTGGACAAGGCCACCATGGAGGCCAATGAGCTGAGGATGCAGGCGGCCCAGTACACCGAAGACAGGCTGGCGGAGTTGGAATCCATCATTCTGTCCGCCCTGCAGGCTTCCAACGCCAATTTCAGCACGCTGGTGGGTTCCCTGAACCAGTACAAGGAGCTGATCCAGTCGAACCGCCGGTCGCTGCACCCCGGCGACGAGGACTTGGAGTCCCTGCCCCTGGCCGACGAGGGAGAGGAAGGCAGTCTGGACATTATCTGACAGGGTTTGGTCATGAGAAGGAGAATGGAACACAAAAACAGGATAGGAAAACAACAGACCGGTTTTCGCAAGGGAGCCGGTTTTTTTGCTCTCGCCGCCGCCCTGTTTACGGTTTTCTGCCCTCTGCCTGTGCAGGCCGCGGAGCGGCTGCAGGACGTGGGCGAAAAGCTGGTCGTGGTCATTGACCCGGGCCACGGCGGGGAAAACGAGGGCACCAAGGAAGGCAGCTGTCTGGAGAAGGAGATGGATTACATCACCGCCATGGCCATGTGCCGGGAGCTGATGCAGTATGACGGCGTAGAGGTCTATCTGACCAGGACGGAGGATCAGGATATGAGCCTGGCAGAGCGGGCGGCGTTCGCGGCCTCCGTAGAGGCGGATTTCCTCTTCAGCATCCATTACAATGCCTCGGAGAACCATGAGCTTTTCGGCTCGGAGGTGTGGGTTTCCGGGTTCGCGCCCTTTAACGGCTACGGCTACCAGTACGGCCAGGCGCTCCTGCCCATGCTGCGGCAGGAGGGGCTTTTCATCCGCGGCATCAAGACCAGGTTTTTGGACAACGGGGATAACTATTACGGCATCATCCGGGAGTCTGAGGCGGTGGGCGTACCGGCGGTGATCATCGAGCACTGCCATGTGGACGAGGCCAGGGATCAGGGGTACTGCGATACCAGGGAAAAACTGGAGGCCTTCGGGCGGATGGACGCGGAGGCGGCGGCTCAGTATTTCGGACTCACAAGCAGCGCGCTGGGAGTGGACTATTCCGGATACAGCCTGGCACAGGCCAGGGCGGACATTCCCCAGCCCCTCACAGTGCGGGACGAGACGCCGCCGGAGATCTGTGAACTCTCCTTTCTGGAGGCGGATTACGGGGCGGGAAGCCTGTCCTTTCTGGTGTCCGGGGCAGATTACGACACCCCGCTTTTGTACTATTCCTACAGCCTGGACGGCGGGCAGACATACAGCAGCCGGGAGCCCTGGCCGGGAAGCGACGCCCTGACGGGCAGTTATACGGACACCTTCCCTCTGCAGCTTGAGATCCCTTCCGGCGCCACGCCCCAGGTGATCCTGCGGGCCTATAACCTGTACGACCTGTACACGGAGAGCGCGCCATACATAAGCCCACAGGCCTTTGAGACGCCTGGACCGGAGGCGGTGGAGACAGCGGGGGAGGCCCAAAATCCGGCCCCGGAGGGGACAAACAGCCTGGAGCCTGTGGGGGAAGGGGAAGCGGGGCCAGCCAGGGAGGCAGCGCCCGCAGGAGAGGAAGCGCCAGAGGAGGTCAGTGTGGGCACATTTTTGAAGCTGTGCCTGGCCGCGGCGGCAGTTCTTCTCTCTGTCATCCTTTTCTCCCAGCTGATTGCCGCGCATGGGCGCAGGAAGCGGCGTCAGCGGAGGAAGGATTCCGGCACAAGCAGGAACCAGAGAAAGTAAAATATCCCGGTGAGTCCCAAAAGAAAGAGCCTGTGGAACACATAGCGGCGCATGGAAAGGCCTGTGGAGCGGATGCAACTATAGGTCTGGGCCATACAGGAGAGGCCGCCGAAGGATACGGCTAACAGGCTGTAGAGGGGCCTGGTATCCCGCAGCATCCCAAGACCTCCGGTGATCTCTAAAAGCGGGGCAAGCAGGGGGACGGGGCGGCCTGTCAGCACCTGAGGGATGAGGTTTAAGAGATTAAACAGCACCATATAGCCGCCAAGCGTCACCATGCTCTGGGCGGCGGAGTGGATGGCGCTGTCCAGCTCCTCTAAAAGACGGCTGCCCTGGGAGGCGCACACCTGAAGCTGGGGACGGGGCGGGGGCAGAGGGTCACCGGCACTTAAATCCCGGCAGGCGGTATAGCGCAAAAGGAGCCCGTAGAGGAGCGGGATACCGTACATCCCGAACAGATAGGGCGCCGTGCGGTTTCGCCCCAGGAGGGGTAGCACAAAGCTTAAGAAGTACACAGGGCCGATATTGTTGCAGAAGGCCAGGAGATAGGCGCCTTCCCCGGGGGTGATTTTTCCCTTTTCCAAAAGCTGGGCCGTCACCTTTGCCCCCATGGGAAAGCCGCAGAGAAAGCCCAGAAGCATCCCGTAGCAGACGTTTTTCCGCACCCGAAACAGCGGGGACAGGACGGGATAGACCACCATGGAGGCTTTTTCCGTGAGGCCCATCCCCACCATCACGCTGGAGAGCACCAGAAAGGGAAAGAGGGCGGGCACCATGTTTTTGGCCCAGAGGGTCAGCCCCAGCGCAGCGTAATGGAGGCTTAAGGCCGGGTGGGTCAGGATACAGGCTGTAAACAGCACCAAAAATACAGTGAGCATCGCTTGCAGATCCTTGGGGATCGTCTCTTGTGACAATATATGAGGAGAAGACGGGGTTATGCGTTTGGACAGATATTTAAGCCAGGCGGGCGTCGGCACCAGAAGCCAGGTGAAAGCCTATATCCGTCAGGGGCTCGTGGCGGTAAACGGATCTTTGGCGGAAGGGCCCGGGCAGGACGTGTCGGAGGGCACAGACCAGGTGGCTTTCCGGGGAGAAGTGCTCTCCGGCCAGAGATATCACTACTATATGCTCAACAAGCCGAAAGGTGTGGTCTCGGCCACCAGGGACGACAGGGAGCGGACGGTGGTGGACCTATTGGGGGAAAAGAAGCGGGACGATCTCTTTCCCGTGGGACGGCTGGACAAGGACACAGAAGGGTTTCTGCTCCTTACCAATGACGGCGGGCTGGCCCACAGGCTCTTGTCCCCGAAGCGCCATGTGGACAAGACCTATCTGGCGCAGGTCAGACGTCCCCCCACCCCGGAGGAGCTGCAGGCGTTAGAGCAGGGGGTGGATATCGGGGAAAAACGTCCCACTCTGCCTGCAGAGGCGGCGCTTTTAGAGGACGGCAGTCTGCGCATCACGATCCGGGAGGGGAAATACCATCAGGTGAAGCGGATGCTGGAAGCGGTGGACAACCAGGTGACGGCGTTAAAGCGGGTGGCTTTCGGCGGGATATCGCTGGACGACGCCCTGCCTGCGGGGGCGTACCGGGAACTGACAGACGAGGAGGTGGAAAGGCTGCGTGAGGCATGAGATGATGGAGGGGATTCGGACGGTGATCTTTGATCTGGACGGCTCCCTGGTGGACTCTATGTGGCTGTGGAGAGCCATCGATATAGAATACCTGGGGCGGTTCGGAATCCCGATGCCGCAGGATCTGCAGGCAAACATCGAGGGCATGAGCTTCCACGAGACGGCGGTGTATTTCAAGGAGTTTTTCTCCCTGCCGGATCCGCTGGAACAGATCAAGGCGGACTGGAATCGGATGGCCTGGGATAAATACGCGGAGGAAGTGCCGCTCAAGCCCGGGGCTTTGGAGTTTCTGAAAGCCTGCAGGGCGGAGGGCATCCAGCTTGGCATCGCCACCAGCAATTCCAGGGAGCTGGTGGAGAATATCGCCCGGGTGCACGGCTTAAAGGAATATTTTAGCTGTATCATGACGGGATGCGACGTAGAGCGGGGCAAGCCGGCACCGGACATTTATCTGGCGGTGGCCGGGAAGCTCCAGGCAGATCCTGCCCAGTGTCTGGTGTTTGAGGATATCCTGCCGGGCATCCAGGCGGGAAAGAGCGCCGGAATGAGGGTCTGCGCCGTGGACGACCCCTATTCCTACCCCCAGAGGGAGGAAAAGCGGGCGCTGGCGGATTATTTTATCGAGGATTTTTACGGGCTGATGCCCTGAAAGGGAAGGGAGGTATTTTTGTATGAATGTCATCGTGATCACCGGGGCGTCCTCCGGAATTGGAATGGAATTTGCCCTGCAGATGGACAAGGGATTTGACAGGGTGGACGAGTTCTGGCTGGTGGCCAGGAGCGGAGAGCGGTTAAAGGAAGTGGCGGCTGCTCTGCGCCATCGGGCCAGGATTTTTGCCATGGACGTGACGGACAAGGAAAAGCTCTGTGAACTGGAGCAGGCCCTGCGGGAAAGGGAGGCTGTGATACGGATCCTGGTAAACGGCGCTGGCTACGGCGTGATGGGCCCCTTTGACCGGCTGGACAGGGAGCAGACTCTGGGTATGGTGCGGTTAAACTGCGAGGCCCTGACGGAAGTGACCTATCGGCTGCTCCCCTTTATGAGAAGGGGCAGCCGGATCATCCAGATGGCTTCCAGCGCGGCCTTTATGCCCCAGCCGGGCTTTGCGGTGTACGCGGCCAGCAAGGCTTATGTGCACAGCTTTTCCAGGGCGCTGGGGGCCGAGTTAAAGGGAAGGGGCGTCTATGTGACCAGCGTCTGCCCCGGGCCGGTGGACACGCCCTTTTTTGACATCGCGGAGAAAGACGGCACCGTGCTGGCTGTGAAGAAGTGGTTTCTGGTGGAGGCGGCGGACGTGGTGGAGCAGGCGCTCAGGGATTCCCTTTACAAAAGGCCTGTGTCCGTGTATTCCCTGCCCATCAAGGCCTTCTACGCCCTGACGAAGCTCATTCCCCACGGCCTGCTCTTACAGGGGCTTGCGCTTCTCCCGGCAGATGACCGCAGAGACGGGGCGGAGGAATGAGAGGGAATATGCAGATCAGGCGGATGTTTACCACAGAGCAGGTAAAAGGTTCCAGGCGGTATCTGGACACACAGAAAAAATATGAGCTGCTTCGCACGGCGCTCTATTTTTTCCTGCCCCTTGCCCTATTTTTTGCGGGCATCGTCCAGACGCAGGCTCCGCTCACCCCCGGGGAGGGCAACGTCTTTTCCCTGCTGGCGGCGGGGCTGTCCAATCCCAAAAGCCGGGTCAACCTGCTCAGCATCGTTGCGGTGCTGGGGCTTTTACCCGCCAGCAAGAGCCTGGTGGGAACCATCATGTTTTTCCGGTTTGACAGCCTCCGGGAGGAGGCTGCAGAGCAGATAGCGGCCCACTGTAAGACCCTGTGCGGTCTGTACGACTGTGTGTTTACTTCCTATCGGAAGAATTTTGAGGTGGGCCATCTGGCGGTGCGGGGAAAGACCGTCTGCGGCTACACGGAGCAGAAAGATTTTGCAGAGAAGGAATTTTACCGGCATCTGGAGGAGCATCTGCGGCTGGACGGACACAAAGATGTGAGCGTAAAGATTTTTACCGATCTGGACAAGTACATGGCCCGTCTGGAGCAGATGGAGGCGCTGGAGGAGGATCGGGAAACCACCGCCTCCATCCTGGCCACGCTAAAGAGCATCCTGCTCTGAGGGGAGGGGCTTATGCAGTCTGTGACCATCGGCGCAAATCAGGCCGGACAGCGTCTGGATAAATTTCTCCACAAGCACCTTCCCCAGGCGGGAGGCGGCTTTCTCTACAAAATGCTGCGAAAGAAAAACATCACCTTGAACGGGAAAAAGGCCCAGGGGCCGGAGATCCTTGCCCAGGGGGACATTGTCTGTTTCTTTTTTTCGGAGGAAACCTATGCCGCCTTCCGGGGAAGAAATGGGGAAAACGGGGAGGCTGACTTTTCGGAGGGGCTTTTCCGGGAATACCGGCTGGCTTACAGACGCCTGGAGGGGATCCGGGTGGTGTACGAGGACGCCCATGTGGTGTTTTTGGACAAGCCAGCCGGGGTACTGGCCCAGAAGGCGGAAAACGGCTCTTTGAGCCTGAATGAATGGCTGATCGGGTATCTGCTGGAGAAAGAGCCGGGCTTTGGGCGGGAGCTGACGGAGTTTCGCCCTTCCGTGTGCAATCGTTTGGACCGGAATACCTCGGGGCTTGTGCTCTGCGGCCGTTCCCTGCCGGGGCTGCAGTACTTGAGCGGCTGCATCCGGGAGCGGAAGGTGCGGAAGTTTTACCTGGCCATCTGCGCAGGCCGCCTGGAGGAGGCCGCCCTGGTGCAGGGATATCTGGAAAAGGATGAAAAGCGGAACCGGGTGCGGCTGTCCCGGGACGGGGACGCCTCCCGGGGAGATCCCATCCGGACGGCTTACCGGCCTCTGGCGGTGGGAGAAGCGTTTACGCTTCTGGAGGTGGAACTGATCACCGGGAAGCCCCATCAGATACGGGCCCATCTGGCCTCCATCGGCCATCCCCTGATCGGGGATTTTAAGTACGGGGACAAGGCGCTCAATCGGATGCTGCAGGAGAAGTACGGGCTTACCCATCAGCTGCTCCATTCCTTCCGGGTGGAATTTCCCCGGGAGGACACAAAACCCCCGGTGGGAGAGGCTCTGTGCGGGCGAAGCTTCACCGCGCCCCTTCCGGCGCTGTTTCGGCGTCTCATCAATGAACTGAATCTGGAGGAAGGATATGGCGACATGGAATTCCAGAGGCCTCAGGGGATCTGCCCTGGAGGATATGATCAACCGCACCAATGAAAAATATGCGGAGGCGGGGCTTGCGCTGATCCAGAAGGTGCCAACGCCCATCACGCCCATCCGGATGGATAAGGAACACCGCCAGATCACTCTGGCCTATTTTGAACAGAAAAGCACGGTGGACTACATCGGGGCGGTGCAGGGCTATCCCGTGTGCTTCGACGCCAAGGAGTGCGCCGTGGACACCTTTGCCCTTCAGAATATCCATGAACATCAGGTGAAGTTTATGGAGGCCTTTGAAAAACAGGGCGGCATTTCCTTTTTCCTGATCTATTACACCCATAAGGACGTGCTGTACTACCTGCCCCTGGAGATGCTCTTGTTCTTCTGGAACCGGGCCAGGGAAGGCGGCAGGAAGAGCTTCCGGTATGAGGAGCTGAATCCTGCCTATGTTCTCCCCAAAAAGCACGGGATTTTAGTGCCGTATCTGGAAGCGCTTCAGAAGGATCTGGAAGACAGAGGGTGAGGGGGCTTGACTGGCGGGAAGGTTTCTGGTATACTCCACTTAATTTAATTCTCTGCCACATTATCAAGTTAATGCTTTAAAGCAAGAAAGCAAATTGGGCGCGGCTGCCCCACAGGAAGAAAACGCCGGATAAGGGAGACGGGATGAGCAAGAGACTGCTGCACACCCCCGAAGGTGTGAGAGACATCTACGGGCGGGAATACGAGAGAAAACTGCAAGTGGAGAGAAAGCTCCATGAGAGCATCCGGCTCTACGGCTATCAGGATATCCAGACGCCTACCTTTGAATTTTTTGACGTGTTTTCCAGCCAGATCGGGACGACGCCCAGCAGGGAGCTGTACAAATTTTTTGACAAAGAGGGAAACACATTGGCGCTGCGGCCGGATTTCAC